>JAGXOL010000033.1 GCA_023659895.1 Candidatus Aenigmarchaeota archaeon LH_S7
ATAAAGATCAAATAAATATTGCCTTCTTTCAATAAATTTATCTAATTTTTTCAATTGAGAAATTCCAAGAGCACATTGAAAATCTGTAATTTTATAATTTCTTCCTAATGATTTTACATCATATTTGTAACTACTTCTATTTTTTGCTTCTAAACTAATACCGTGATTTCTTAACATTTTCAGTTTTTTATAAAATTCTTCATTATTGGTAACAACAGCACCACCTTCCCCCGTTGTAATATGTTTTACTGGGTGAAAACTAAATATTGTCATATCTGCAAAATTTCCTATTTTTTTATTTTCATATTCCGTACCAAGAGCATGACAGGCATCTTCAATTAGATATAAATTATTTTCTTTGGCAATTTCTTTTATCTCTTTTATATCACAAGGATGCCCGGCGTAATCAACATAAATTATTGCTTTTGTTTTGTTTGTTATCTTTTTTCTAATTCCATCTGAATTTATATTTCTTGTTTCTTTATTAATATCCACAAAAACAGGTTTTAATTTATTATATAAAATTGCGTTGGAGGTTCCAACAAAAGTAAATGGTGTTGTTATCACTTCAGAGCCTTCTGGCAAATTTAAAGTCTGAACTGCAATATCTAAAGCAGAAGTTCCTGAATTAACTACAACTGCATATTTACTTCCAATGTATCTACACAAATTATCTTCAAATTCCTGAACTTTTGGACCTGTTGTTACCCACCCACTTTTTAAAACTTTAACTACCTCTTTTATATCTTTTTCGTCAATCCATTGATGTCCATAGGGTATCATTTTTCTTCTTCTATTTTATAAGGAATTGTATCCTCTAAATCTTCTGAAGTTTTACTAAACACAACCAAACTTGCTTCTTTATCACCAACATTTTTTATTGTGTGAGCAACAAGAGGGGGAATATAAATTATTTTATAATCTTCAGAATTTGAATCAAGAATTATTTTCTTTTTCTCTTTTGATTTTATATCTTCCAAGAACAAACTAATTTTTCCGGATGTAATTGCGAGCCATTCCTCTTTTCTTTTATGGTAATGCTCTGCCCGTATCTTTCCGGGTTTTATTAAAACCAGATAAGAATGCAGACAATTAAAAGGATCATCTCTGTAATTCATTGAGATTAATTCAGAAAGCCAACCCTCCTCTCTTTTATGCTTTACACGGGATAATTCTTTATATATCATAAGTTATCAACAATTTTTCTAAGTTGCTCTTTCGTAATCCACTCTTGATTATTATTGCTTGTATATCTAAATCCTTCTTGTAGTGGTTTTCCATCTTTAAAATTCTCTTTTTTCCAAAAAGGATATTCTGGTTCAATTACAAAATAATTGTCAAAATTTTTTGTGTGCTTGGCTTCTTCTTCTGTTAAAAGAATCTCGTGAAGTTTTTCCCCGGGGCGTACACCTATAATTCTCCTTTTAGCTTCTGGAGCTATAACTTCTACTAAATCAGTAATTTTCATACTTGGAATTTTTGGAATAAAAACTTCCCCACCTTTCATCAGTTCAAGACAATTTATGACAAAATGCACGCCTTGCTCCAAAGTAATCCAAAATCTTGTCATTTCCTCATCTGTAATTATAATTTCTCCATTTTTCTTTTGTTCTTTAAATAGTGGAATTACACTCCCACTACTTCCAACCACATTTCCATACCTAACACAGCTAAATTTAATTTTTTTTCCTCCTGTATAAGTATTTCCCTGAATAAATAGTTTCTCGGCAACCATTTTAGTTGCTCCATATAAATTAACCGGGTGAACAGCTTTGTCTGTACTAATTGCAATTGCCTTTTCTACTGAATTATCTATTGCAGCATCAATAACATTTGCAGCACCATCAATATTTGTTTTTACAGCTTCTATTGGATTATATTCGGATATAGGTACATGTTTCAGAGCAGCAGCATGAACAACAATATCAATGCCATTCATTGCCCTGTAAAGCCTGTTTCTATCGCGAACATCCCCTATCAAGAATCTCAATCTATTATCATTAAAATCTTTTTCCATTTGTACTTCTGCAAGTTCACGATTATCATAAATACGCACACTTTTTGGATTATGTTCTCTTAAAAGAATTTCAGTAAATTTTTGACCAAATGAGCCGGTTCCTCCAGTTATCAAGATTGTTTTTTCATCTAGCATAGACATCTAAATCACCTTTTTTATGGTAGTGTTTTTCACACATAATATATTTTAGATAAATTATAAAGGATTATTTTTAATTATAAAACTACAAAAATCTTTCTATTATCTTTACAACTTCTTGTGTTGCCTGGCCTTTAGGATTGTATCCTGTATGTAATTTTTTGCTTTTTTCTCTTGTTATTTTTAATTTATCTATCTGTTTTCTATCAAATAAACATGATTTAATAAGTTTTCTGAAGTCTTTTTCATTGTGGGCAAGTAATGCCCCACCTTCTTCTGCGTAGTGTGGTTCTATATTAATATGAAAAGGGTCTAATAAAACTAATGGCTTGTCTGCTATTATCGCTTCTATAGCAACTGTTGAACCAGAAGTTGTTACAACATCTGATATATATACTAACTTAGAAGTATTAAAGTTATCTACTATCTTTATATATTTTTCACATCCGAGATATTTTTTATATATTCTTTTCCGTTTGTTGGAGATACCAGGATGTAGTTTTACTATTACTTGAATTTTATAATTTTTAGTAAGATTTGGTATTTCTGGTAAAAATTTTAAGCTTGCTCTTAAATCTCCGTCTATAAAAAGAAGTATCTTCCTTTTTGAACTTAAATTTAATTGTCTAAAAATATCCTTTCTATCCCAATTATTTTTAACTAGGCAATCATATCTTGGTTCTCCAGTAACCTTAACAATCTTTTTCGAATAATTGTAGATATTGGTTATAATATTCTTTTCATAATTACCATCAACACATTTGATATCAGGTATAATATCATTTGTAGGATTTAAATCAGAAAAGGTTTTTCTTATAGGACCAAACTGTAAGGTTACTGTTTTTATATTATATTTTTTTGAATTTAAAATTAAAGCTTTTGAATAAAAATCACTTTCACCAACTAAAACAGCAACTTTTGGTTTTTCTACTTTTAAAAGTTCATCTGTAATTGTAAGCATATCTGCCAAAAATAAAGGTGTTATTTTAAATATATAATCTATCTGCTTTTCAAATAAATCCCATAAATCAATTCCTTTATACACAAATAAATTTCTAAAATTTTGATTGTTTTTTATTTCGTTCAATCTTTTTTTTATAGATCTATATAAATC
>JAGXOL010000034.1 GCA_023659895.1 Candidatus Aenigmarchaeota archaeon LH_S7
CACCAGCTCATCATGAAACTTCCCATTCCAGAATCTTACTTCTCTGTGTTTACCTTCAAACTTAAATCCATTTTTCTCAAAAAACTTTATACTTGCTTCATTATATTCAAATATAACAGCATAAATTCGATGTAATCTTAATTCATGGAATCCATATTTAAGTAAAATTTGGAGCGCATCAGTTGCATATCTTTTTCCCTGCCATTTTTCCTCTCCAATGTATATGGATACTTCTCCACATCCTTCTTTCCAATTAATGTAGGTTAAACCACAACAACCTATCACCTCAGAGGACTCCAATTCCTCAATGACAAACATGATGGTTGTTTGATCTGTTGAAAGAGACGATAGCCAAGTATTTTGTTTTAGCATATTTAGTGGACGATATTCTCTGGTATATGCCCGGATGTGTGGAGAGTTCCTCCAATCACGGAGTTTTGATAAGTCCTTTTCTTCTACCTGCCTTAATTTTATAGATTCTCCCTCTAACATTTTAATTTGTAACACCTCATACCATCTCCCAAGTTATCCACTCATCCTCTTTTATATCCTTCTCTGCCTCCTTTCCGATAACTACATCAATAAACTTCGGTTTTATCCCATATCCCGGTCTTTTTACAATTAACATACCCCTTGTTATTTTTGTCCCTTTTAGAATATCTACTTTAGCATGAATACTCCTCCTCGCCTTTACATACATCTCCTCACCCTCTAATTCTGATTTCTCTTTTACTCCACTTCCTTTCGCTTTCTCCACTTCTCTTATGTATTTCACCATTTCTCTCAATTCATCCGGCTCAATAGCAAAAGAATGGTCAGGACCAGGTAGAGTCCTATCCAATGTAAAGTGTTTCTCGATCACAGAAGCACCCATCGCAACCGCAGCTATCGGGACATGAATTCCTAAAGTATGGTCAGAAAATCCAATTGGGACTTTAAAAGCAGTTCTCATTGTCTCTATCGCTTTCAAATTGACAATTTTAACCGGTGTTGGATACAAAGAATTGCAGTGCAACAATATTATATCCTCATTCCCAACGGATTTTATCGCAGTTATTGCATCTTCTATCTCACTCAAATTTGCCATTCCTGTTGAAATAATCATTGGTTTTCCTTTTGCTGCTGCATATTTAAGCAATTCTAAATCAGTAATTTCAAAAGAAGCTATTTTAAACGCTGGAACATATTTATCTAATAGGTCAACGGCTTCAAAATCAAATGGAGAAGCTAAAAAGTTAATATTTTTTCCTTTGCAATATCCTACAAGTTCTTTTATCCATTCTCTCGGTGTTTCTACGCTTTTAATTAGTTCATAAATATTTTGCCCTTTTAAATAACTGAACCCTGGCGTATATTTTGAATATAAATTTTCTGCCTTGAATATTTGAAATTTAACTGCATCCGCTTTCGCCTCTGCGGCAACGTCTATCAATTTCTTTGCCTGTTCTAAACTGCCGTTATGATTTGAACCTGCTTCTGCTATGATGAAGCAGAACTCTTCTCCTCCTATTAGCCTACTTCCGATTCTGATTTTTCTCATACTATCATAAAAAACTCAGCAATCTTAAAGTCAATAGGCTTATCAATATCTATGGATTCTTCTTTTTGCATTTTTAAAAAGCCAATTTTCCCTCCAACCACTGTATTTTCTTTCATTAATAAGTCTTTTTTACATAAATAAATTGCCCCATTTTCCTTAAGTAAAGGTTTGGTGAGTTGCCTGTTCTTTAAAACTATTGGATACAATCTTTCATAACTGCCCTCCTTCTCAATCCAGTAATGTCCTCTATCTTCTTCTACACTCAAAACAGAATCAAATTTTTCTTCTTTTAGCATCTTTATTGCCTCTGACACCCGTCCAGCTTTCAGCAAGGGTGAAGTTGCATACAGTAGAACTACTATGTCAGGTCTATAATCTTCCTTCTCCTCTAAATATTTCACCGCATGCTGCAAAACAGGTAAAGTTGGCGTTTCATCTCTGGCAAGTTCTTCAGGTCTAATGAATGGTACCTCAGCACCATGTTTCTTTGCTATCTCTACTATCTCTTTATCCTCAGTAGATACTATGACTCTATCCACTTCTCTTACCTTTAGAGCAGTTTCTATGATGTGAGCTATAAGCGGCTTTCCGCATAACTCTTTAATATTCTTTCTTGGGATTCCTTTTGACCCTCCTCTTGCTGGTATCATTGCAACTGTATTCATAGAAATCACCTAAAATTTTCAATCTTTTTTAATAAAAAAGCGTGATCAACAAGTTTTCTGTCTGCCAGGTAGGGATATCTTCTTTCCTTAATTAGTTTCAAATCAGGAAATCTGTCTAAGTACAATTTTGCGAAGTTCGTCTTCCAGAGCAATTCTTTCTGCCCTCTATAATTAACCTCGATATAATCTTCAGAGAAATATTCAGAACCCCCTATATATTTCTTTGAGCATCTGTATATTTCATCTAAAATGTTATTAATATCCTGAGGAGATATATGAATCAATAAGCCAGATGTAAATACTAAGTCGAAATATGAATTTTTAAATGGGATGTCAAAAGCAGAGCCCTGAATTATGTTAATTCCTTTTGCTCTTGCTTTCGATTTTTCTACTACATATCGATTAAGTTCAATTCCATACAAATTTTTAAAACCCTTTTTCTGCAGAAGTAATAATTGATTTCCAACATTGGAACCAACCTCAAGGATATTATTCAACTTCAAATCAGACAAAAATTCGTCAATTTGCTCAGTTCTATAAAATCCTATTCTACTGTATAGGAGCTTATCAAATTCATCTGGTAGCATATAATTTCTATCGGTATATTCTTCTCCAAATTTCCCTACCCCTTCTTTTTCTTGAATTGTGTTTACCATAAATATATTACCTATAATTTTTTATTATATCAGAAATATATTCTATTTCTTTATCTTTCATCTTTGGGAATAAGGGTAAAGTAATAATTTTCTTAAAAACTTCTTCTGTTACTGGAAAATCTTTAGGATTAAAATTAAAGTGTTTCTGATAGTAAGAAAAGTGATAAATTGGGATATAATGAACATTAACACCAATATTATTATTTCTCATATATTTAAAGAATTTATCTCTATCAATATTTTTTAAAAGTATTGTATAAAGATGCCACGCTGTTTTTATCTTCTTTTTTATTA
>JAGXOL010000035.1 GCA_023659895.1 Candidatus Aenigmarchaeota archaeon LH_S7
TAGTAGAGAACTCAACCCAGTTAGATACAACAAGCTCAGCTTCTCACTTTGTTTCTGTAACAAGCTGGAAGTCATTTGGAAACGCAACCCTAACAACTACTTATTTGAATGATTCAATGTCTGGGACCACAACAGTCTATGTTGAGGGAAATAGTCTCGGAACCCTGCCCCTAACCCAAAATATCTCCACATTCACAAATGTCTCCCAATCATGGCTAGACTCTTCAACAAACATAACCTATTCTACTAATGGAACAGCGAACATAACAAAATCATCCCTGGACTATGAGCAGAACACGGAAATTGTAGTAGAGAACTCAACCCAGTTAGATACAACAACCTCAGCTTCTCACTTTGTTTCCCTTGAAAACTGGCTTTCATCTGGAAACGCAACCCTAACAACTACTTATTTGAATGATTCAATGTCTGGGACCACAACAGTCTATGTTGAGGGAAATAGTCTCGGAACCCTGCCCCTAACCCAAAATATCTCCACATTCACAAATGTCTCCCAATCATGGCTAGACTCTTCAACAAACATAACCTATTCTACTAATGGAACAGCGAACATAACAAAATCATCCCTAGAATATTACGTAAACACGAGTAAAACATGGGTAAAGGTTCCATTCATCGAGGCAAATTCACAAGAAACTTTATACATGTATTACGGCAACCCCGAGGCAAGTTCTGCCTCAAATGGAACCAATACACTTGAGTTCTTTGATGATTTTGAGGATGGGAATTACGATGGATGGGACGTAATAGCAGGTACATGGTCTGCTGTCAACAATTATCTCACAACATCAGATAATGGAGCCAAAATACAAATACCACAACCTCTTGCCTATTTCGCTATTGAGTTCAAGTGCAGGTTAGATTCAACCGAACAATATCACCATGCTGATAATCGGGTTGTCTGGGTAGACGCTGATAATTGTTATGATTTGAGTGTTTTATCGAATTATTATGATCGAGATTTCCAGCTGCATAAAGAACTTGGGGGTACTGGAAGCCAGATATGGACTAGCACAGATTATGATGATACAACTAATTGGCATACTTATGGATTTACTCGTGATTGTAATGGTGTTTTTAAATTCTATCGTGATGGAAATTATGAAGGAACAGTTACAGATAATGATATAAGCACTTCTAATCAACTGAACTTGAAATCAAGTGGAGATTCTGCGAAATATTACGATGATTTCATCATCCGCAAATACACCTCACCTGAACCAACCTCTACAATCGGCTCAGAAGAAACCTCAAACTTTCAGATTACAACTGAAGGAACCTCTTATATCAGATTCAGAAGCAAGGACATAGCAGGAAATTCAGAAGAAACAAAAAATGAGACAATAAAAATAGATACAACACCACCAGAAATCCAATTTGTAAATCCTACAACAGAAGCAGGAGGTCACCCACAGGACTGGATTTCAGCAAATGTAACAGCTTCAGATACAAATTTTGATACTCTAACCCTCTCCCTCTACAACTCAACAGGTCTATACCAAGAAAACACAACCTCAGACACACAAATCTACATTAACTACACAGGTTTACCAGAGGATAATTATTATCTAAACGCAACAGCAAATGATACTGCAGGAAATTCTAATACAAAAATAAGAGATATAGATTTGGATACAACAAATCCAATTTTAAACTTTACTCCACCAACAGAGCCAAATGGAACAGCAATATCAAGAAACTGGACAGAAGCAAACATCACAATAGATGAACCCAATTTAAACACTTTCAAATTCAACTGGAACACAACAAATTACACATTCTATGATGATTCTTTAATTTTGGGAATGAATCTCAACAATAATTCTGCAATAGGAGAGAATTCAACATATGCAGTGGATATTTCAAAATATGGGAATAATGGAACAATAGCAAAACCAAGTGATTGGTGGAATGACAGTTTTAAATATAGAAAGAAACTGACAATTACGAATAACAATGACACTAACCTGACGGCAGGAGATCCAATAAACTTCACTTTAGATACTGCAAGTTTGGTTTCAAGGAAAATTATTAGCCAATGGAGATGATTTGAGAATTATCCATATAACAACAGAAATAAACAGGACAAACTCAACTGAATTTAATTCCTCAGATACAATGATTTGGTTCAATGCTCAGGCTATAATCGAAAATGGAACCTCAACCTCAGATTACTATGTCTATTATGGAAATTCTGAGGCTGGAACTCCAGGAACAGGAGGAATTACTACTGAACAGAATTATAATCTAACAGTTTCTCAGGGTGGAGAAGACCAGATTAGGGCTCAATGGACATCTGGTAAATTTGGCTCTGCTCTGAGTTTTGATGGAGTGGATGATTATGTTGGAGTTTCTGATTCAGTTAGTTTGGATATTACTGATGCGATTACTGTTGAGTTTTGGTTAAATTTGGGTGTTATAAACGGGCCAAGTGTATTTGTTAGAAAATCTCCTGCTGCAGCGAACTGGCAGATTTATAATGATGGAGATGGAGACCTTGCTTTTGATATTTCGATTGGTGGAATTGCCAACCAATTAAGACCAGATATAGGCATGGTAACAACAGGAGAATGGCATCATATGGTAGCCACTTGCAATCCAGGGGTAACAGATGGACAAAAGATATATGTTGATGGAGATGTGTTTGCAAGTAGAACTCCAGATGCTGGGTCGATTGATACAGATGCTAATCCATTAAGAATAGGTGGTGGAGCAGATTGGCCAGTAGATGGTATCATCGACGAAGTCCACATCTACAACCGATCTTTATCAGCAGAAGAAATAAAAATGCACTATCAGTCAGAATTCTCAAAATATAATTCAACCCAATATAGATTTTATGATAATGTAACAGACTTAGCAGACGGAACTTACACCTATTATGGATGGGCAAATGATACAGCAGGTAATACAAATCAGACAGAAACAAGAGATATAACAATAGGTGTTCCACCAGAAATCCAATTTGTAACTCCAACAACAGAAGCAGGAGGTCACCCACAGGACTGGATTTCAGCAA
>JAGXOL010000036.1 GCA_023659895.1 Candidatus Aenigmarchaeota archaeon LH_S7
CAAAGTTATTATCTGGCAGTTTATGGGACCCACTTCAGTAGCAATTTATTCTTTTCTAACTCATCAGCTATATATAATCTTGCCATAGGGTCTTTTAGTTTAGGGCTAAGGTATTCAGGATATTTTTCTGGTAAATAATCAAATATAGAGTTTTTTTCTTCTTCCTTCACTATATAACGATCTATTACTCCTCCATCTTCACATAAAGATAAAAGCATATACGTTTCCCCTAAAAAATCACCTGTATTTATATCTATTGTTGCTCCTTCTTTAATTGAATTTTCATTTTCCTTTAAAAATTCCTCATATCCCATACTTATTAATGGATAAAAACCTTATAAAATAAATATAACAGTGTTATGATTTTGTTTACCTGTCTTATACTAAAATAAGTATAAAGTGTTTAAACTATTTCTACAACTAAACATATTTATCCAATATAACAGTGTTATACTTAAACCCGTGTCGAAGAGGTTTGTTGAGGGCTTCCATAAGAAACAAGGGGCTCTCCCTTACCCTTTCACAAGGATAGTTCTTGTCGAAGTGCTAAGCTTATATGAGTAGGATTTACCTTCCTTTTTCCTTTCCACAAAACCTTGCTTGATTAAGCGACCTAAAAGATTATTTATTGCTCTCAAAGCGTGTTTATTGGATTGATATTCATCAAAATAAGGTATCAAGTCCCCAGGAGTGATAGGCTCATTTTGAGCTATAATATCTATTACCATCTTCTGCTTTTCAGGGATATGCTTCAAATTATCCATCTTGAGTGAGGTTTCTATTTGTTTTTTATTGCTCTCTTCCATCAAATTGTGATCAATTATATCAGAATTCTTTTCAACAGCCATGTTAAATAAATCATTACAAAGCAGAATTACATCCCTTGGAAAACCCCCTGTTCTTGAATATATATAATCAACCATATTGTAGCTGAAAGGTTTGATATCTTCTCCTCCCGCATGTTTGATCCTTTTTTTTATTAATTCCTCGGTTTCTTCTTTTGTGAGAGCAGATAATTCTATTTTCTTGGTTACTCTCTTTTTAAGTGTCTCAAGATTTTTTGTGAGCATATCATCAAACACTGGAAGAGCAGAAAACACAAAAGTGAGGTTTTTTACATGATCTACCATTACTCTTAACCATTCCAAAATTTCTGTACTTGCTTCATGAGTCTCATCCACAAACAACACTTTTGGTCTGGTTATTATTTTGTCTAGGAAAGAAGGTAAATCATTAATTTTCTTAGGTTTTCTTGTAATAATTTTTCTTAAAAAACCTAAATCTTTAATAAAATAGTCTGAGAGGTTAATTAAATCATTAGTTTCCTTTGGTGGCTTGTTTAGATAAATATAATCTTTGTTTTGGTCTTTTAGATAAGAGATTATTGTGGTTTTCCCACTTCCTGTAGGACCTGATAAAAGGATTAGTTTTTGCTGTTGCTTGATGTTACTTAATAGGTTGGATATTTGTTGCTGGTAACCAACGAACAAGGAGGGATTTATTTCTAATATGAAAGGATTTTTCTGGAGATTATGCTTCTTAAGCCATTCCTTATACTTGTTTTCCTCTTCCATTTTAAATTTTCTTAATGAGATGTGTGTTCACACAGGTTTATATATAAGCCTTAATAGACTTATATTCTATAGTATATGTTCACGTGAAGTTCACGTAGAGCTTTCAGGTTCACGTGAATTACTATAATAATATACACATCATAAACTATATAAATAACTTTCTCTAAAATTATTATTATTTCATCAATCCAAGTTCACGTGAAGTTCACACAAGTTCACGTTTGTCGGTTTTTACTTGATGGAGTTCACGTGAAGTTCACATTTGGTTCACGCACATTCACGCGATTCTTTATTTTGGCTCATAAATGCAAAATTTAACACTTTTCGTTCACGTGAAGTTCACGCGCTAAATACAAGTTCACGCGATGTTCACGTTAACTTCACACAAGTTTACGTAGATATTTATAGATCCTCTAAACTTTTTAAACTCTTTTAGTATATCCCCACTCTTTTATAAAATCTATATTTAGCTCATATAAACAAAAAATAATTATTTATATACTATAGAAGATATTCACGTGAACTTCACGTACGTTCACGCCAAGTTCACGTTTCGTTCACGCGGAAGCTTCAAGTTCACGTGAACGTCTTATTTTAGCCCATAAACACCAAATTTTGATATTTTCGTTCACGTTTCGTTCACGCGGAAGCTTCAAGTTCACGTGAAGTTCACATTTGGTTCACGCAACTTCCTTTAACCTATTCCCATTCTTACAACTTATTAAATATCTAAATTAGCTTTAATCACCAATTTAAATCATTTTATTGCATTTCTTTAAAAACAAAAAATATTAAATTTTAACCAAAATAAACAAAAAATATTGATTTAAATTTTATCATACATTTTCAGGTATTTATATACTTTGTTTAGACCTTCTCTCTCCACAGTTTCCTTTATTTTTGGCTTTAATCTAACCACTCTGACACCAAAATACTTGCCTTCCTTGTTCTTTACCCCTATATTATCCACAATATCCCCTAAAATATTCTCTACATAGAAATGAACTGTTGAGGCAGCTATATTGCTTTCCTTGGAGATCTGTCTTATCCAGACACCATCAGGATATTTCAGCAATACTTTCACTATCTTGTTTATTTTTGTGGTATCCTTCTTTCTTACCATAATATATTTCCCTTTTTTATAATTGAACACTGTTCAAGAATGATTTCACCATATTACCCAAAACCCCAAATTTTCCTTCTAATCCTCTTATAAACCTAAAATTTAATAATTATTTTCATACAAATATTTTATTGTATTCTCACTCTCACACACCAAAGAGAGTATAACAC
>JAGXOL010000037.1 GCA_023659895.1 Candidatus Aenigmarchaeota archaeon LH_S7
TATTCTGTAGAACCTGAGAATATCCCTTATAACCATTTTGTTCTTTTAGAATATTTAAATAAGAAATCATTCACCAAAATCAAAATTCTCTTTTATTTTTCCCCGAACAAATAAATTCCCGTTTTCCTTCCGGTGTCTGTATGGAGGTTTGGACTTTCTTTGTTTTGTGACTATTTCTCTATTTCCACTAAAATGTTTCCCTGCAGGTCTCTAAATTCTCCTTTTGTTGGCAAATACACTTCAAATTGATTTGTTTCTTCATTCCAGAACTGAATTGCTTGATTTTGTTTTTCTTTGGGTATTTCCTTTGCTACTCTTTCAGCAATACTCTTCCTAGTTTCCATCTCAAAACTTACATAAGGTGGATCAACTCCTCCACTACTAGTAATTTTTCCACTCACATCCAAATCGCCCCACACATAGGAATTTTCTCTTACTGTAGCAGACTTATATACATCCAATCCTCCCTCTGCCGTCGTAACTCCGCTCACATCCAAATTACCACTCATTGTATCTCCACCTTCATTAACAAAATCTGAATTACAGTCTGAACAAGAAGATACTCCTCCTGATGGCCAGCTAGTTCGACAATCTGAACCAATACAGAGCTTTGATCTACCTTTAACATAATCTGCGTTTAAATACCCTCTCATCCAATCTCCATATTCATTAACAAACCTTCTATCGCAATTTGAACAAGAAGATATTCCTGTATTATCTGGCTCACAAATAACCGTCCCACCAGCTTTAATGACTCTAATTGAAGAACCAGAAGAACAAGAGTCAGAAACTCTTTCTTGAACTGAACTGCTATCGATGTCAGAAGAAGTAATTGCATTATTTTTTATCATTGCTGAACTGATACTATTTTTCTGTCCTTCATTAACAAATCTGGAATCATAAGCAGAACCGCTTTCGTAAGAAGATACTAATTCTGAAGAACCTACTGAGTTAGCAGCCAAACTTGAGGCAGTTAGGGAGTTGTCAGCGACATCAGCATCATCAATGGTATTGTCAACTATCATTGCTGAACTGATACTGCCTTCCTGTCCTTCATTGACAAAATCTGAATTACAGTCTGAACAAGAAGATACTCCTCCTGATGGCCATGTTGATCTACAATAATCCAAACAAATATTTCCGCCCACATTCAAATTCCCTGGGAAAGTCCAGTTTGGATTTGAGTAACCAGAAGTATTAAAAGTTCCTGGACCTATTTGCCCAGGGTAGTGCCCTGGGTTTGGGTAATTTAATCCTTCTGGTGAAGTCATATAACTTGCAACAGCTAAGTAACCTGAACAAAGTAATATAGTAAATAAAATTCCAAAAACTAATTTCTTACTTAATTTAAATAACATAATAATTGATGTTTTTAAGGTATATAAAAGATTGTATAATCCTATAAATTGACCTTTTGTTTTTTGTCATAATTATCCTTAAATATTTATATATTTGGAAAATGGAGGATTATGGAGAAAAAATAGAAAATTACTTTAACTTCCTTAATATTTTTCAATAAACTTGTGATTTCTTTTGCGATCTTAATGGATTTTTCATACTCATTCATAATTTAACTTCAAATTCATCAAACTCTCCTTTGTAATCTTCCCAATTAACTTCCAAGTTATCAACTCTTGCTGCTGAAGGTCCTTCCTGCATCCAATCCAATAGCTCCTTAACTTTTTCTTCCTCTCCTTCTGCCACAGCCTCAACTCTTCCATCTTCCAAATTCCTAACCAAACCAGTAACACTTAGTTCCTGAGCTTTTTGCTTTGTATTTTCACGATAGAAAACTCCTTGCACTCTACCTGAAGCATAAGCATGAACTCTTACATTCTCTCCCATAATTTTGTTTTGATGAGAAATAATAAAATATGAGATGGTAGTAACCTACCTTTTGTTAGCCCTCTCCGAAGCACTGCTTCTTCTTTGGTAAGGCATGGAACATTCTTCTAAGCGCGATTGCTTGCATATCATTTGGTGAAGTTAGGTTCTCAGCTTGTCCTTCCTCACTCAATCATTGATTTCATTGTTTTAGAAGAAGGGCAAGGAACTTTCTTTTCTAACTTCAAAGCCTTCAGGCTGTTGAACCATCAATGGGTAGAGTTTCCTCCCAGAAATCCTTCGCAGATTTCATAAGACGGGAAATTCCTCTCCATCTCACAATCTAATTAAAGATAATTTATATTTATATTTTTCTGTAGAGCAAAACATATTTCGCAGAAAATATTATAA
>JAGXOL010000038.1 GCA_023659895.1 Candidatus Aenigmarchaeota archaeon LH_S7
TTTTCACCAGGAAACAATTCAGAGATTTGATATGGTTGATGTAAAATATGGGAAATTTAAGTGAATTAAGAAATGATTTGGATAAAGAAAAATTCTTAAATCTATTTAAAGAATAAAAACAAATTAAGTCAGGGGGTGAGAGAATAAGATGGAAACAATAGAAGAAATAAAAGAGAAATTTAAAGATGAGTGGGTTTTGGTTGAGGTTTTAAGTGAGGATGAGTTAGGAGAACCAGTAAATGTTAAATTAATAGCACACAGTAAGAATAGAGAAGATACTTATGCTGCAATGAAGCAAATGAAAGGAAAATATGTTTATCATTTTTACACAGGAAAAATTCCAGAAAAAGGTTATGCTGTTGCATTTTTAGTGATAAGATGGTAAAGTGTAATTTTAATCCAAAAGAACCGATAATTAGTGTAAATCCTAAAATGGAAGGAATAAATGAAATTAAAAAAGTAAAAATGGCTTTGGATATTGGAGCAACTTATGTTTTAATTCCCTGGGAGATCGCAGAAGCTTTAGGTTATCAACCCGAATTGTCAAAGGAGAGAATAAATATGACAACGGTATCAGGTGTTGAAAAAGTTCCTTTAATAATTATAAAATCAATTTCTGTATTTGGGAAAAAAGCAGAAAATGTTAAGGTAGTAGTTCATGATTTGCCAGCAAAAAGTTACGTGGATGGTCTGCTTGGTTTAAGTTTTTTTAGAAATTTTAGAATTTGTTTGGATTTTAAACAAGGCATTTTAGAAATTGATTAGAAACAGCAAGGGCTTAATTTAAAGAACAAAAACAAATTAAGTCAAGGTGAGAGAATAAGATGGAAACAATAAAGAAGATAACAACATTAGCATCTACAACGAATCTTATAGTTTATCCATACAATGTACCTTTTAGCTAAACCTTCGCTTATCTTGTTTGCTAACTCTTCTGCCTTTTCTTCTGTTAATTTAGATTTCTGCAATCCTCTTTCCAGTCTTTCAATTCTTTTTTTAAGTAAACTTTTTATATATAATTGTATACCTAATATTATGAATTAAAATGTTAGAGAAATTATTTACTTCAAAAACGAGAATGAGAATTTTAGAGTTGTTAATCTTTAATCCAGATAGAGAATTTCATTTAAGAGAGATTTCAAGAGAAGTAAAAATAACGCCAATTTATGTTAAAAAAGAATTGCAAAAGCTAAAAGAATTAAATCTTGTATTAAAATCAAAAAAAGGAAACTTGAGCATATTCCAGATAAACAGAAACTCATTGATATTTGCTGAACTTAAAAGCATTTTTATAAAAACAGAATATTTTGGAGATTTGATAAAAAAATCTTTAAAGAAATTAAAAATTGATTTTGCCTTTATTTTTGGTTCTTTTGCAAAAGGTATTGAAAGTAGGGAGAGCGATATTGATTTATTTGTTATTGGTGATGTCAAAGAGGATGAGTTGACTGACATTATTCAAAAAATAGAAAAACAAACTGGAAGAGAAATTAATTATATTTTATGGAAAAAATCTTTGTTTATGAAGAGGGCAAAAAAACACCACTTGCTTAATGAAATTGGTAAAAACTCTGTAATAATGCTTGTTGGAGATGAAAATGAACTCAGGAAGATCATCGCGTAAGATGTGGGAAAAAGTTGGGGTAAATAAGAATCTTGTAGAGAACTCATTATCCTTAGCAAAAAGAGATTTAAAAACTGCGAAAAATGTTTTTGAAGATAAAGATTATGACTGGTGTTTATCTATTGCTTATAATGCAATGTTACAGGCGGGCAGAGCTTTGATGTTTTCAAAAGGTTAATGATAATTATGAGAAATAAGCTGGGGGAACAGGTATTGATACATAGAGACACAAGGAATGCTGATATTGGAAGCAATGTCCTCATCTATATTTAAAGGATTTTAAAGTTATAATTATGCAAAGAGTAGAAATTATTGCAAAGGGAGAAGTCCAGAAAGTTGGTTATAGGGATGTAGTTCAGAAAATTGCAAGAAAACTTGGAATTGTTGGGTATGCTGAAAATTTAGAAGGTGGAGATGTTAAAATTGTTGCTGAGGGTGAAGAAGAAATTTTAAGAAAATTTATTGAAAAAATAAAGATAAATAAATTTCCAAT
>JAGXOL010000039.1 GCA_023659895.1 Candidatus Aenigmarchaeota archaeon LH_S7
CGTTGCCAAAGAAAGAAGAAGCAAAAAAGAAGAAAAAGAAATTGCTTTGATTTTAGTTTTCTAAACATTTTGTTATATTATTCTTATGCGAAAGTTGCTAATATTCTCTCCTTTCTTCCCACCTCATATAGGTGGTGTTGAGACCCATGTTTATGAATTTTCAAAACATTTGAGTGAGAAAGATTTTTATATAACTATTTTTACACCAAATCTCCCAAAAACCAAGGAAAAAGAAAAAATAAAGGAAAATTTACAAGTGGTAAGATACCCTGCTGTTGAAATCTTTGGAAATCCTCTCCCAAAATTCTGGACACTAAAATTTTGGAAATTATTAAAGAAAGCAACCCGAAACAAACCAGATTATGTAATGTCAAGAACAAGATTCTTTTTCCCTAGTCTATTTTCCTTCCTATATTCAAAACTAACTAGAAAAAAGCACATTCATGTTGAGCATGGAAGTGATTACCTTGACCTAGGCTCCAAATGGAAAAATTCTCTAACAAAACTCTATGATTTAATAATAGGGAAGCTGATTCTAAGCAGATCAGATATTTGCGTTGTTATATCACAAGCTTCTTACAAATTTGTGAAAAAATTCAGAAAGAAGAAAATTTATCTGATAACCAGAGGAATGGAAATAAAAGAAATTGAGAAAACAAAACTTGATAAGACAATTTCAGAAAACTACAAGAACAAAACAAAAATATGTTTCTGTGGCAGATTAATCTACTGGAAAGGTTTACACAACGCCTTAAAAGCTTTCTCTAATTTACCAAAGAAACTTCAGGAAGATTCTGTTTTCTTAGTTATAGGAGATGGCCCTGAAAAGAAAAAATATGAAAACAAATATAAGAACCCAAAAATAAATTTCCTTGGAAAACTGCCTAGAAAGAAAGCACTATCTATACTAAAATCTTCAGATATCTTTATTCATTCAACAATTTCAGGAGGGGCCTTATCATCTTCCTTACTAGAGGCAATGTGCTTGGGAAAAGCAATAATAGCCAGCCCTGCAGAAGGAGCAGATGAGGTAATATTTAACAATAAGACAGGACTTCTCTTAAGAGAATCTTCTCCAAAGGAATTTGAAAAAGTATTCCAAAAACTAATCAAAGACAAAAAACTACAAACTAAACTAGGAAAAGAAGCAAAAAAATACCTGAAAGAAAATTTTAAATGGGATGAGAAAATTGAGGAATATTTAAAATTGTTTGGGGAAATAACGAATTATTAAAATTTCATTTAATTATTTGTATTTAGAAAAAGATCAAAGACCCGTTAATTAGTTTAGATCCTTTTAAAAAAGTAGAATACTAGTCCTCCGTTTAAAATTTGAGAAATTAGAATTGCAGCGATTATTCCCCAAATTCCATAAAAAGGAGTCAAAACCAAAAATAAAATTATTCTTGAAAGAGGAGTAGCAAATCTAATAATATAAAGCTCTTTTTTTCTCATTTCTGCCACTAAAGAGATACTAAGAAGCCTAAAAGGAATAAAAATTAAGATTAAAGCTAAAACTTGAAAATAAATGATAGATTCTAAATATGCAGGAAAAAGAATTTTATAAATATAAGGAGCAATTAAAATAAAAAACAGAGATAAAGGAACAGAAACCAAAAAGAGTTGGAAAAATTTTTTTAAAAGTCCTTTTTTTATTTCTCTAACATTTTTTTCACTCAGTTTTGGCAAGGCCAAAGGAGAGACAGGGATTAATTGTTGAAGTCTTGAAATTGGAAGTTGAGCAAAAGAATAAATTGCTACTGAAGTGGGTCCCATAAACTGCCAGATAATAACTTTGTCAATTTTATTTGCGAAAATCGCAACACTTCGCATCAAACTTAAATGCTTTCCAAAAGATATAGTCTCTTTTTCTGTTCCTTGATTTTTTATTTTTTTTAGAGTAGATTTAAAGAAAATAGCTTCAAGAAGGGTTCGGGAGGCAAAATAAGTAAGGACGATTAAAGTGAGATTATCAGTAAGAAAAATTACTGGAATCAAGATCAAAGCTGCCAGGAAATTTAACAAAATTGAATATTTACTTTGGATATCAAATCTTTTCTTTCCCTGCCAGAAAGTAAGGA
>JAGXOL010000003.1 GCA_023659895.1 Candidatus Aenigmarchaeota archaeon LH_S7
ACAAACAAGTTCCAAACACAACAGACAACTCTTCTTCTAAGTGGACAAATAAAAACCAAACAATAGAATTAACTTGCTTAGATGAAGGTTCAGGCCGCAACTCAACTTATTACTGTATTGCAAACAAATCTGAAACTTGTAATCTAACAAAAGTTTACAATGACACTACTAAAGTAAAAGTTGGTTGTGATGAAAAACAAGTCTGTGAAAAATATATTAATTATTACAGTTTAGACAAAGCAGGAAATAACGAAACAATAAAAAACTCTTCTTTGATAAAAATTGATAAAAAACCTCCAGAGATAAGAGATTGCATAATAAATATATCAGAGGATCATCATTTTAAGGATAGTAGAATTTATCTTGGGGACTCAGTTAATTTTTCTACAAATGTTACTGATTTAAGGGAGGTGAGCAAAGTTTCAGTTAACATAACAAATAGTTCTACAAGTGAAATAAAAATACTAGATTTAGAGAGTGGAAACCTAACAAATGGAACTTGGACTACCTCAATAACTCCAACAGAAGTAGGTTTATATAATATTACAAAGGTATTTGCAAATGATTCCTTAGGAAACTTAAATGAAACTGAGATAAATTTAAGTTTTAAAGTTGTTGAACCATCAGTTGAAATAAATTTTGGAGAAAATAATGAAATTGACGCTGGAAGAAATTCAAGTTTTAATTTAACTTTCAATTTCAACAAAACAGTTTCAAATCAGAACTTAACTTTATATATTCCAGATTCAAATTATTATAGCAATCTTACTTCTTGGAACTGCCAAAATTGTTCGATAGTAGAAACTAATACTCAAATAAATTTAACAACAGAAAAAAATATAACAAATATCAGTTTAACAACAAATCTACTTGCTGGAACCCCAAGCCAAGATTTAAACTCAACATGGAATTTAGGATTCAGAGGAAAAAATTATTCTACAACAACAAAGATAAGAACACCTTTATTAAATATTACAAATATAACCTGTGACAGATGCAATTCTTTCAATGAAACAACTTGTATTGTGAATCAAAGTAAAGAATTTTATTTAAATTTTACGATAAAAAATGAAAATCTTACAAATCATACAGGAGAGGCTTATAATGTTTTATTTAATTTAAGTTCAGGTATAAAGGGAAAAAATATATCTTTAGGAGACTTGGAATCAGGTTCCTCAAACTATACAGAAGTTGATTTCAATATATCAGATGTAGGGGTCTATACATTGAATATAAGAGTAGAAGAAAGTACAGGAAATTATACAACAACAAAAAGTTACAAAGTTAAAGTTGAAGATATAAAACCACCAGATTTTTTAGGGAAATCTTGGAGCCCAAACCTAGATAATTTTATTTCAAATATAACTACTTCAATAAACAAGAGTTTTAACAAAAATGAGACAGTAGAATATTTTGTTAAGACAAAAGATAATGTTGAAATAGAAAATGTTTTTGCTGAAATATTTCATGATGGAAACAGTACAAATAAAAGTTTAAACTTAGAAAGCCAATATACAGAATTTGATATTTGGAAATTTACAAATGAAACTAATGAATTAGGAACTTATAATATAACAAAAATTTATCTGAATGATACCTCTGGAAATTTGAAAGAAATTGATTTAACAGATTTCTTTGAAATTATTGAATTAAACCTGAGTTCTTCACTCTCTAATCAATCAATAGAAATAAATAAAACACAAATTTTCTCCGCAAATATATCAGGAAATGCTTCCTCAATTTCTAAAGTGGAAGCAAAAATTTCAAAACCAGATAATTCAACTGAAACTATAGACTTTAATTTTGAAAATAAAACCAATAATATTTATTTTTATACTAAAAATTACCAAAATATAGACTTATCCGGAAATTATTCTGTAAATACAACAGTAATATTAAGCTCAAAAATCAATAAAACAGAGCAGGCGAACTTTAATGTATCTTATGGAAACATTTTAATAAAAGCTGAAAACAGAACTCTTGTAAAGAATACCACTTACGATCTCCCAATATTTATTGTTCCTAACAAGGGTGATTTATTAAATATATCTGTAAACATATCCATAGAAAATGAAACCATTATAAACTCAACAAATAAAACAAATGATATAGGGGATATTTTATGGAAAGACAATTATCAGGGTAAGGGAGTATTTTTCCCAATTAATTCAACAGCGAATGGAACTACAACGATAAATATAACAGCTTATTCTCCAAATCTGAATGAAAGCAAAAGTATAAATATTACAGTAATTCGGAAGGACGATACCCCTCCAGAAATAAACAAATTTAACTATTATAATCTTACAAACTTAAATGAAATAAACAAATTTTTAATAAATACCACAGAAAATGAAACAGCAATAAAAAATGTTTCTGTTGAAGTAACATGGCCAAGTAATATTACCAAGAATATCTCTGCAAATTTGAATCCCAACAATTTGTATGAACTAAATTTTAATGGAACAAATGAAAATGGAACTTACGAATTTAAAATTTATTCTTGTAATCTTGCAGATAACTGTGTGGATACAATAGCAGAAGAATTTAATGTAACAAATGAATATAAAACAGTTATACTTACCTACAATCCTTACAACAAAGGAGATAAAATAAATTTCAATGTATCTGTAAAAGATGTTAGAAATTTACCTGTAGAAGGATTTAATCTAACTTTAGTACTTAACAAGGCTGGTGATGATGTTACCCTAGTTAACAATACTATTACAAACTTTGGAAGTTACCGGATAGAACCAGAAGATGAGCCTGGAGCTGTCAAAGAAAAGGCTGATTCTACGAATTATACAATTTATGTAAATGTAACGAAAAACCGAAATAGTGGAGAATATAATGAGAATTTTGTTGTCTCTGAAGAAATTCCTACAGAAATTATTTACCCGGAAACAGGGTACTATCCTCCAAATACAGGAGTAGATATGAATGTCTCTGTGGTAGATATGCACAGTGAAGTTGTAGAGGGTGCTGCTGTTACTGCTTATTGTCCAAAGTGCACTAAAGATTATGCAAGATTAACTTTTGATCCAGAAACAGGACGTTATAAAGGCAGTTCTATATTTACAGCTCCAGATGAAGACTTTGAAATTTTTATTTATTCAAGTTCTTATTTTGGTGGAAACCTTGGTTATACTGGAAGAATGTTTACAACAACTAAAACTACTACAGAACCTTCTGAAGGAGATGGAGGTGGAGGTGGAGGAGGTGTTCCAGGAATAACTAATTGCACCTGTAAAGAGTGGAAAGATAAAGGCTGTGGTTTATCTAACTGCTCCGCAACAGAGATGTATCAAACAAGAGTATGTAATCCTTCAGGTTGTTTAGCAGAAAAACAATGTGTTTATAATCCTATTTGCAAACCAGAAAAAGATTTTAGAATTTCAATTGATCAAGAAATACTAGAAATTGAACAAGGAGAAACAAAAAAATCTTCCATAAAACTTGAGAATACTGGAGAAAAACTTTTAAAGTTAGGTATTTCTCTAGAGAAAGAATGCTGTGATTTAAATTATACAGAAAGATTAGAACTTAGGAAAAAAGAAATAAAAACAATGCCGATTTTAATTCATACAAAACTTTCTCAAAAGGTGGGGGATTATTTAGTAAAGTTTAAAGTAAAAAGTGAGGATATAGAAAAAGAAGAAAATTTGAAAGTAGTGGTTAAAGAAAATCCACTCATTTCTTACTTAAATTCAGTTAAAAAGAAGTTGCCTGAATTAAAAGATGAAGTTAGTGGATATAGAGAAGCAGGGGTTGATGTTACTGATTTAGAAAGAAGAACACAAGAGATAGAAACTCTTATTAAAGAATCAAATTTGAGTATAAAAACAGACAATCTAGATAATTTAGAAAAACAAGTTGATGAAATTAAAACAAAAACTGATTATATAGATAGCAAACTAATAACTTTAAAAATAAGAAAGTTCCTACTTGAAAACAAATGGAATTTGGTTTTAGCAGCGATTATTATCTTAATATCTTCCTACTTAATAACCCAAGTTACCTACCCATATTTTAGACTCAGTAGGGAAATAAAAAATTTAAAAGAGAAAGAGCAGGAAATTACAAACTCCAGAAAAGAAACAGAGAAAAAATATTTTTTAAGGAAGATTGATGAAAAAACATTTAGAGATATCATGGTTAAGACTCAGCAAAAGATTTACGAACTAAGAGGTAAGCTAAAAAGAAAAAAGAAAGCTAAAGCGAATTTCTTAAAAGAAAAATTGCTTCCAACTGCCTTATTAAAGTGGGTTATATCTTTGCCAGTTTCTTTTTTTAGATATTCGAAAGGTTTGGTAACAAAATTAAAACATAAATTTGGAAAAATAAAACTAAAAAATAAAGTTAGAGATATAAAAAGGAAAAAACTTAAAATAAAACAAATTATAAGTGATCCTAAATTTTTTAATAGAGAAGTAACACTCAAGGGTGAAGTTTCATTTATTCAGAAGACCTCTGAAGGAGACTTTATTTACAAAATAAGAGATGAAACCGGAGATATTTATATTTTCAGTAATAAGAAACTTAAGGAGGGTGAAAATGTGATAACAGGAGTTTTACATAAATCTATGATTGGACAAAGGTATATAGAAATTAAAGTTTAGTCTACTATTTACATAACTTCTTCTTCATCTACCCTTTTGTAGCTATGCAATTCTTCTGGTTTGAGCCATAATTTAATTTTTTAGACTATTCTATCCACTAGTGTTTTTTAGAGAGTTAATTAAAAAGTTTAGACTAATTTCTTGAAAACTTTTGCAACCTTTTTATGGAGATTGTACCCCAAGATATTATTTATTCTAGGTAAATCGCAACAATAATTAAATTCATTGAATAAATATTCTCCATTTTTATAGAAAAAGTCAAAAGCGCCTATATTCAAATTTATCTCCTTTGCCACTATATTTGAGTATTTTTTTAATTTGGAGTCCATATTGAACTTAAAAACATTTTCGTAGATAGAAGTCTTCCAATTGGTTTTAGTTGAAGACAAAGCAAACAAAGGTTTTTTGTTTAAAATAAAAACCCTAACTAGCTTATCAAAATTTATATAGTCTTCAATTAAGAAAGGATATGTTTTGTATGATTTTTCAAGTCTCTTCTTATATAAACTTAACAATTTCGGAGAAGTTTTTCTTATCTTTTCAACATAATAACCTGCTCTCCCAAGAATAGGTTTATAAATTTTGTTTTTATTTAATAAATTTCTCAATTTTGATTTAGGTAATAAAAGTTCAGATTCTAACATAGGAACTTTATCTTTAAGTAATTCGTAACAGAGTAACTTATTTTGAAAAGTTAGAACATTATCTGGTGTATCCACAAACCTGCTACCTCTTATTTCAAAAATCTTAGAGATATAATAACTAAGCAACCCACAATTCTCATAAGGCATCATCCTTGAATAAACTAAATCATATTTTTTTGGGTTAAAGTCTTTATTCTTGGATACATCTATAACTTCAACATTGATATCTATTTTATTGAGTTCTTTTATTAACTTAGGTTCAAAGTTAGAACTTAAAGTCTCTGTTATTAACAAAACATTCATAAAAATAAAAATAGAAAAAAATATTATTCTCCTGCTTGCTTCTGTTTTTCGGTTTTATTTTCTTCGGATGTACCTCCTCCGCCTGTAGCTGTCACAAACCAAACCAATACACCTATTATAATCAATATTATTGCCAATGCTAACAAATCCGTTCCAAATGTCATGAAAGTGAATGTAGGCCATGAATAACCACTAATAATCGCTCCTGCTATCAAGATTATTGCTGCAACGACAGATAATTTTGCCCAACTAAACTCACCTTTTCCCTTTAATAAGTCAGGATTTATTATTGTGAACAGCATTACTATTCCTATGATTACTGAAGCAAACATTACTATTGTTCCGCTTACTGATGCTAGGAAAGCACCAAATGCTGGTCCAAAAGATACTACTATTAAGAATCCTGCTACAATTCCTATAATCCCTGATACTCCTCTTGCTACTGGCTTATCAGCACCCCCAAAAATTTCACTTTTGATTAGCAAACCATAGAATATTGCGAAGCTGAAAATCCATGGGAATACTGTATTGAAAAGCATGGAGCATATGTTTGGATCCGTTATTATATTTCCACAAGTTACCATAAAATAATTTATTTAAATATATAAAAACTTACTTAATAATTTTAATAGGTTTAGATTATGAAGGAAAAATTGAAGAAAATCTCAGATGTAGAATATTTAATTCCTAAGAGCTCCAGAGAAAAGATGAGAGTTAATGCTAAATTAATTTCCACAGATAAAATTCTGGAAGCTGCTGAGGATGAAGCAATCAAGCAATTGACGAATGTGGCATGCTTACCAGGGGTTGTGGAGCCTGTCTACGGCATGCCTGATATTCACTGGGGTTATGGGCTTCCTATGGGGGCTGTAGGAGCTTTTGATTCAGAAGAAGGTGTAATCTCAAGTGGTTGTACAGGTTTTGATATTAACTGCGGAATTAGGATGATTAAGACAAATTTGAGTTATGAGGAAGTAAAGCCAAAATTGAAAGAATTAATAGATGTTTTGTTTAAGCAGGTTCCTTCTGGTGTTGGAGCCAAAGGAAAATTGAAATTGGACAAGGATGAATTGGATGAAGTTTTAGTCAAGGGAGCAAAATGGGCTGAGGAGAATAATTACGCAACAAAAAAGGACTTGGAAAACATGGAAGAGAATGGGTGCATGGAAGGAGCAGATATAAACAAGATTTCAGATACAGCTAAAAAAAGGGGGAGGCCACAATTAGGAACTCTAGGTGCAGGCAATCACTTTCTTGAAGTCCAGAAAGCAGATAATATTTTTGATGAGAAAACTGGAAAAGCTTTTGGTGTTGATGAGAAAGGTAATGTGATTATAATGTTGCATTGTGGTTCTCGTGGTCTAGGTCACCAGGTTGCATCTGATTACTTGCAGATTCATAGAAATGCTGTTAAGAAGCACAATATTTGGCTTCCTGATAATCAACTAGTTTGCGCACCTGCAAATTCCCAAGAAGGACAAGATTATTATTCAGCTATGAAAGGTGCAGTTAATTATGCTTTTACAAACAGAACAGTGATGACCAGCTGGGTTAGAGAAGGTTTTGAGAAAGTTTTTGGAAGAAAGTGGGAAGACATGGGAATGGATTTGATTTATGATGTTTGTCACAATATTTGTAAGTTGGAGGAGCATGAAGTTGGAGGAGAAAAGAGAAATTTGTATGTGCACAGGAAAGGTGCAACAAGGAGTTTGCCTTCTGGGCATTATCTACTACCTGATTCTTACAAAAATGTTGGACAGCCTGTTTTGATTGCTGGTTCAATGGGAACAGCAAGTTATATATTGGTTGGTGGAGAGAAAGCAAAAGGTACTTTCTACTCAAGTGCTCACGGTGCTGGAAGAGTGATGTCAAGGAAGAAAGCAATAAGAGATTTCAGGGGGAATACAATTAGAGAAGATTTAGCTAAAAGAGGAATTATTGCAAAGTCCACAAGCCCAAAAGTTCTGGCTGAGGAAAGCCCTGATGCTTATAAGGACATTGATGAGGTTGCAAAAGCTGCAGATATTTCAGGTATATCAAAGAAAGTTGTGAGAGTTGTTCCAATAGGGGTTGTCAAGGGTTAAATCAAAACCTATATTTTTAACAATTATTTCTTCTTCCTCTTGCCTGTTCTCTTAGGTGCTATGCTGCCAACTTTTCTTCCAGGTGAGGCATGTCTTGAGGTTGAGGTTGATTGACCAGGTTTTGTCTTTCCACCATATGGATGATCCACAGGGTTCATCTTGCTACCAGAAGTTTTAGGGAATAAACCCCCTCTTGATTTTATTCTTCTCCATTTTATTCCAGCTTTCAAAAATGGTTTTGAGACTCTTCCATAACCAGCAGGTTTGCCAACTATTGCCCTGCAATTATTTTTTAATTTCTTAATTTTTTTGGAAGGTAATTGAATATATGTATTTTCTTTCTCATGGGATTTGACTATAGCAAAAGTCCCTGAGGATTTGCAGTATTTACCACCATCTTTGTACTTTGATTCCATGAAATAAACAGAGGAGCCTTCAGGGATTTTACCTAAAGGAATTATATTGCCTAAAGCAGGTTTTGCTTCTGGGGAGATTTCCAATTCCTGTGAAGTTGTAAGGCCAACAGGAGCCACAACATATTCAGTTGAGTTATCCTCAAACTGGATTTTTGCTATAGGGGTATCTCTACCAGAAACATGCTTAATATCAATAACCTTAGCTTTTCCTTCTTTTTTGGGTAGTTTTATCTCTTCCCTTTTTTTAGATCTGTAGGGAAAGGTTCCTTTACCTCTTCTCTGCGAAATAATTCTTTTTCCCATAAACCTTTTATTGGCTAAATAATTTAAAAAGGTTTAATCCAAAAAAATGAAATTGGATAACAAAGGGTCTTAGCCCTGTAAAGAAATTTATATATATAAAAGAGTTATAATTATAAGACTCTATAAATTCCTGTTGGTTTGTCTGGTTTTTGTAGGATTGTTTAGTTAGTATGGGCTGGAAGGTTTTGTTGGTTGTTGGGATTTTGGTTTTGATTTTAGTGTTTTCTGGAGGTTCTGTTCCTAGTGGAGGTTCTGTTCCTAGTAGTCCACCTGGATTGCCTTGATCTTTTAAGATACTATTAATTATATTTTAAGGGCAATCTGTTCCCTCATACCAATCGCAGTCTGTTGGGTCATCCTCTCTACAACAACAAACATGGTTTGGCATTGGTATGCCTTCACAAGAAGTTGGATCGGAGGCTTCTTCCAAGTTTACTTCTGCAGAAAGTCCACTACAATAAGCTTTTGCAGTAATCGCACCATCAAATTTTTCTTCAAGTCCAGGATAATTAGTACTATCAAAATGATCATAATCATAACTGTATCTCCGCCAGTCCAAACATTCCTTCTGTAAATTTGCTTCAGAAGTTAATCCTTCTGCAGCAGGATTAAAAATTCCTGTAAAAAACAAAACTATAACTGCAAGTACCAGAACAGAGATAACAATTATAATAATTGTTTGAATAGATAGAGACACTCCTTTTAGTTTTATGATATTATTTAATTTCTTTAAGTTTACCAAACATTTTCTTATAAACTTCAAATTTTTTTAAAGTTAGCAAATGCAATTCAAATTCGTAAGGTAATTTTAGTTCTTTCCTTATCTCTGCGATTATTTTGGCTCTTCTCAAACCTTTTTCTGGAATAGAGGACGAGCAAATTAAAATATCTATATCACTGCAGGCACTGTACTTTTTTTTAATTACACTACCAAATCCATAGACATGAGTATCACCTAAAATTTTTGTACTTAGTTCTTTTATTTCTTTTGCATAAGTCTCCCAATTTTTAAAAACTTCATTCATCCTACTAACTGTATAATTTTCTGGACTACTTCTACAAGTTTTTTTATCTCCGCTATTTCAAACTCTCTGGCAAAATACCTTGATGTTATATATGCATCTTCCAATAATGCTAATCCTAAACTTTCGTCCTCCAATAATTTTTTTGCTCTTTCATCCAATTCTGCTACCTGTGATAATAGAATCCTCAAAGAATGTGTTTTTGGATAATATCCTTTTTTCTCTAACAAAAAAGATTTTAAAAAAAGTTGTGCCGCCTGTTCCAAATTAAAAGCTGCTAAATCAAAAATTTTTTTATTTGCTAAACTTTCAGCATTTTCAAAAAAATTTCTCGCTTTCTTCTTTAACAAGTTTGTTTCTTCTTTTGAACCCATAACTAAATATTTAAATACTACTTAATAAATGAAAGGAATCAATTTGCCTGTAAATTCTGTGATTATAATTACTCTTGCAATACTGGTTCTTGTTTTTTTAGGGTACATGTTCATCACAGGAACAAATCCTCTTCCCCAAACTGTAAAGCCAGAAAATGCTTTTAACATAGGATGTAAGAAATATTTTGAAACCGAAAATTCTCCAGAAAATATTCCGGTCGGAGATATAAATAATGATGGAAACCAGGATAATTTACTTACCGCCTGCAGATTATATTACTCAAATGAAAGTATGGAAGCAGAGGGATGTGAGCAAAGGTGTAGGGATAGATTTCCCTATGTTAGTAGATGAAACTCCCAACCGAGGTAGAGCCTTGGAGTATCAAAAAAATAATTATTCTAACTGTTATGAAATTCCTATTAATCCACTCAAACAAACTGGAATACAAAATTGTTAAAAATTTAAATTAGATTTTTGTATTAATTTTAAAGATATATGATTATGTTCAAAATTGAGGAAGCTACTCAAAAGATTAAAAGGTGTAAGGATTTAAAGAAATTGGATACCTCTTATTACTTGTTAAAACCTCACGCAAAAGTTCATTTATATTATGATAAAAAATCAAAAGAACTTGTTTATGAATTGAAAGAGCCTCAAACTAATAAAAAGGATGATGAAATATCTGAACAACTTTATGATGATCTTCTGCAATTAATAGATTTGTCCCCCAAAGAAATTGAAAGCAGGGACAATTTGATTGATTTTTTGGAGAAAAAAATTAAATATCTTATAAAGGAGCACGATTTTAAAGTTGGGGAAAAGAGATTCAAGAAAATAATGTATTATATTTATAGGGATTTTGTTGGTCTTGACAAGATAGAACCTTTGATGCATGATGATTATATTGAAGATATTAACTGCAACGGAACAAACATTAACATTTACATAAAGCACAGGTTGTTTGGGAGTATGAGAACTAATATAAAATATGAAGATACTACAAATCTGAAAAATTTTGTTATAAAATTAGCTCAAAGATGTAACAAATACATTACTTACACAAATCCTTTTCTGGAAGGTAGTTTAGAGGATGGTTCAAGGGTTCAGGGAACAATCTCAAAGGAACTCTCACCAAGAGGTCCTAATTTTTCAATAAGAAAATTCAGGAAAATTCCTTTCTCTCCAACAGAACTCATTTCTTTGAATTCAATTTCTTCAGAAGGTTTAGCTTATTTATGGTATTTAATAGAGAATCAGGCAAGTATATTGGTAATAGGTGGTGCAGGAGCTGGGAAGACTACTTTCATAAATACTTTATCAACCTTCATACCTCCTAAAGCAAAAATTGTTTCTATTGAAGACACAAGAGAGGTTAAACTGTTCCATGAGAATTGGATTTCCACTGTTTCAAGGGAATCTGTTGGGGGTCTAAAAATTGGGGAAGTTGACTTGTACAAATTACTCAGAGAGAGTTTTCGTGAAAATCCTGATTATGTAATAGTTGGTGAAGTCCGTGGTAAGGAAACTTATGTAATGTTCCAAGGAATTGCTTCTGGACATCCTACTTTATCCACTTTCCACTCTGAAGATCTTGAATCAGTTATCTCACGTTTGAAAACACCTCCAATTAATCTACCCAGTTCCCTAATTGAACTAATAGATTGTGTGGTTATCTTAACAAAAATTGAGAAAGGTAATAAAGTAACAAGAAGGGTCCTAAATGTTGAAGAATTGTTAAGTATTAACCCAAGAACTGGGAATATGGACACTACTAAAACACTTGCTTGGGACAGTAGTGGTAAGAAATTTAATTACAGTAAAGATAGCAGATTCTTGGATAAGTTGTCTTTGAGCCAGGATATATCTAAAGAAAAAATAAATAAGGAGATAAATAAGAGGAAAAAATTCTTGGACAATTTAGTAAAGAAGAAGGTCTTTGATATAGAGGATGTACAGAAAGAAATAGAAAAATACTATTCTAAATTATGATAAACAAACATAAAGGTATGGAATTACCTTTTTCAAAAATAGTTGTGCTTATTCTTGCTGTTTTAGCAGTTTTGTTCATGCTGGGAGCAGTTTTCAATGTATGGGGAAATTTGGAACCAAGTATAAGTGACCAGCAACTTTATGGAGAATGTGCAAACTGGGCCTCTGAAGAAGAACCTTATAATAAGGAAAGTTTTAATGATGGGGACTATCCTGCTTTAGATAAAACTTATGATGGTAATTATGTAGATGCTAAAACTTTTTGCAAGCAAGAAACATGAGAGTAGATTGTATTAGTTTGAGGAGGATATTCAATTCAAGGGGGGAAGAAACAACAGAGGCAATAATATTTTCAGGAGATAAGATTGGTATTGGTAGTTCCCCAAGTGGAGCTAGTGTGGGATCTAAGGAAGCTAAGTTGGTTGATTTAAATGAAGGTATGAAGAATTTTGAAGGGATTAAGAACAAATTTTGTGGAGATTTCTCGCAGGAAAGTTTTGATGAATTGTTAGAAAAAAACTTGGATAAGCTGGGAGGAAATATAACTACTGCTTTGTCTTTTGCTTATTTTAATTTGGATAAGGAAAGCTTGGTTTATAAAACTGAAGGAGAGATGCCTTATCCTTTGGGAAATGCTGTTGGTGGAGGAGTTCATTCAGGAAAAATGGAAATACAGGAAATCTTAGTTTTGCCTGTTAACGCTAAGAATGTTTATGAGGCAATCAAAACAAATTTTGAGATCTGGAAGGAAATAAAAGAAAAATACAAAGATAAATTCTTTGGAGTAAATGATGAAGGAGCTTTAGTCATGGATTTTGGGAATGAGGAAGCATTAAAAATTGTTTCAGAGATTGCTGGTAAATACAAAGCGAGGATTGGTATTGATTTAGCTGCCAGTGAGTTGTTTAAGGATGGAGCTTACTGTTATGGTGAGAAAAAACTGAGTAAAGAAGATCAGTTTGAATTAGTTTCTAAATGGATAGAAGATTATGATTTGTATTACATTGAAGATCCTTTTGAAGAGAATGACAATGAAAACTTCAAGAAATTGAGAGAAAAATTTGGTGATAAATGTTTGATTGTGGGGGATGACCTTTTTGCAACTCATAAGGAAAACTTAGATAATGAAATCGCAAATTCTGTGATTGTAAAACCTAATCAAATTGGCACTATTAGTGGAGCTATCAAATGTATTGAAAAAACTAAGAAACTAGGAATGGTTCCAGTTTTATCTCATCGATCTGGAGAGACTTGTGACACAACAATTGCTTTCTTATCCTTGCTGACTCCAATCGCGAAGTTTGGGATTTCTCAGATTCGAGTTGCTAAGTTGAATGAATTGATAAGGATTTGGGAACTTTTAGAGATATGCAACAAGGACAAGGAGCCAAGGATGGCTAAATTAAAGTAAATTTTAGCACTTAAGTTATGAGACTCAAATTATTCAAGAACAAGGAGCAGAGAAAGAAGTTCTTGATGAGCATTTTCGTGTTAATGATGTTTGGAAGTGTTTTCGCTTTCCTATTTGGTTATCCTTTCATGTCAGCAATGAATAATCCAGAAGAAACAGTTACTGAGCAGGACATGCTAAAAAAGTTTTCAAATCAAGGTATCTTTGAAGGAGAATTAAGTACCCGCGAGAAGAATTTTTTAATTCAAAAAGGTATCACTATAGGTACTTATTATTACACAGGTTCCTCAGATTCCTTTGAGCTGGAACAACTTGTTCAAAGATTAGGGAGACAATTAGTAATAGAAAAAGTTAAGGGGAACGAGACAAAGATTGAGTTTATTAGTAACAGGGATTCTGTTATGGTTAAAAATATGAGTGATGAAAATGTTTTAAACGCTTTGTGTGAGGTTCTGTATCAGCCTCCTCCTGAGTGTGCTCCTTAATTATTTATTATTTAAAGATTCTATTATGGAAGATCCTCAGGTTTATATATTTATAGTAATAGGAGCTTTCTGTCTATTGATTGCAAGTTTGTTTGCTGGTAATGCTGAAAGCAATGTTCTTGGGGCAACAGAATTCTCCTTTAGCATAACCTTATTCATTTCATTTGTGCTAATAATCATAGGTGGAGTATTCTGGGTTTCTGCTGCAAAGATTTTGAACAAATAATTTATTTTTCTATTCTAACACCCTCAGCATTAGGGCTTACATTTATAACCGCACCTAGTTGATTGATTGCTTTTTCCACACCTTTTCTTTTTTCCTCTGGTACCAAAGCTATCATGCAGTCTCCTCCACCAGCTCCTGAAAGTTTTGCTCCGTAAGCACCTGATTTTTTCGCTTTCTGGATCAAACTCTCAAGTTCCAAGGAGCTCACACCAAATGAGTTTAATAAACCATGATTAAAATTCATTAATTCTCCTAAGACTTCCAAATTACTGGTTTCAAAATGTTCTCTGCTTTGAGAAACAATTTTATCACTTATATCAAATTTAGCATCAATCAATTCCTTGTACTTTTCCCTTTTCTTTGCGAGACCTTTTACTAAAGTTGGTGTGTCTCCTTTAACCCCTGTGTAACCAACAACTAAAGGAAGCTTTTTGAGATTCATTTGCTTGATTTTCTTTCCACCTCCAACAAAATAAATTGTGCCTCCATAAATTGCAGCTGCAACATCAAAACCGCTTCCCACACTTTGTATGTCCAAGACTGTTTTGTAAGACAAGTCAAAAACTTCATTTTTACTCATCTCAACATTGAACAATTCTGAAAGACCTTTTATTGTGGAAACAGTCACAGCTGAAGAGCTTCCAAAACCGAACTTGCTTGAGAACTTGCTTTTTGTCTCAATATCTAATCCAGATCTTACATTGTATTTTTTGAAGAAGTTTTTAATTGCTGTTAAAACAAACTTGACTTCTTTTGGATTCTCCTTGTCTAATTCTTCTGTGGAAGTTATATAAGTTCCAATTTTCATTTGCGGAGCATTAATTATAATTTTATTGTCTGTTCTTCTTTCCATGTTTACAGACATTCTGTGGTTTACAGCAGTAACGATACAAGGTCTTCCATAAACTACTGCATGGTCTCCAAAAAGCATTAGCTTTCCAGGTGCAGATATCCTCACCATAGTAGTTAATCTAATATTATTTAAACTTAAAGTTTCAGTATATTCGCGGATTGTCGAGGATAAATTTAAAATAGGTTATTATACAATAGTTATGAAACATGTAGTTGGTGTGAAATACAAATCAAGGGAAAATGGGATCTTTGTGTCTGAAAGGAGAGGTATTGAGAAGGAATATGCAGAGAAGAATGGGATCCCTCACGAGACTGTCTTAAACATTGTATTGAATGAAGAAGGTAAGATTTTAAGGATAATGCGTTCTTCAAGTAATTCAACTTACCCAGATTATAATTCTGTTCCTGCGGGACATGTGGATTGTGATGAAGATAAGTATGAGAAATTTAAAACGCTAATACCTGAATCATCTGATGAAGCAGCTTTGAGAGAGCTTGAAGAGGAGACTGGTTTTAAGCCAATTTCTTATAAGAGATTTAATGACAAAGTTGTTGATGGAAAGCATTTGGGTTATGTTTATGTTATGTGTGTTAAAGGAGATAAAGCTACATTCAATTATGAGATAGACCCTAAAAATTCTGGATTTGAAACTCCTGAAAGGTATATTGAAAAAGTTGAAGAATGAAAATTTTACCCCATCTTCCAAAAAACTTTTTGAGGATTTTCTTGAAGAATATTCAACAACTGAAAAAACAAAAGATCTCTACGATTCTATGATCCAATCTTAGTTCCACCCACACCTAACTCTGTTTTATAAACCTTGTAACCTTTTTCTTCGTAGATTTTCTTTAGATTATCAATTTGATCTTCTTTTAGCAAAACTATACAACAGCCCCCTCCCCATCCTCCAGTTGGTTTCGCGTACGAGTTATTTTTTATTGCGGTTTCAACAATGTCATCTAGTTTTTTTGTGGAAATTTTAAGTTTCTTTAACTCTCGATAGAAATTAACCATTGCCTTCCCTAATGAATTATAATCATGTGATCTAATTGCCTTTAAACTTTCTTGTGAAATTTGTTCAAGATCTTCTAAAATAGGCTCAACGAAAGAAGGATTTTCTTGTTTTTGTTTCTTCGCATATTCTACCATTTCTCCTGTTTTTGCGGGTTCACCACTTTCAACAATTAACAAAGGAGCTTTGAATTCTGTTTCTAAGGGTGTTATTCCTTCACTTTTCCTGTAAGTTATCCATCTTCCATTAGCAATTGTGTATGCATCAATTCCTGAGGGGGTTCCGTGAACTACTTTGTCCCCCTCGTTCGCGAAAAAACCTATCTCTTTTTTTGACAATTCTAAATCCAAAAATGTTGAAACCCCTTTTGCGATAGCATTGAAAACTGAAGAACTTGAACCAAGGTTTTTTGGGACTTTAGAATCAATCTCCACTCTTAGACCTTTAAAATCATATAATTCCATTATTTTTCCTACAGTCACGAAACTAGGTAACAAGCCACTTCCTTTGAAAAGTTTTTTCACCTTATCAATTTTTCCTTCTTCTTGAAAATTCGTGATTTTTTCAACAGTGTTAAAAATCTCATATTTACTCATTTCTTTCTCAATTGAATAATTTCTTGAGATTATCTTTATTGAATTTCTTTTGTTAGGAAAAACTTTAACTGAAGTGTATTTTCCTATTGCGGTGGCTATCCCTAACTTATCATAAACAACGGAGTGTTCCCCTAAAAGAATTATCTTTCCTGGGGCTTTTGAAATTATAGGACCCATTATATTAATAATACATTTTTTTTCTCTGTTTCTCTGAAAGACTTTGCAGAGCTGTATTTTTCTTGAAAGTACTGAGTTATTTCAGGTACGATTAAGGTTCTATACTCCTTGCTATTATTAATTTCATATGAATCCATCAATTCTTCTTCTTTTTGCTCCCATTCATCTATAGGTACATTTATTATCTCTTCTGGGTCATCATCATTTATCTGTACATAAGCTGACATTAAAATAAAGATAACATTACTTTAAATGTTGGCTTAATTCAAGTATATCTTTAAAAATGTAATCTGGGCCTAATGATTCTAAATGATGCTTTAATCCCATTCCTGAAAGAACTGCTATTGAATAAACTTGTGCATCTTTTGCAGCTAAGATATCAGTTGTTGAATCTCCAATATAAGCAACTTCTTTATTAGAATAACCCAAACTTTTATAAATTTTGGTGATTCCTTCTCCAGAAGGTTTTTTAGCTTCTTTATGAATAGTTTTGTATATTCTAATTGATAATTACTCATCTTTTAATTGTTTTCTTAAATTATTTAGGGTTGTTGGAATGGTTTCTTTCTTTTTGTATTGTTTTAACCCTTCCTCCAAATTTTTCCTAAAATCTTCATCAGATAACATTTCTAAAGTATCTATAAAATCATCTAATTCTTCTCTGACTCTTAGAAGATGAAAAACAGATTCTTCAATTATTCTTGACTCTGCAAAAATTTTTGGGTTTATTCCTTTTAATTCTCTGTGAAGAGACTTTTTTATTTGTTTCTCCATAATTTACTTTATTTTTATATATTAAAAACTAAAAAAAATTAGTATTGGATATAGTTATCTTCGGTTTTCTTGACCTCTTTTAGCTTTTTATTTGCCATAAATATATTTAAATACTTATTTCTTCCTTTTCTTTTAAAATCTCTTTCAAGTTTTCGTTTTGATTATTGATTGCAATCATTACTTTTATTAGGTTTTTTGATAAATTGTATTTACCTATCCCTCTCAGATTCCAAAGTTCCTTAGAATCGTAATTAAACTCTAAATCAGCTGCATTAAAACCTCTCTTAAGTCCTTCATACATTGCTAAACTTGAATCTCTGAATACTCCTCCTAAGTCAAAAACCAAAAGTCTTACTGTACTTTGTAAAGACACAGGTAACACTTTCATAGAGGTATTAAGATAAAAAACTTTAACTAGTCTCAACTGAATTCACCTATCTACTCTCAAACCCAAAAATTAAAAAAATCAAGGCTGAAACAAAAGCAAAAACATCACTGCCAAGGCAATACTTTTTAATCTTATAATAATACTAAGTAATTATATATAAAGACTTTATAAAAGTTTTGCACTTTTAATATAAACCTTCCATAGCGGTTTTAACCACTTCCCTAATATCCCAATTTTCTCATACAATTCAATACTCCACTCAACAAACTTTCCAACAATTCTTCCTTTTACTGCTCTGACAAAGTGATTAAAACAAGGTTTGTTAAAGAGAGTTCTGAATTTTGACAAAGAAGGAATTATTGATATATTTGCTAAATATCCTTAAAAACTAAAAAGTGCAAAACTTATATAATATAATTAGACTACAATTATGCAACTAAAGAGGCCAGAGCATGATATAAACTTGAATCCCCTGCAGAGAGGAGGAATTCTAACTAAAGAAGCCAGAGATGCTTTGGTTGAGTTTGCTGATGGTTATTCTGTTTGCGATTTTTGTCCTGGAAGAGTAGATTTAATTAAGACACCAAATATCAAGAATTTCATCCATGAGGAACTTCCTGAATTTCTCGGATGTGATGAGGTAAGGACAACTAATGGGGCGAGGGAAGCAAAATTTGCTGTGATGCATTCACTAGCGAAAAAGGGAGCTTGGGTTATTATTGATGGCAATGCTCACTACTCAACCATTGTGGCTGCAGAGAGAGCTGGCTTGAAAATTGCGAAAGTGGAAAGATCTGGAGAACCAAAATACAAGATTAATCCAGAAAACTATGCAAGTAAAATTGAGGAAATAAGGAAGAAAGAGAAGATTGTTTTATCTTTGGTCACTTACCCAGATGGAAACTATGGGAACCTACCTGATGCAAAGAAAATAGTTAATATATCTCACGCTTATGACATACCAGTTTTAATGAACTGCGCCTATTCAATAGGAAGAATGCCAATCAAGATGAAAAAATACAAGGCGGATTTTATTGTTGGAAGTGGTCAAAAATCAATGGCATCTTCAGGCCCAATCGGTATCTTGGGTGTTTCAAAAGAATGGAAGGACACAATTTTCAGGACTAGCAAATATTATCCAAAGAAGGAATTGGAGCTTTTAGGTTGTACAACTAGAGGAGCTTCAATAATTACTTTGATGGCTTCTTTCCCAAAAGTTAAAGAGAGGGTTGAAAGATGGGATGAGGAAGTGAATAAAGCTAGAGAATTTTCAAAAAAGATGGAGGAACTAGGAATAAAACAATTAGGGGAAAAACCTCACCACCACGACTTAATGTTTTTTGATTCAGAGGTTTTATATGAAATTTCAAAGAAACACAAGAAAAGAGGATTTTTCCTTTACCAAGAGCTGAAGAAAAAAGGTATAATCGGAATTAAACCTGGACTTACAAGAAACTTCAAATTATCCACATATCAAATCCCAAAGAAAAAATTGGATTATGTTATAGACTCATTTCAGGAAATTATAGAAAAGAACAAATAATCACTTAGATAAAAATTAATTGTATTTCTTGAACCCTAGCTTCCTTGCAACAGCTCTGAAGCAGTGCCTGCAATAATTGATTTTGAACATAGTTATTACTCCACCATATCTTCCACACCTTCTACATCGAGCAGGAGATTTTTTCTTTTTCTCAGCCATAACTTACTAAAAAAATTAATAAATCCTTTATTGATATCCATGATTGTCTTCAGGAAGAACTTCAAAACCAGAGCCCATGAATAATTTTCTCATAAAATCTTTACAAGTGTTTATTGTTTCAGTAAAATACTCAAATGGACTTTCACTTTCATTAAGAAAGTGGGAATAATTTTTTTCTGGTAAGAAACCTTCTATCCTGAAAATTTCAGGATTTGCAGTAGGATATATGTACCATTCAATATAAAACCTTTTTATATCAGGTAAATCCCCCAATATTCTTTCAAGGAATTCCTTATTTGAATTATAACCTCCATTAAGTAAAGCTATAGGATAAAATTTAATTCCACTCCAATCCAAATGAAAATATTCCCTTAAATTTTTTTCTTTCCCTTCACAAGGTTGACTAGAACTTCCTCTGCCTTCAAAAGGATCTTTTTCAAGACCAAATACATATTTTTGAGTATTTATGATAATTTCTTTTTCTTGTTTATAACTCAATTCTAAATTTTCTTTTATTAATTTAGGATCCTTTTTCACGTAAATACCTCCTATATTAGTTACAGGCTCTTCTTCTGGGTCCGCTTTCTTTAAATAAAAATTTCTATTTAAGTTTGATTCAGGATATATAAAATCAGTTTTTGAATTCATAACTAATAGATAATCATTAATAAATATTAAAACATTTTAATTATGAAAATCCTTCTTTTTGTTTCTTCAAATTGTCCGCACTGTCCGAATGCGGAGAAAGTTGCTAAAAAGGTTGCTTATGAATACCATAAAAAAGGACTAAGCTTCAAAAAAGTGAGAATGAAGACCTCTGAGGGAAAAGAACTTGGAGCTAAGTATAACATAATGGCAAATCCAACAACATTATTTCTTGATGAGGATGATAATGAAATTCAGAGAATCACTGGAACTCCGGACGAGGATTCTTTCAGAAAAAAGATTGAAAAAAATTTTGAGCCAAAAAAGTCCTTATTCAAAAGATTATTTAGTTAGACTTTTGAGTGTTTAAAAATGATCCTCAAAAACTTGTTTTTGAACCTGATAGAATACTCCAATCGGAATTTTTCCATTAAAACCATTAACTTTCTCCATTGCCTTTTCCAAATTGTCCAGGTCTTTTTCTTTCATCTCGCTAACCTTTTTATTTAGCTCCTGGTATGTATTGTGAAAAGTCACGCAAGGTTGCATTACTTCTACCAGAGAAAATCCTTTGTGTTTAACAGCTCTTTTAATTAATTCTTTTAGATGATTTGCTTTCCCTGAATAACCTCGTGCAACAAAACTTGCCCCGCTAGCAAGCATGATTTTTAATGGATTTATTGGCTCTTCAACACTTCCTCTAGGGGAAGACTTTCCTTTGAATCCCTTTTCAGAGGTGGGTGTAAATTGTCCTGTGGTCAAAGCAAAAACCTCATTGTCATGAATTATCATTGTTATATCAGTGTTTCTTTTCGCGCTGTGTATTAAATGTGCTATCCCTTCTGCATAGGAATCTCCATCCCCAGAAAAACCAATAACTTTCAAATCAGGATTTGCAAGCTTCATTCCAGTTAGAGGTGGTGGTACCCTGCCGTGTAAAGAATAATAACTGTTTACATTAATATAATCTATAATTTTTGCGTGACAACCTATCCCTGCTGCTAAAACAAAATTCTCCTTCTTGATTCCTTCTTTGTCCATCTCTGTTATTGCCTGTTTCACAGCATTCATTATCCCAAAGTTTCCGCAACCTGGACACCAAGTTATCTTCGCGTTCGTATCTAACATTTTATTTCACCTCTTTTTTCAGCTGGGAATTTAACTCAGAAGGCTCAAATTCCCTACCATCATATCTTAATATTTTTTTATCTACTTTAATTCCAGTCTTTCCTGCAATTAGTTCACATAACTGACCAGTAACATTTCCCTCAACTCCAATAATCTTTTTCGCTTTTTTTAGTTGAGCCATAACTTTCTTTTTTGGAAAAGGTTCTAGGTAAATAATTTGAACAACCTTCACATTATTTAGACCTTTCACAGCTTCTAAAACACTACCTATTGAAGAACCCCAAGTAACAATCACATTTTCTCCCTTACCATAAACCTTAATTGTTTCTAATCCATCAACCTCTTTTTCAATATGTTTCACTTTGGAGAATCTTTTATCCTGCATCTTTTTTATATTTTCCGCATCCTCTATAGCAATTCCAAATTCATCATGCTCATAGCTTATACTTTTCACTACAACATTTTTTGTTCCAGGGAAAGCCAAAGGTGAAATCCCATCCTTACTAATTTTATACCTTTTGTAATCCTTTCCTTTAAACATCTTTTCCTTTCCCTTTTTGACTTTTTTGTAATCAACAACAACATTCATCCAATTCTCACTCAAATTCTTATCAGCCATTAAGATTGCAGGGACTTGATATTTCCAAACCAAATTCAATAGTTCACCTGACTTGTAAAAAGCTTGGTCTGGAGTACCTGGAGCAACCACTATTCTTGGGAATTCTCCATGACCTGCATTCAACAAAAAGTTCATGTCTGCCTGACACGTATAAGTTGGAACACCTGAACTAGGTCCTGCTCTCTGGCTTTCCACCACAACAATTGGATTTTCACTCATCCCAGCAAGACTAAAACCTTCTTGCATCAAAGCGAATCCACCACCAGAAGTTCCCACCATTGTTCTTTTCCCTGCATATGCACTACCAAGTCCCATGTTAATCACGGAAATTTCATTTTCTGGTTGAACAACTTTTAGTCCATAGTCAGGAGCTTTCTTAGCTAAATAATGTAATATTGAAGAAGAAGGAGTCATAGGATAAGCAATATAAACTTCCATACCTACCTTAACTGCGCCTTCAGCAATTTCTTCATTACCTGTGGTTAGCTTTTTTGCTTTCCCTTTCTTTTTCAACTTTAAGAGTGGTTTGTAATTTTCTTTCGTATAATTATAAGCTAGTTTAGCAATCTTAACATTTGGCTCAGCTTTGTTCTTAAAAATAAGTTTGAAAACATGAGATAACTTATCAAAATCCAAGCCTAGCAAGTAACATAAAGCTCCAGCAAAAGAAGAATTTCTCATCCTTTTAGGAACATCAGCTTTTTTCATGAATTCTTCTGCAGGAATTCCAATTGAATTCTTATCCTCTATTTGAAAGACAGAGGAATCAAAAATTATGTAATGCTCTTTCTTCAAGTCTTTTTTGTGTTTTTCCACAGTGTTTTTGTCCAGAGCAATTAAGATATCTGTTTCCTTGTAAGCTGCGTAAACTTTTTCTTCTGAAAAAGTAACCCTGTTAAAATTGTGTCCCCCACTTATTAGTGAGGGATAATCATCAAGAATAACAACATTATAACCAAGTTCATTAAGAAGCTCACCTACAACCTTTCCAGAAGCTTTCACACCTTGGCCAGCTTTACCACCTAAAGTAATCGTATGAATCGAAGCCATAAACTATTATAACAGAAATATAAATAATTTTTAGATTTATTCCACAATTGTATAAGGTTCTTACTATTATATTTATATTTTAAGGCAAATCTAATTATGATTGATGATTCCATAACTAATCCTAAATCTTACTCGGAGAATATGAATCTCCGAAATATACTTGTTGAAGGTCCAGAAGAAGTTGATCTTGATGAGGAAGAAAGAGAGGAGAGAGAAGGATGGACTTGCTTTAAGGAATATCAATATAAAGTAATAAAAGAAGATTTCCATCCATATCTTTTAAAGATTTTGTGCAACTATGGACCTCTTGGTGGTTCGGCTGTGAATGATCCTTCAAATGGAGATATGTGGATTAAAGAAGGGAGCAATTATCCTGTTGGAAAGAACATGGAAGAATTAAAAATAGAAGACTTGTTCCGCCTCAGAAATGTAGGGGATACAGAAATGTACCAAAAGTAAGGACCCTGATATATCAGGTACTCAAAGGATTTAATAATCTCAGCTAATCAAACATCTGAAAGCAAATTCAAAAGTTAGAAGAAATCTCGGTCTAAAAGGAGTTCCAGACAGATCAAGTATTAGTAGGTGGAAAGAAAGATACTCATATCTGCTGACTTTTTAGTGGAGCAAGAGAGAAAATCTCATATATTTGAATACCTAAGAAATTATAGACTTATAAACTATAAATATATTTAAAGATAATTATGACAGAAAACAAAAGACTAATTTATAGGATTATAAAACCTTTATACACTTTAAAAACATTAACTATTATGTTATCTAAATCAAACAAAAGATTAATTTTTGGAATTTTATTTACTATAACACTCTGTTTAGGTTACTTAACTGTTGCAAGTTATATGACAAGTCCAGAAGGATTAAATTATCCAAATCCAGGGCACTACCCTGGGCAAATAGGTCCAGGGACTTTTAATGCTTCTGGTTACTCAAATCCAAACTGGACTTTCCCAGGGGATTTGAATGTCACAGGAAGTTGTGTTGGTTGTGGTGGAGATGGTGGCAGAGTGGCTTTATTTAAAGATAATGATGGAGATGGAGTTATTGGTTTTAAATTAACTCAAACTACTGGAGGAGTAGAAGTAGTTTCAATAGAGGATTGTAATGATGGTAACAGCAATATTGTTGCTGCTCCTGATGGTACTTGTGATGGAGATGAAGATACTTTTGTAGATTTAGATGCGGGAGGAAATGATTGTGATGACAACGATACTACAGTAGGAGCAGCTCTTACTTGCTACTGTGATTTAGATACAGATGGATATTTTTCCTTAGTTTCTACTTCAGTTTGTCAATCTTCTTGTTCTGCTGCTGGTTGTTCAGTGTCTTCAGGGAATGATTGCAATGATACTGATTCAAATATTATTTCTGCTACTGATGGCACATGCGACGGTGACGGAGATAATTTTATAGATGTTACTGCGGGTGGTGCCGATTGCGATGACGAAGATAGCAGTGTTGGGCCTACCCTCACTTGTTATTGTGATTCAGATTCCGATACTTATTATTCTATAGAAGCTAGCTCTACATGTGCTACCAGTTGTGCTGCCTCTGACTGTCAAACTTCTTCCGGAAACGATTGTGATGACACTACCTCCAATATTACTTTAGCTTCCGATGGCACCTGTGATGGAGATGATGACGGATTTATAGATTACACTGCTTATGTTGAGCCTTCTGGAGATTGGACAGGATGGGATTTAGATGATAATAACTCTGACTCTTCGGCAGGAGATTCTGGAACTATATTATATGTAACCTTAGAGAGGCATCGAGGGTGTTTCTGTCCTCATAATTGTCTTGTGAGTTGTAATACTAGAGGAGCAATGAATTCTTTTTGTGAAAATTCTAAACCCTCCAAACTTCAATGTAATAATATTCATGCCTTTATTAATCATCATGATTCTGACATTATTGATATGCCCACTAATTTTGGATATGTTGATACTCGGCCTATATATTGGTACTATGGTACAGATCTGAAAAAAATGGCTAATGATTGGAGCGATATGTGTAATGGAAGTATTGAAGAATCTGCCCCAAGTAAAATAGAAGGTGAGTATCTTCCCCATCATGTTTGGACAGGTGATACCGGATATTGCGAAGCTGCTGGTACTGGGTATGAGCAAATTGCTCACAATGTTTGCTATTGGTGGGATGCTGGTACTCCTGAAAAAGAGGGAATAACAGGGTGGACTAGAGGAGGAACTTTAGGAAGATATTGGTTACACACACCAGCATCAACAAATAAGGAACACCTATCCTGTTATCGCGATCTTGAGGAATGTCCTCCTGGTAGTGGGGAACCTTGTCCTTTACCTGGTCTATATTGTGCTTGTAATCCATAATAGTAGAGATTATTTATCTTAATGACATTGGAAAACAAAAAGCTGATATCCTTAAATTTAATGTGTTGAAATTTGTCCTTGAATTTCTAACGAAGTAAAATAATAATCAGTATGAATAAAAAAATTTAAACCTAATTTTAACAGCAGTAATTTTGATTTTGGGAGTAATATTAATTCTAAGTGGAGTCTATTTTTATTATTAGACTGAAGTAGGATCTTCAGAAGAATCTGCTGGAGGAAGATAAGCTTGTATTTACAGCAATTGTTCATAGAAAAGAAGATATGTATGTTGCTGAATGTCTAGAAGGGGATTGTTAGTCGGTATAGAATCTAAAATAATAAGGTGGAAAGGTCTTTTTAGTGAAGTAATGAAAGAAAATTAAAGGATTTCCGAGAGCTAAATCCCTCATTATTTAATTTCGCACATATTTATTATGGAAGTTGTGAAGGAAGCTGAAAATAAATTCCTAAACAGGAAGGAGCTGGTTTTGAAGTTCCCTCACAAAGATGCTCCAACTCCCTCAAAAGAAGAAAGTGATTGAGAAGTATAAGGTAGAGGAAGGTAATGTGGATATAAGATATATTGCTTCACAAAAGAATATGAATCACTCTTTAGCTAAAGTATTTCTAAAGGAAATAAAAAAGGAAAAAAAGCAATCCGGAAAGAAGCAGTCTAAAAACGTTAAAAAATCTTAGTTTTTCTTTGTGGAGATCAACTTCAAGATTGTGAGTGAATAAAGGAGTCCAAATAAATGCTATTACAAAGAAAATCACTGCAAGCCTTAACTCAAAGTACAAGCTCCAGAAACCTGTTAATAATAGAAGAGAAATAAGAATTGTTCTTAGTATTGGTACAACTGAAAATTTTTCATTATCATAGAAAAATATTCTTCTAAGGTTTTGAAGTTTTTCTCCACTTTCTTCATCTGTTTCTTCCTCTTTAGGTTCTTCTTCAAAATCTTCCTCAGGCTCCTCATCCACCACTTCCATTTCTTCCTCCACTTTTTTTCCAGATTTCTTTTTACTTCCTTCCCCTTTTTTCTTACCTGTTTCTTCTAGTTCCCTTTCATCAATTGGAATAATCTTTATCCTATCTGCTCTTTCAGTTCTGGAGAACTTGATATAACCTAGTCCTGGCTCAGTTAGGTTCTTAATTTTTCTAGGCTCTAGATTAAACTGTTTTGAGACGAACTTTGCATCCTTGTCAAGATTACACTGAAAACTTAATAAAACACCTGTGTTCGCGAGAACAGTTTCATTAAAATCACTTGGACGCTGGGAAGCAAGAATAACACCAATGCCATATTTCCTTGATTCCCGTAATAACTTGTCTAAAGGGGAATTCTCATACATCAATCTATGAGCCTCGTCAATTATTGTGTACATTCTTATTTTCTTATTTCTTTCCAAAGAATAAATGTAATAGGATAATTTCTTTAGGAAAAATTCCGCGATAGTAGATTTTACTTTTTCTGTGGGAAAGTCTTTCAACTCAACCACTGTAGTATCTTTAAACATATCTTTGTATTCAATGTTAGTTCCACCTGAGAATATATCAATGTCAAACAAGGCTTCTATCCTGCTTGTAAGGGAATTGATAACTGATTTATTTGAGGAATCTTCTTGCCTGTAAATGTTTTTCTCAACATCTTGGAAGGTAGGGAATTCCTTGTACCTTGCTTTCTTTTTCAAATCAATTCCATATTCCTGATAGCTTTGCCTGATTGCCTGCCTCAAAATTGATTCCTGTATTTCCCCAAGCTTAAAAATTTTCTTTATGATATCAGCAACTTCATAAATAATGTTTTCTGGCTTTTGATTCTCGTTGAATTCTAGAGGATTAATTGTTTTTTTCCTCAAGTCAAGAACATTTGTTGCAATATCAGAATATTCATTGTGGAAATCTATAATGAGGGAAGGAACCTTTTTTTGATTAAATTCACCTACAACAGATTTCAAAGTTTCAGTTTTTCCACTACCAGAAGTTCCCAATACAATCAAATGAGGATTTTTCTCAGCTTCTATGTCCCAATGAATGGGCTTGTCAATAACATTTTTTCCTAATAAAACTTTCATAATGTTTATTATAATAAAGAATTATGAATAAGGAAGAAGCTCTTGAACTTGTCAGGGAAAAAATAAGTGATGAGAAAATACAGAACCATTGTTTAGCAGTTGGTGCAATAATGAAGAAATTAGCTGAGAAGTTAGGAGAGGACAAGGAAAAATGGAAAATTATTGGATTGCTTCATGATTTGGATTATGACCAAACCGCAGAAACCCCAGAAAAACACACTTTAGTTACGGAGGAAATTTTGAAAGGGAAGGTTGATTCTGATATCATAAGAATTATAAAGTCCCATAACTATCAAAACCTAGGACTAACTCCGGAAAAGAAGGAGGAATATGCAGTAATCGCTTCTGATGCTTTGTCAGGATTAATTGTGACTACAACTCTTGTAATTCCATCAAAGAAACTGGAAGATTTGAAAGTTAAAAGCGTTAAGAAGAAATTCAAGCAAAATGATTTTGCAAAGAATGTAAGCCGCGAAGATATCATGTTCTGCGAGAAACTTGGACTAGATTTGAGCGATTTTATAGAGATTGGAATTGAAGGAATGAAAGAAATTTCTGATGAATTGGGTCTTTAAAAAAATATAAAAATAAATTATTTCACACTCAAAGAATTGGAAAAAACAAGCTTTGATATACTCTCTCTTTTATACTTAATCCTTGCAAGTGGGAATGAATATTTTCCACTCACACCAATTCTTGGAGTAACTTTGTAAGTGAACACACGAGTTTCCTTTGGTTCAATTCTTGAGATTTCCCAAACCAATTTTCTATCCTGTTTGTCTTTAACAATTTTCTTTGGTTTGATTACTGAGAATTCCTTTTTCAAGTCAAAGATTGGTGGAACAAACTCCTCTAAGGTAATATCTGTTATCTCATGATTGGTTTTGTTTAAAACTTCCAAACAGATTTTTATCTCATGCCTTTCTTTAATTTCTTTAACCTTTGTTATAGCAGTTTTATTCAATTTCAAATCTTTTTTTGTCACCCAATACAACATGAAACCAAGGAAACCTATTGCTATCAGAAGAACTGCTATGATTGAATAATTGTGGGAGTAAGTAATTGTATATGTTTGTTTAGGTCCTATCTCAAATTCCCAAACATATTTATACCTTTCTCCCATATCAATCTTCTTGTCATAACCTGAAGCAGAGAAGAAAGGATCTTGTGATTTATCTACATAAAGAGTATATTGTTTTTCCTCAGAGATATCCCCTTCATTGTAATAATTTATCCTTTTTCCATAAGTTATAAAATAATCCCATTTCTTTTCCTCCTTAATTATTTTTGAAGTTTTTTGATAGCTCTTTTCCTCACTAAATACAACTTCATGATCCTTAAACAATTTAAGTTCCATTTTGTAATTTCCAAGTCCTAAATCCAAAGTTTCTTCAAGCTTATTATCTGAAGGAGAAATTCTTTTATTGAATTTTTGAACCATTTTACCATCTTTGTAAATTTCCAATACCATGTCATAATAATTCCATACCTCAAAATTCACTTTCAAGTCCCTCTCATTAAATGAGAACTCTTGTAGTTCAACCTCCTTTTGTTTTTCCAAAACCCTCACATCTAAATTTTTTGTGATTCTGTCTTTATTGGATTCCGCAACTAAAGTAACATCATAGGTTTTTGCTTCCACTTGTTTACCAGGGAAAATTATAACTTTAATGTATTTTTGTTCATAAGGTTGCAAGAGAATTTGAGAGTAATAGAAAATTATGGAGTGGAGACCATCTGTTGAATAAATAGTGTAGTACAGACTTTGATTGTTGTTGTTTTCTATTTGGAAATAGACTTCCTTTGAAGAACCCTTTTCAATCTCTATAGGATCCGCGAGAGAAATAGAAGAGATTAAGCAAAATGTGAGGAGAAAAACTATAATAATCTCTTTTCCCATAAATAATGTAGATATTATATATATTATTTTAATACTTAAATAAATTTTTTTAAATATGATTATATTATAATCTAGGATTTTCGAGCCTTTTGGCAATGAAGTAGTCTAATGAAATAGGCTACAGGATAGGAGGAGCATAACAAGGAGCATACCCCGCAAAATTCCGGTTGATCCTGCCGGAGGTCACTGCTATCAGAATCCGATTAAGCCATGCAAGTGCTTTGAGTCTTCGGACTTGAAGTGCGAACTGCTCAGTAATACATAATCAACCTACCCTCAGGGCTTCTATAATCTCGGGAAACTGAGGATAAAAGGAGATAGGATAAGTGTTCTGGAAAGAGATTATCTGAATTTTCCTGAGGATGGGATTATGTCTGATTAGGTTGTTGGTGGGATAAAAGCCCACCAAGCCGATAATCGGTACCGGTGGTGAGAGCCAGAGCCGGGAGATGGACTCTGAGACATGAGTCCAGGCCCTACGGGGCGCAGCAGGCGCGAAACCTTTGCAATGCGCGCAAGCGCGACAGGGGGATTCTGAGTGCATTTTTCAAAACGGAAAGTGCTTTTGTTGAGTGAAAAAAGCTCATCGAATAAGTGGTGGGTAATACGGGTGGCAGCCGCCGCGGTAATACCCGAGCCACAAGTGGTGGCCACGATTATTGGGTTCAAAGCATCCGTAGCCGGCCTGATAAGTTCCTGGTTAAATCTCTTGTTAAGCAAGAGACTGCTAGGAATACTATTAGGCTAGGGATCGGGATAGGCTAGAGGTACTCTTAGGGTAGGGGTGAAATCCTCTGATCCTGAGGGGACCACCAATGGCGAAGGCATCTAGCTAGCCCGACTCCGACGGTGAGGGATGAAAGCTAGGGGAGCGATTGGGATTAGATACCCCAGTAGTCCTAGCTGTAAACGATGCCCGTTAGGCCTTGGTTGATCTGTAGGGACCAATCAGTGCCGAACCGAAAGGATTAAACGGGCCACCTGGGAAGTACGGTCGCAAGATTGAAACTTAAAGGAATTGGCGGGGGAGTACATAAGGGGTGAAGTGTGCGGTTTAATTGGACTCAACGCCGAGCATCTTACCAAGGGCGACAGCTGGATGAAGGTCAACCTAAAGGGTTTACCAGACTAGCTGAGAGGAGTTGCATGGCCGTCGTCAGCTCGTGGTGTGAACTGTCCGGTTAAGTCCGGCAACGAGCGAGACCCACACCTCATGTTGCTACCTGACAAAGGAGCACTCATGAGGGACTGCCGGCGTAAGCCGGAGGAAGGAGTGGGCGACGGCAGGTCAGTATGGCCCGAATCCCTTGGGCTACACGCGCGCGACAATGGTCAGGACAGAGAGTTGCAACCTTGAAAGAGGAAGCTAATCTCTAAACCTGGCCCCAGTTCGGATCGAGGTTTGAAACTTAGCCTCGTGATGGCGGAATCCCTAGTAAGCGAACGTCATCACCGTTCGCTGAACATATCCCTGCTCCTTGCACACACTGCCCATCAAGCCATCCGAGTAGAGCTTTGAGGGAGAACCTTTGCTTAGCGAGGGTTCAACCTCGGGCTTTGCGAGGAGGGCTAAGTTGTAACAAGGTAGCCGTACGGGAACGTGCGGCTGGATCACCTCAAAAAATTAAAAAGAGGTTTTATCCAAAAAATTGCTTAAGCTCCTATCCTGTGCGCCAAAATAATTTAGAAAATTGCTATAAAATACCTTTATAAAAGTTTTACACTTTTAGTATAAACCTTCCATAGCGGTTTTAACCACTTTTCTAGTACTCCCAATCTTTTCATACAATTCAATACTCCACTCAACAAACTTTCCAACAATTTGAATTTAAATTTCAGTGGACACTGCTCAAAACAGGAGAGCCTTGAATGTGAGTAAATTATAATTAATACTAAAAATTTCTATTGGAGAACGAAGTGTAATTGATATTGCCATGATTGTTAGTACTTCCTTCATTTTTAACCTCCTAACTTAATCCTATCCTTATTATAGAGACCATGGTTCTCAATTCTGATATTACATGTTACTTTATCCCCTCGCCACTCCTCTTTAAATTTTCCAATATAATATTCCTTAGGTTTAAGAGTAATATCCGTGTTAGCATAACTCAAGTAAACCGTTCCATCTGGTTCTATATTTGTAATTTTCATAAGAAATGGAAGATTTCGTGCATTTGGTAAGGTGTATATTGGAATTAAGCCCCCTCCACCGCCGCCACCTGGTTCTCCGAGTTCTATTATATTAAGGATTACCATTGATAATTCATTGTTTATTTCAAAATTACAGGTTTCACATTCTAAAATTCCGGAATCGTTGTCGAAATGAAGTAGGGGCGGGAAATCTATCATTAATCGACTCCCTGAAATTTCTTGATGGAGACTGAGAAGGATATAGTCGTCTTGAGGTATTGATCTAGGAAAAACTGCATTTGTGCCATCCCATTCTACAACAACATTAACTTTATCTATATCCTGAATCTCCTCCAACATCTCACTTCCTGCCTTCATCCCCCACTCATCGCTTCCTTCCACCAACAATATCGCTTTCTCCTCATTCCAGGGATTACTCAAAATCTCCAAAATTCCTTTATTCTCTCCTGGATATTCCTCAGTTACCCTTGTCGCATCTGTCATATTATATACCTCCTCCAATATCACATTCGATTTTGACGTGCCAACTACAATTAAATTATAAGAAGATTTAAAACTTTCAATTTTTTCCGATGATATAACTTCTGGCTTATTACCTATCAGATTTTCCAAATTAGTTGCTATCTCTTCTGCACTCTCTTTCTCTATTTGAGAGGCGTTTTCACCAATTACGATTACCGTATTTTCCTTAAAAATCTCAGGAAAATCAGATAGCTTCAGCTCTTCTGCTGGTTGCGTTGGAGCTTGATGTTCTAAAAGAAAGTAACCAGCGATAATGCAAACCACAATTACTATTCCCAGTATTAAGATTTTCTTCTTCATAATTTATTACCTCCTCTTTAATTTAAAGTTTTTCGGCCTTTTTAATTTCCAACAATTCTTCCTTTTACTGCTCTGATAAAATGATTAAAACAGGGTTTGTTAAAGAGAGTTTTGAATTTTGACAAAGAATGAATTATTGATATATTTGCTAAATATCCTTAAAAACTAAAAAGTGCAAAAGTTATAACCTTTATATAAATTTTTTTAAATGAGATATAGTTATAGATAAAGGGGGTTCCTATTTCCTAAGGAATATGAATCTGTGGAGAGTGTTTATTGCTCAATGAAAGAGTAGGTGTAAGGAATAGAAACATCTATTTGCTGTTAAGCTATCTAGTGGATGGCTCGGCTTGATATCTGATGAAGGACGTGGCAAGCTGCGATAAGCCCTGGCGAGGTGCATGCTGCCTAAGAACCAGGGATTTCTTAATTGTTCCTTTTTAGGAACAGGAACGCGGAGAATTGAAACATCTTAGTACCCGCAGGAAAAGAAACCAATTGGAATTCCCTTATTAGGGGCGACCGAAAAGGGATGAGAGCAAACCGAACACTTCCTCGTAAGAGAAAGTGAATGTGGTTTTAGGGTGTTCATACTTCCTTTAGAAATTGATTGAAATTCTCTGGAAAGAGATACCAAAGAGGGTGATAGTCCCGTAAATTGATTTTGAGAGGGAGATTTGAATTGACCCAGAGTATTATCGGTTAGGTTTCCGGTGAGAACTTGGGAGTCATTAACTTCTAACTCTAAATATAATTCAAGACCGATAGCGAACTAGTACCGTGAGGGAAAGCTGAAAAGAACCCGTAAAAGGGAGTAAAAAGAACTTAAAACTAGGTAGTATAGTATCCGTTTCGAATAACGGGGTAAGGAGTATAGGTCTAGGGCTAGACTAATCTTTTGAAGAGAGAAGTCGTAGCGAAAGCGAGTGCGAAAGTGCGTTAGTCATAGGCCTATTACCCGAAGCCGGACGATCTATTCTCGGACAGGGTGAAGTGTCTCGAAAGAGACATGGAGGCCCGCACCGTTGCTAGCGTGCTTTCTGCTCGGATGATCTGGGAATAGGGGTGAAAAGCCAATCGAGTTCGGTAATAGCTGGTTCCCTCCAAAATGAGCCGTAGCTCAGCTTGCCTTTTATAGGTTTATGTGTAAAGTTACTGATTGGGTAGTAGGGGATGAAAGTCTTCGCTACTCAGTCAAACTCTAAAGCGTAAACCATTACTGAGGTAGAGTGGGGTTTGCCGGGGAAAGCTCGGTGACCAAAAGGGGAACAACCCTAACCAGCATTAAGGTCCTTAAATAGTGGCTAAGTACACTGAAGGTGTTCTTTCTCTAAAACAATAGGGAAGTAGGCTTAGAAGCAGCCATCCTTTAACCCTTTCCGCTTCGCGCAAAGCGTTAACGGAAAAGGAAAGAGAGAAAGCGTAATAGCTCACCTACCTAGAGGAAGTGCGCCGAAGATGGACGGGGTTAAGTCACTTACCGATATGTTGGTTGCCTTTTGGCAATGTAGGAGGGTGTCTTGGCAGGGCAGAAGTTTCTCTTTAAGGAGAAGTGGACCTGTTAAGAATGAGAATCTTACTGATAGTAACAGCAAAGTGGTGTGAGAATCACCATCGCTAGAAGTGGGCAAGGGTTCCCTACCAATTACGATGAGGTAGGGATTAGTCCGTTCCCTAAGAGGATCCCTAACAGAAGTTTTCAAAGGGAAACAGGTTAACATTCCTGTACCACTAAGTTCTAATCTAACTGGTTAGTTCGGGATAACTTAACGCAAGCTAAGCATTGAAGTCCTTGGAGTCTCGTAATGAGGAGAAGAGGATGAAGGTGTGTGGCCTTCCTAGAGAAGGTTTAGGTGACTCCTGGATACATTGTAAGCCAGTTAGTAATATTGTTTAGTGACGGTACCCAGAACTGACAAGCTATTTCGCACTATGAAGTAAATTAATGCAAAATGCTCAGGAAACAGGTGCCCACGTTGAGTAGGCGAAGGTGTGATAGGATAATCCTGTCTAGGGAATTCGGCAAATTAGTGGTGTATCTTTGGTAGGAACCATGCCTGTTCTCCTTCGGGAAGGACAGGTCGCAGTTACAAGGAGGGCCCGACTGTTTAATTAAAACTTAGCTGACTGCTAGTCCGTAAGGATGTGTATAGTCGGTGAAGCCTGCCCAGTGCGGGTGTGTTAAACCCTTTTTCAAGAGGGTCAAGCCCCCGTAAACGGCGGCGGTAACCCTGACCGTCTTAAGGTAGCGTAATCCCTTGCCGATTAAACGTCGGCCTGCATGAAGGTCCAACGAGGCCCTCACTGTCCCAGACAGGAACCTAGTGAACTTTCCTTCTGGTGAAGAGGCCAGAGACTTCCAGTGGGAAGAATAGTCCCTGTGGAGCTTTACTGCAGCCTGCTGTTGTGGTAATTTTTGGGGTGTAAAGAGTAGGTAGGAGCTTCGGCGAAAGTGTGACACTACCCTCCCTAAAAATTACTGCTTACTTTTTCGGAAGGACAGCAGTTGGTAGGCAGTTTGGGTGGGGCGCCACACCCCTAATAAGGTATCAGGGGTGCCCAAAGGTTAGCTCACCGGGGTCAGAAATCCCGGGAAGAGTGTAAACGCAAAAGCTAGCCTGATTGGATTCCTCCAAGTGCAGAATCCAAGTGCGAAAGCGTGGGTTAACGAAACGCGACCTCGCTTTAATGGCGGCTCGTAACTACAGAAAAGCTACCCCAGGGGTAATGGAGCTGTGGCCCCCGAGAGTACATAGAAGCCTTTTAAAAAAAAAGGCTTCAGCCAAAAAATTAAATCGCCTTCTTTTAAAGGCTTTTATAATTAATTGTTTTGGTGAGTGCAAATCGACGGGGTGAGTTGCTACTTCGTTGTTGGCTTGCCTCCTCCTGGGTGTGCAGAAGCACCCAAGGGTACAGGGGTTTACTGTTTAAAGAGGCACGTTAGCTGAGTTAAGAACGGCGTGAGCCAGTTCGGTCTATATCTGCTGGAAGTGTTCTAGTCTGACAGGAAGAGAGCTTCAGTACGAAAGGAACAAGTTCTCGTGGCCACTGGTGTACCGGTCGTGATTGCGCTGCCGGGAAGCTAAGCCATCGCGGATAAGAGCTGAAGGCATCTAAGCTCGAAGCCGCTCTGAAAAAGAGACTAATTCAGGTGCGGATAGAAGATCCGCTTGATAGAAGAGTGGTGTACGTACCAAGCTTCGGCGAGGTACTCAGCCTGCTCTTACTAATTCCTAGACAGCAAATAGATTCTAAATTTCCTTACACCTACTCTTTCATTGAGCAATAAACACCCTCCACAAATTCATATTCCTTAGGAAATAGGAACCCCCTTTATCTATCTCTAAATAATTTTATGAAGAAAACTGGAATTGCTGACTTGAGATTGTGTACTGGTCCAGTACCACACTACAGAGAAATGGTTGAGATTGGGAAACCTTTAATTGAGACTTTAATTAATGAGTTTGGGACCAGAGAAACTGTGGAAAGATTTTCTAATCCTTCCTGGTATCAGTGCCTTGCCTGCTGCTTAGGATTTGAGTACCAATTCTCAGGGATGACAACTGTTGTATTGAAAGCTCTTAAGGATTCAATTGAAAACCAAAATTTGGGAATTGAAATCGCTGGAGGGAAAGGAAAGCTAAGTATAGGAGCACCAAAGGAATTAGAGAAATATGGTGAATCATTCAATCTTCCTGAGAAAAATCTGCAGGGAATGGTAAGCAACACAAAACTTTCCGCGAAGGTTGACAACACAGCAATTCAAGACTCTTATTCCTTGTATTTTCACACCGTCATCCTTGATGAGATAGGAAACTTCTCAGTGATTAATCAAGGAATGAACACAGGCTCGCAACTTGTGAGAAGATACCACTGGAGCAATCCTTCTGAATTAGATGATTCAAACATAGCTGGAAAAAAGGAAAATATGGTTTTGGATCTTACGAAAAGAAACTTGGAGGAAACAAGAAGAATGATTTTTGACTTGGCTAAAGAGAGCAACAAGACTGTAAATACTTATTTGAGATTGAACAAGGGAAGCTTCCAAACCAATTTACTTAATTTCGGGCAGAGAAACATAATTGAGTTACCTTATCATTTGAGATTTCCTAAGAAACTGAATGAGAAAGCTCTAGAGACAGCAAAGAATGCGAACAATTTCAAAGAATTTCTCTGCTCAAAAGGTGTTGGACCTTCTACAATACGAGGACTCGCTTTCATTGCAAACTTGGTTTACGGCTCAGAGATATCCTGGAGAGACCCTGTGAAGTTCTGCTATGCATATGGAACAAAAGCTGGAAAACCCTGGTACGTTGAGAAAAGAGCAATGAGAAAAAGCGCTGAAATTATGAAAAACGCGGTAGAAAACGCAAAAATGGGGGACAAGAAGAGGAGAAGAGTGTTAAAGAGATTATCAAGGTTTGTTTAATTTAGTGAGTAAGATGATAGAAGAAGATGTGAGAAACAAAGCAAATAAAACAAGTAATTAACCTAACTCCCGCAGAATATCTTTGTCTGACTCAAGCACAGGAATTTTTTCTTCCTTTAACTGTCTTACAAGAATCTTGTCAAAAGTCGTGACCTTCAAATTTCTTTTCTTAGCTGCTTCTATTAATGAATCATCAGCTTTTTCTTTTTCAGTCTCAATCACCTTAAGCTTTTCAATCAGCGAAAGAAGAACTTTGTCTTTCTTTGCAAGTTCCTTGGCTTCCTCTATGCAGGGCTTTGTAGTTGCAATCTCTCCAACCCTGAAAAACAATTTTAATTTCTTGTATTCCAAAATCACATTCGTGTCAACCAGAATCATACTTTCACTCTTTTCAAGTCCTTGGCAAGCACAACATTCTTGTAATCTTTAATCTTTTTCTCCAGCTCTTTCTGACTCGTGTACTTCCTGCTGATATGAGTCAAGTAAACTTTCTTCGCAAATTTTCTCAAGTTTAAAACATCCTCCAAAGTTGAGTGGTACTTGTCTTTTAAATCATCCCTGCTGAAGTATGTGCATTCATGTATTAACACACTGTCTTTAGCAAATTTTTCCATTTTCTTCAGGTATTGGGTGTCCCCTGAATAAACCACCTTCTTTCCTGGGACTGTGTAGGAAACATCCCTTAAATTTATTGTTTTTCCATCTTTTTTGATTTTTCCCTTGTCTTTTATTTCGCGGCAATCCTTCCAGTTCAATTTTAGTTTCTTGATTTTCTTCTTATCTAATTTTAATTTTTCCCTTTCCTGAAAACGATAAGCAAAATTTTCCGTGGTGTGTTTCCCTTTCATTGCCTCCACTGAAAATTCATCCCCATCAAATACTGTTCCCTCTAAACAATCAACAAACTTTGTTTTGAAAGGTAGATGGAAGAACTTCAAGAGTTCAGGACCGATTTTCTTAGCTTTTGGTGCAACTATGGTTATTTCTTTCTTGCGGCCCTCAAAAGCCATTGAAGTTAATAAACCAAAAAGGCCAATCCAGTGGTCAGCATGCCAATGAGATATAAAAATGTAATCAATTGACATGAAATTTATCCTAGCTTTTTGTAGTTGAGTTTGTGTTCCTTCTCCACAATCAAAAAGTATTGAGTAATCATTCCTTGAGTGGTATCTTAAATGTACAGCAGGATGTCTCCTTTTTATTGTTGGGATTGTTGTCCCTGTACCCAGGAAAGTGATTTCAACAGATCTCATAACTATTTTATCCCTAATTTAACTAATTCATATATTGATAAATAATTGGTTATGGAAAAATGGATACTAGTGCATTATGACGAGATTGCTCTCAAGGGAAAAAACAGATCTTTCTTTGAGAAAAAGTTAGCTTCAAATCTGAAAAAACTGCTCGGAGGAAAATTGCTAAAGGCCTATGGAAGGATATTGATAAAAACAGATTTAAAGGATAGAGAAATCAAGAAAAGATTGAGATTGCAGCCAGGGGTAGCAAATTTCTCTTTTTGTTACAAAGTACCTAACAAAATTGAAGAAATAAAAGAAACTGCCTTGGAACTCGCAAAAGAATCAAAAAGAAAAACCTTCAGAATTGATGCAAGGAAATCTGTTAAGTTCAAGAAAAGTAGCAGGGAAATAAATGAGATTGTGGGAGAAGAGGTTAGAACAAAAACCAAGAAAAAGGTCAATTTGAACAAGCCAGGAATCACAATTTACATAGAACTCACTGAGAAAGGAACCTTCATTTACAAAGACAAGTTTAAAGGGGTTGGTGGACTCCCAATTGATTCTTCCGGAAAATTAATTTCTTTGATTTCAGGAGGAATAGATAGCCCTGTTGCATCCTACCTTGCAATGAAAAGGGGTTGCGATGTTGTTTTGATTCATTTCTACAATGAAACCTTGTCAGAGCTGGATAAGATTAATGAATTGTTGGAAAAATTGAGGGGAATCAACCCAAAGATAAAACTTTATATGATTCCATTTACGGAAATCCAGAGGAAAATCATTGCAAAAGTGAATTCGAAATACAGAATGATTATTTATCGCAGATTAATGAATCAAATTGCTGAGAAAATCGCTGAAAAAGATAATGTTAAGGGAATTGTTACAGGAGACTCTCTTGGACAAGTTGCTTCCCAAACCATAGATAACATGAGAGCAATAGATGAATCAGTGAAAATACCTATCTTAAGACCTTTACTCACTTACAATAAAAATGATATAATAAAGCTGGCCCAAAAAATTGGAACTTATGAAATTTCAATTAAACCTTACCAGGACTGCTGTTCTTTCATGGTAGCCCAACACCCGGAAACAAAAGCTAAAATAGATGTGATAAAAGAAGCTGAAAAGGGATTGAACAAGAAGAAATTAATTGAAAAAGCCTTGGATAATTTAAATCTCTAAATTTTCTCTCATACTTCTTCTAGATAAAATTATATTTGAGAAGTAATCTTCTATGGTTGATTTAGAAGAAAAACCTCTGTTTAATAACTCAAATCATTTTTTGAAACAGATCAAAATAAATTTTTTGTATTTCTTGTAAATCTTTCAAAGGATCCTCCTAATCAAAAAATCCATTTCAGGGTCTATTATATTCTCATACTGATTTCATACTTGTCTCTCAATCAAGTAATTAACAAATTCTTTTAATAATTCTTTTGAACCATTCTCCATTAGAAGAGGTTCTGCTTCTTTCCATGATGCTTCAACTATCTCTCTTGCTTTCTTCCTTGCGTAATCCAATGAACCATACTTTTCTAAAATCTTGATTGCCTCAACAATTTCTTTTTCATTATTTTCCTCCTTATCCAGAATCTCAGCTAGTCTTTCTTTGTCTTTCTCATTAGCTTTTTGGGAAGTATAAATCACCATCAATGTTCTCTTACCTTCTTTAATATCATTGCCAAAAGATTTCCCAAAATTATTTCTAGCTTCATCCTTTAAGTCAATATCTAAAATATCATCTTGAATCTGGAATGCCACACCTAAAGCTTCAGCTATCTTACCAACCTTACTTATTGTTTCATTATTAGCACTTGCGCAAATCGCAGCAATCTTCGCGCTCATTCTTGCAAGGCATCCTGTTTTGTAAGCGCACATCTGCAAATATTCACTTTCATCAATCTCCTTTGCCTTACCTTTGTGCCAATAAATGTCTGTTCCTTGCCCCAAACTCAAATTAACCATTTCTTGAACATAAATGTCATAAATTTTGTTTATTTGTTTCTCAGAAAGTTTATCCCTGTTTTTCTGAATAGCTAGTAAAGGAAAGAAATAAATAAAATTACCTGCGTTAATTGCAACATCCTCCCCAAACAGTTTATGCAAAGTTGGCTTCCCTCTTCTCAATTCTCCTTCATCTTCAATGTCATCAACCATTATTGTTCCATTATGAACAAGCTCAGGGATTATTAACAAATCCTTAGGGAATTTTTCTTTCTTACCTCCTAAAGCTTCATAAATCAACAAAAACAGAACAGGTCTCCATCTCTTACCCCCTCTGTCAAGAAAATCCCAGATAGGGTTAATTAATGTATTTTGAGTACTTTCCAAACTGTATCTATATCTTGGCTTCCCAAAAATAAACTCCATCCATTCCTCGCTAACTTTCCTTGGTAAATATGTTTCAATTAAATAATTTATTTCATGTTTCTTACTTTCAAGGAATTCAATAATCTTGCCCTCTTTTATTTTAATAGGAGTTTGATTGTTATTCTTCATGTTATTAATAATAAAAAACTTATAAATTAATCTATTTTTTGTCTCGTTGATTGTCTAATCACCTTTACAGCCTCTTTTAATGTCATCAATTTTTCCTCCTTTCTGTTCATGTTCTTCAATTTCACTTTTTTATCTTTAATTTCATCTCCTCCAATGATTATACAGAAAGGAATCTGGTTTTTGTTTGCGAATTCCAAATTTTTGCTTACACCTTTTCCCATCAAGTTGAAATCCACATTCAATTCTTTTCTTAGCTCTTTCAAGACAGGTAGGTAATCTTTTTCCTTGAGTCCAACAGAAATTAAGTAGATTTGTACATTGGATTTCTTTTTAGGCTTCATGATGGAAACAATTGCATCCACACCAAAACTTCCTCCAACGGAAGGTAGTTCCCTGTCAAGCAAGTTTTTGAATAAATTATCATATCTACCTCCTGCTCCTAAGGAAGAAGTTGTTTCTTTTTTCTTTGAGAAGACTTCATAAATTGTACCAGTGTAATAGTTGAGCCCTCTGGCTAGTGAAGGACTTATCTTAACTGTTTTTAATTTATAATTTTCAATCAAACCTAAAAGTTCTTCCATTTCCTCTAAACCTTCCTTACCATTTTTTGTCTCAAGTTTATTTTTCAAATTTTCAAGAATTTCTTTGTTCTTGCCTTTAATATTCAATATCTGGAACAATTTTTTGATTTGCTCTTCTTTCAGACCTTTTTCCTTGAGTTCTTTTTTAATTCCTTTTTCACTAATCTTTTCCAATTTGTCTATTGTCAAAATAACTGAATTTTGGTTCTTTTTTATCCCAGCATATTCTAACATACCTACAAGAATCTTCCTGTTATTAATGAATATCTCAGTATCTAAACCAAGTTTCTTAAAAACCTCTTCATAGATTGCTAAGATTTCCAAGTCAGCTAATTTTGATTCTGCTCCAATCACATCAAAATCTGCTTGAGTGAACTCTCTTAACCTGGATTTTTTCAAAGGGCCATCCCTAAAGATTTTTCCAATCTCATATTTTTTGAAAGGAAGTTTCAAGTTTTGGTTTTCTGAAAGAAAAGGTGCTAAGGTAACAGTTAGTTCATATCTCAATCCCAAATCCCTTTTACCCCTGTCCTTTAATCTATAACATTCATCTAGAATTTCCTCTCCACAAATGTATTTAGAAGCTAATAACTTGTAAAGTTGTAAAACAGGGGTTTCTATTGGGTTAAAACCGTATTTCTGAAGCACTTCTTTTATGGTTTCCAGAATTTTCTCTTTTAAGATTTGCTCCTTTGTACTATAATATTTAGTCCCTTTCAGAGTTTCCACAGTTCTCATAATAAAAGTTGTTTTTCTAAAAGGTCTTGAAAATCATCAAAAGAATATCAGCTTAGCTATAATCATAGGATAAGTTTCCATAATATTTGTTTTCTTAATTGGTTTATTATCTTTTTCTTTCAAGATTCCATTCAAGCTTTTTATTTCACCCTTATCCACCATTGAATTTAGATAGTAATTAGCAATGTTCTCCTAATAATCAGAAACAACCACCTTTGGTTTTAATGTCTCCCTTTTTTCAGAAAGCATAGTTTTCCAATAAGTGACTCAGGGCATATGTTTTTGAGTGAACTAAACCACCTTTGATATTCTTCATTTAGACCACCACAATTTCATAATCTCAAAAAGTGTTTAAATCAAAACCAGAAAACTAAAACCACATACCTGCTTGGAAATCCCACTTGTATCTCTGTTCATCATCCTGTTTCTTGTCAGATAAAATAATTCTCTCCATCTTGTCCAAGAGAATTTGCATTACATCCAAGGCATTGAATCCTTCATAATTAGCATTGTAAGTTTTCCCTGGAGATATAACTCTCATCCTTATCAAGAATCTTATATTATCCCCTTCAGGATTTCCAATTGTCTTAAAGTGAATTATGATACGCCCTTTTCCTAGAACCTTTTCCAGTTTTTCCGCAAATCTCCTGACAAATTTATTTATTCTGCCTATTTCAAAATCATCAATCTTTTCAAAATCTCCTGCATATTGCAATCTAAAACCCTCTTCAGTTTTTCTATGAAATTCAACATAAGTTTCAAGTAAATCCTTTTTTGTAACAATTCCATGGATTTTCTCGTTGTCATCCAGGATTAAGACACCTGAAATATCATGCTTTTTCATTAACTCAATTGCTCTCCTTGTCTTTGCTTGGACTTTTACTGAGATTATTGGATAGCTCATCAGTTCTTTTACAGGGATTGAAGTTGAATCTATTTTTTCACCTGCTCTTTCCCCTCTCTGCGATCTGTTTTTAGGAATCAAGAACTTAGTGACAATGTCATGCATCGCAATCATACCAGCTGGTTTTTCATTTTTGACCATTGTGGCTCTTGAGATGTTATTTTCCCTGAAAATTGCGAGGGCTTTTCCCACACTATCATCTTCATTTAGGTTCACAAGGTCAGTTGTTGCAAATTCAATCACATTCAAATTACCATATTCTTCCTCAACAACTTTTGTTAAGAGATCAATGTCTTTGACAACTCCAACAACATTTTCTTTTTTCTCATCAAAAACAGGCAATACTTGTAAGGAATTCTCCACCATCATTTTAGCAACTTCATTTAAAGGCATTCCATAAGGAATTTTTGGAGCATTTTTTACCAAAGTCTTAATTTTTGCTTGTGTTGGATCCATCATGCTCCTGTAAATCCATCTTTCAGAGACAACCCCTTGGTAATTTTTATTCTTATCCACAACTATTATTAGCTCTGGCTTCTCCTGGTTGAACACACCAATAGCTTCTGACAAGGTATTTTCTTTATCTAATATTGTAAACTTCTCAGTAGTAATTTCTCCAACCTCCCCGATTTTTGCGCTCATAAACCTTTATAAATAGAAAATTAATTATTATGGGAGACAGTTTAGTTGTACAATCAAAAGTTAGAGAAGCAGTAAAAGCTGCAGGAGCAAATATGTCAGGAGATTTCGCAGATGGACTATCTAGCAAAGTTCAAGATATGGTAGCTCAGGCTGTAAATAGAGCAAAGGCAAACGGAAGAAAGACAGTAAGAAACTACGACTTATAATTTCTTTTTTTCCTTTTTTAACTCTTTTTATTTAATAGTTAAACTTTAATCAAAAATAATATTTTATGCGGGGGTAGCCAAGTCTGGTCAAAAGAAAGGATTCCAGAAAAAGGCGCGAGACTCAAGGGAACTTTTAAAAAAAGTTCCATCAAAAAAAGAAGGGAACCTTTTAGAAACAAAGCAAGATAACTACGAAAATATTGGTGGGAAATCTCGTCCCTCAGTGGGTTCGGCGGTTCAAATGGAACTTTTAGAAAAAGTTCCATCAAAACAAGCTTTTAAAAAAAGCTTGAGCAAAAAATGGAACTTTTAAAAAAAGTTCCATCAAAAAAAGAAGGGAACTTTTAGAAACCTCGAAAAACTTTGTTTTCGGACCCCATAAACCCAAGGTTTATGAGGAAGGTTTTATCCAAAAAAGAAAAAAAGGTCTTCACCCCAAAGAAAAACGATACGGAAATCCGCCCCCCCGCACAAGCTTTTAAAAAAAGCTTGAGCAAAAAAGGAATTTTTAGAAAAAGTTCCATCAAAAAAAGAAGAGAACTTTTAGAAACCTCGAAAAACTTTGTTTTTCGTGCCCTTATAAATATTGATTGATATGTTATGGCAAAAAAGAAGGAGAACATGGTAGACAGTCTTTCAAAATTTGTCTCATTCGTAGCTTTGGTATTAGCAGCAGGAGTATTACTTTTAATAGGTTATTCATTGTACATAACCACCAATGGTTCTTCTACTCCAACACAGGATTTTTGTGGCTGGTCAACTAATGGAGAATGTGTTTATGATTCAGATTGTATTGCAGGAGGATGCTCTATCCAGCTATGTCAATCAAAAGATGAAGCTCCAGCAGTTACAACTTGTGAATGGAGAGACTGCTATGATGCAAGCAAATATGGATTAACCTGCGGATGTGTAGATGGCAAGTGCCAGTGGTCAAAATAAAGAAAGTTATTAAACAAACTAATATATTTATGTCAAGCTCCAAAAAAACGAATAGATATTTGATTTTTACTGATTTGGATGGCACTTTACTTAACAGAAACTACTCTTCCCAGGGTGCTTTATCTGTCTTAAAAAAATTGAAAAAGAAAAAAATCCCTGTAGTTTTCTGCACAGCTAAAACCAAATCTGAGCAGGAACTAATCAGGAAAGAACTTGGAATAAATGACCCTTTCATTGTTGAGAATGGCTCCGCAATTTACATCCCTAAAAATTATTTTGGAGAAAGAAAAGGGAAGCTGAAAGGAAAATATGAAATAATTGTTTTGGGTGTTGAATCCAAAAAGATAAAGGATGAAATAGACAAGTTAAAGAAGAAATACAAAATAAAAAGTTACCACAATATGAGTGCTAAGGAAGTTTCAAAAAAAACTGGTTTAACACTTGAAGCTGCGAAAAAAGCAAAGAGAAGAGAATTTGGAGAAACAATAATTGAGTCAGACAAAGCTGCCTTGAGGGAACTGAAAAAGAAATTTAATGTTGTGATTGGAGGTCGTTTCATGCAGGTTTTTGGTGAAGGTACTGACAAGGGAAAGTCAGTAAAAATTTTGTCCAATTTATATAGAGAATCTAGTGATATAATTACTATGGGGATTGGGAACTCTTTTAATGATAAACCTATGTTAAAAGCTGTTGACAAGGCAGCAATAGTTAGAAACCCTGATGGAAATTATACTAATCTTGGTTTGAAGAATATATACAAGGCAAAAGGAATAGGTCCAAGAGGATGGAAGGAAGTTGTTGAGAAATTTGTGTTAAATAGAAAACCATGAAAAAAACTAAAAAAAAGAAGTTTGGAAAAACAAATAAGGAAAAAGAAAGAATTTACTTAGCACCTCACAGCCATTATGATGCAATCTGGGTTTTTACTAAAGAGGATTATTTCCACATTAACATTGATTTAATCCTGAAGAAAGCTGTGAATTTACTTGAGAAACAAAAGGATTACCGTTTTTTGATAGAACAGACTTATTTGTTAAGTGTTGTTGAAAGGAGGTATCCTGAATTATTCAAGAAAATCAAGGAAAATGTTAGGGAGGGAAAAATAGAGATTTCAGGTGGGGAATATTTGATGGCTGATACTATGCTACCACAAGGAGAAACATTAATAAGAGAAATCATGTTTGGAAAGAAATTTGTAAAAGATACGTTTGGGGTTGATGTCCCTGTAATGTGGCAGGCAGACAGTTTCGGTTTGAATGCGCAATTACCACAAATTTACAGGAAAACTGGTTACAAATATCTTGCCTTTAGGAGGGGTTGTCCTTCTAATAAACCCTCTGAATTTTTTTGGGAAGGGTTGGATGGAACAAAAATTCTTAGTCATTGGATGCCTTTAGGGTATAGGGCAGGTTTAAACCTAAAGAAATTAGATCAAAACTACAAAAAACTGAGAAAACTTGCCGCAACTAGCAATATTTTTATGCCTTCTGGTAGCGGGGTGACAATGCCACAGGAAGATACAACCAAAGTGGTGAGAGATTGGAACAAGAATCATAATGAAAAAATGAAAGTTTCCACACCATTGGATTTTTTCAAGAAGTTAGAGAAGGGTACTAAGAATTTAGTTACTAAAAAAGGTGAGATGTATTCTGGGAAGTATTCTGAGGTCTTCCCTGATAGTTCTTCAAGCAGGATTTGGATTAAGAAAACTTTGAGAGAATATGAAAATAAATTGTTGAGTTTTGAGAAGTTCTCTACAATAAACTTCCTAGTGGATAGTTATTATCCTGAGGAATTAAGGGATTGCTGGAGAAAAGTTTTATTTCTTGCATTCCATGATGTAGTTCCTGGAACAGCTATTGACACTGGTTATGAGGAAGTTAGACAACACATAGGGTTCTTGGATAATCAATTAAAACTTCTCATACCTCACATACTTAGATCCATTGCAGAGAATGATTCAAATAATGAGGAAGAAGGTAATATTATTGTTTTCAACCCTCTTTCCTGGGAGGTTTCCAATTGGGTAGAGGTTGATTTGAGTTTTGATAAAGGAGAAATTAAGAATATTGAAGGTCTGAAATCTGGTGAGGAGGAACTGGATGTGGAACTAATGAACTTTTCAAGATATGAAGATGAATCAATAAGAACCGCGAGAATAGGTTTTGTACCAAATGTGCCTGCTGTAGGTTACAAAGTTTACAAGATATTGCAGAGAAAACCCAAAACTAAAGAGAAAACTCTGAAAATAAAAGGTAACAAGATTGAAAATCCTTTTTTTAAAGTTGGGTTTTCCCCTAGTGATGGACTCATAAATGTTTGGAAAGACAAGGACTTTATTTGTAAAGGTAACGAATTAGTTTTGGAGGAGGAAAAAGGAGACTTGTATTATCATAAAAACGAGCTTGATAAACCTCTAAAAACAGAAGGGGGAGAAGGTGTGAAATATGGTTTTTTCAAAATCAGGGATTTTTGGATTGACAAGTCAGACTTGAGAAGAGTCATAAACATAAAAACCGATTACTATTCTTTAAGATGGCCTTACCGTTTGTTAGACAAGATGGAACCTATTCTTTGGAAACACAATTTCATAAGTTTTGACAAGAAAATCATAGTTTACAGGGATTTGCCAAGAATAGACTTCATAACTACTGTGAGAAATCAGCACCCTAGAATCAGATTAAGAACCAGATTTAACACATGCCTCAAGAATTCAAATTACACTTGCGAAACACAATTTGGAAGCGTGGAAAGAAAAACAGATGAATTCTATTTGAAACCAAAAAACTGGGTGGAAAAGCCAAATGGAATCTATCCTTCTTTGAGATGGATAGATTATAGTGATAAGAAAGGTGGAATAACTCTTCTTAATGATGGAATACCTGAGAATGAAGTCAGGGATGGGAATGTTTACCTTACTTTGCTAAGGTCTGTTTCAATGCTTTCTTCTGATGGTAGTTGTGGTCCTGCTGTTCCTGTTTTAGATGCAAGAGAATTAAAAAATTTTGAATTCAGATATTCTTTGTATCCTCATGAAGGTGATTGGAAAAAAGCTAAATCTTACCAGCAAGGACATGAATTTAATAGAAATTTGATTGCCTTACAAACTACTAAAAAGAATAAATTTAAGAGAGAAAGATCTTTCTTCAAAATAGAACCAAACAATGTAATTCTAACTTCAGTAAAAAAAGCAAACAACACTAAAAAAGGGAAGGAGATTATTTTAAGATTCTATGAAGCTTCGGGTAAAAAAACAAAAACTTCTATAAGTTTGTTCAAGAAACCTAAAAACATGGAGGTTGTCAATTTGCTTGAAGAGAAGGACAGGGAGTTTGATAAAAAATTGAAAGTGAAAGACAAAACTATTTATTTGGATCTAAAACCTTTTGAGATAGTTACCCTTAAAATTAAATTATGAAAAGGCCTTGGGGAGAGTTTGATAACTTGGAAGAAAGCAAGAATTACAAAGTGAAAAAACTGGTTGTTTGGCCAGGAAAAAGATTGAGCTTGCAAAGACACAAACACAGGAGCGAACATTGGATCGTGGTTAAAGGAAAAGCTAAGGTGACTTTGGATGAGGAGGTATTTACTCTTGAGAAAGGGAAATATATTTCTATAGAAGTTGGAAAAAAGCATAGACTGGAAAATCCTGAAAAAGAGGTTTTGGAGGTGATTGAGGTTCAGGTAGGGGATTATTGTGGGGAGGATGACATTGAGAGGTTCTCAGATGATTATGGGAGAGACTAGTGAAGAGTTATTTATTTTTTAATAAAAAATTCTTTTATTTATGAAGCTAGAACTAGATATTATCCCTTTGGGAGAGAATAATAGGGATGTTATGGATGCCCTTAAGAGAGATCTCAAAGAGAAGAACTTTATTGTTAGGATTTTTGGAAGAATGAACATACCCAAGACATCTTTAAATTTCTATAGAAAGCAGTATGATGCTGATGTAATAGTTGATACATTGAGAAAAATGAGAGGAAATGTAATAGGTCTCACAAATGTGGATTTGTATGCCAAATCTTTAAATTTTGTTTTTTCTATTGCTGAATATGATGGTCCTTCCGTGGTTTCCACTTATAGAATGAACCCTACTTTTTACCAGGAAAAGCCTAATTTTGATGTGATGGTTCAAAGATTAGTGAAAGAAATCCTTTATTGCGTGGGAAGGATGCAAGGTCTGAATGAATGTCCTCATCCAAAATGCTTGATGCACAGATCTCGCTCTGCAGGTGATTTGGACTTCAAGAATGGAAACTTTTGCAAGGAATGTGAGATAAATAATACTCTTAAAGGAATTAATTTGTAATATTTTATTATGTGCGCAAAGAAAAAAGAAGCAGAGGTTGAAGAATCAAAGGAAACCACCAAAAAACAAAAAAAAGCAGAGAATGAAAAAGCTGTAAAAACTAAAAAAACAGAAGGAGAAGGGAAGAAAAAGGAAAAGAGAAAAACTTACAAAGGTGATGTGCAGGAAAACAAGGTGATTGTTTGGGGTATAGAGGATGCGAACGAGATTTATGATTTGGGTTGCTTCGGAAAAATCAAGGATGATGATAGGAATGAATTATCCTTAGAAGAAGCTATGTTATTGGTTAATAGAAACAGGTTAAATGTTAGAAAGAATGGAAGAAAAATAAGCAAGAAAAAGTTCTATGAATATGCTTGCTCAATGGATGATGAATTCCCTTGGAAATATCGTGTTTATGAGGATTTAAGAAATAGAGGTCTTCTTGCAAAGACAGGCTTTAAATTTGGTACTCACTTCAGAGTTTATGGTCGCGGAGTTAGATTAACCAAAGGACATAAAAATAGAAAAGAGCACACAAAATGGATTGTCCATGCAGTTCCTGAAACTTTCACTTGTTCATTACCTGAATTAGCTAGGGCAGTAAGGTTGGCCCACAACATCAGGGCAAAAATGCTTTGGGCTGTGGTTGACAAGGAAGGGGATGTGACTTATTATGAGATTGTTAGAAAAACACCTTGATTATGGACTTTTTTGATGTTTTGAAGGAACGGACTTCAATCAGAAATTTCAAGTCAGCAGAGTTGAAGAAAGATGATTTAAACAAGATTCTCATGGCTGCGAATTCAGCACCTTCTGCAGGTAATTTGCAATCCTATGAGATTGTTTTGATTAAGGACAAGGAAAAAAGAGATAAATTAAAAGATGCTTGCTTCCAACAACATTTTGTTTCACAGACTCCAGTGGTTTTAGTTTTTTGCGCGAACAAGGAAAAAGCTTCTGTGAGATATGGGGAAAGAGGGGAAAAACTTTATTCAGTTCAGGATGCAACTATTGCTTGTTCTTATGCTCAACTAGCTGCAGCAGCTCTTGGTCTGGGTTCTTGTTGGGTAGGAGCCTTTGATGAAAATGAAGTAAAAAATATAATTGAAGCCCCAGATTATATAAAACCTGTAGCAATTTTACCTATTGGTTATGCAAATGAAGAAACTCACCAAACTCCTAGAAGAAAGTTGGATGACCGGGTGAAGGAAGATGGTTTTTAATTATATAAACAAAATATATTTATGATAACTCCTAAAGAGAAAAAGAATACTTAAATATGCAAAAAAATATAGAGTTTCCTCCGCATTTTTATTTGGCTCTTCTCTAGAAAAAATAAATACAATGACATAGATATTGGTATAAAAGGAATTAAACCAAAACTGTTTTTTAAAAAATTTATGATTAGTTTGTCTGAGAAAATTGAAGCAGAAAAGGATAATATAGAAAAAACTTTAAAGAATTTGGAAAAAGCAAGAGATAGAAAAGAAAAGTCTGTGATTGAACTATCTGCAGTTGCTGCATTTTACATAATATTTATAATGGAATTGAGAATATTTTGAAAGAAGAAAATATAAAAATCTACCTGTCAAATATACTCCTTCTAACTCTCTTCTTTTTTCTCTCCGGCTTCACTGAAATATTTTTCCCAAAGTTTTCCCTCTTCTTCTTTCAATTTCTCCAAATTTTCTAGACTTTCTACTTCTTCCCAGGCTTCCTTTGCCCTCTCATAACTTTCTGGACCAGCAATTCTACCTCTTTCGGAGTTTATTGCAGCTTCTACCCTTTTATATAATTTATCTATATCTCCTATTCTTATATTCATTTCTCTATTAAGAAGATTCAAACCAATATACTTTCTTCTATTTAAAAGGCTCTCAATAACACCCTTCTTTATTATTACTTCTGGTAGTCCTTCTATCACCCTTTCAGCAGAATAATATGCTTTTGGGTCATCCTTTAATTTCTTAGTAATAAGTTCACGGTCTTCCTTCGGAAGTTTTTCTACATCTTCAGTTATTTCATTTCCTGCACTTCTAATTTTATACCTTGTATCTCCACATATATCTATATATACTTTTCCTGTTGTCTTTGCCATATCGTAGCAAGCATTCTGGAATCGTTCAATTTTTAAATATACCTGCTCTCCTTCTTCTGACAATTCTGGACTTACTCTTTCTTCTGACAACTCTGGGTTTATTGATCCCTTAGAAGATCCCATTATGCCATCATACACCTCCTCTCTCTTATCTCCTATCATATATTTATTTATATTTAAACAATTAAACAAAAATTATTCTTGATAATTTTATTTTAAGTAATTTATGGTTTCAGGATTAGTAGTTCTTGACAAACCTTCTGGATTAACCTCTTTTGATTGTGTGGAAAGAATACAGAAAATATTTGGAATTAGGAAAGTTGGTCATACAGGAACTTTAGACCCAAAAGTAACAGGAGTTTTATTGCTTTTGGTGGGGGAATCAAGAAAATTGGCACCTTTTTTTGAGAACATGGACAAGACTTATGTTGGAGTGATGCATTTACATGATGAAATTGATGAAGATAGATTATCTGAAATCCTGGAAAGATTCAGAGGGGAAATCAAGCAGTTACCACCTAAAAGGTCAAGGGTTGCCCGGGTGGAAAGAAAAAGAAAAATTCACAAATTAGAGATTAAGAAAATCGAGAGAAAAGATATAAGTTTGGAAATAGAATGTGAGCACGGCACTTACATAAGAAAATTATTCCATGATATTGGGGAAGAATTAGGTGTTGGAGCACATATGAAACATTTGAGGAGAACTGCGGTGGACAATTTTTCTGAGAAAGAAGCAATCACATTTGAAAAACTAGAAAAAAACAAGGAAAAATATCTAATTAGCAATGAAAAAATTATATCAAAACTAAAGACAAAGAAGATTGTACTTGATGAGGAAGAAGATAAAAAAGTGAGGAATGGGGTTCCCTTAAAAAAAGATAAAAAATTAAAATCAGGAGAAATGATTGCGATTTTTGTTGGTTCGAAATTAAGAGCAATTGGAATTGTAGATAAACAAAAAATTAAGATTAATAGGGTTTTACTGGATTAAATTGATTAATATTTAATAAATTATGGGAATAGGTGAAATTAATATCTACAATACTGAAGAATATTTGAAACAATCTATCCAGGAACTCTCTGAAGTCCAAGAAAAATTTGTACAATATCTTAGTCTTGTTGACTTAAAAATAGAATCTTCTGCGGACTCAGGGTTTTAAAATAAGTTAAAAATAAAAAATTATTTAAACTTGTTCTTAAGTTTCTTCATTACTCCAGGCAAAGATGTGTATTCCATTTCCTCATCAGGTAATCTGTGTGGTTGGAAAGGTCCATGTCTCCTTACATAGTTTGCTACATCATTTGCTTGCTCCCTTGCCTTGTCAAATCCTGGATCTGCAAAGATATCTTCTGCTGCTGTGATTTTTGAGTTAGCTACCTGCAAACCTAGGCAAGTAACCCTTGGAGGTCCATCGAATCTTGTGCATCTCGCATCTTTCAAACCAACTGGCATTAATGGTCCATTATGAGACCCTCGCATCCATCCTGCAACCAAGAAAGGAAATGAGAATGGTTCAAGAACTTCACCAACTGCAGGAAATCCTGACTGGGCTCTTACTACAGCTACAGGATCATCTTTACCAACATATTTACCTGCCATTTGTGAAAGTTTTTGAGTTGAGGTTACTGCAGCTATTTCTTTTTTCTTGCTGTAAACTGATTTAATTACATAAGCATTTGGTGAACCAACTAAAGCAAGCAAGTCGTACATTTCCTCTGGTGTGCTTATTTTTACTGTTTTACCTTTCTTTGTATCCAAAACCTCAAACACAAATCCATCATGCATCTTTGGGTCAATTACCAATCCAGCAGTGTTGAAAGGGTCAGCAAAAATCTTGTAAATAGGAAAGTTCCATGCCCCAGCTTCTGTCTTATCAGCCATGAAAACTAGAACAGGATCACTCTTTCTTTCCTCAAATTCCATCTCAGCTGTTCCAGGGCCCATTCCTTTCACATTTCCAGAGAAGGTGTTTTTCAAAATATCTTGACCAGCCCCATAATATTTTTCCTTTTTAGCAATCTTTGTGCATTTCATGAAAACATCCCAAGATAATTTATGAATTTGCTTGTTGTCCACTCCTTTGCAGTGAGTCATTATTAGTTGCAAGTCATCTCCGCAATGTGTAACATAGTAATCCTTAAGAACTTTTGATTTCTTCAAGGTCTTTTTTGCCTCATCTATTAATTTTTGATTACATGTTGAATGACCTGGTGCTCCACCTACATCCGCTTTTATTACAGAAATTGTCGTCTTCATAATATTACTTTCTTATATAATTAAAGATTATGAAAGATTTGTTCTTTATTGGAGTTATTTTGTTGATAGCTGGGATAATTTTAATAACTTTGTCAGCAGTTTCAGGCTCTGAAGGTAAAACTAAATTTGCTTTCTTTGGATTTATTGGACCTATTCCTTTCGGGTTTGGAAATTCTGAAAACCTAATGAAAATCGCTATAGTTGCTTCTATAATAGGAATAATTATTTTTCTTCTTTTTCTTAAGTATGTAGAGATAATATGATAATAACTGCAGACTTCCATTTAGGATATGGTTATAACACAAAAAGAGAGAAAGATTGCTATTCTATTTTGGATGAGATTTTACAGGAAGAAGAAAATCTGATTCTTTTTGCAGGGGATATGTTTGATTCTAGAATACCAAGATTGGAAATTCTTTCAGAGGCAATGGGTTTTCTCACGAAACTTAAGGACAAAGAAAGCAATGTTAAATTGATAGAATGTGATAAAAAGGTTAATAGGAGGACCTTGCAGGGAATTCCTTTTATCTCAATTTATGGTAATCACGAGAGAAGACCTAACCTGATAAATCCAATTCAGACCTTGGAGAGAGCTGGTTTGTTGATAAATCTGCACTGCGAGAAAATTGTTCTTGAGGTTGATGGAAAGAAAATTGCGGTTCACGGAATGAGCCATGTTCCTGATAAATATTCAAAGGATGTGTTAAAAGAATGGAACCCTAAACCTGTAGAAGGAGCAACAAACATTTTATTGATGCACCAGAACATTGATCCTTTCATTTATTCCCCATTTGAAGATGTTAATTTGAAAGTTTCTGACTTGCCAGTTGGTTTTGACTACATTGTTAATGGTCACATTCACTGGAAAAATGAGGTTGATTTGGATAGTGGGAAATTGTTAATTCCTGGAAGCACAATTCCCACTCAATTAAACAAGAAAGAATCTCAAGTGAGGAAGGGTTATTTTTTGTTGAATGAGAAATTAAAATTCAAGGAGATAAAACAAAGAAGTTTTTATTACAAGACTTTGGAAAGTAAGGAAGAACTTGAGAAATTCTTGGAAAGCGTTGAGAAAGAGGAGATTAAGCCAATTATTAAAATAAAAATAAAGAACACCTCTACTATTGATTTAAACATAATTGAGAAGAAATTTAAAGATCGTGGAATCTTGATTTTCCAGAGAGAAGTTGAGAAAAAGTTTGAGAAGCAGAAAAGTGAAATTTTGAACAAGCAGTTATCAGCGGAGGAATACGGTCAGAAATTATTAAGGGATAAGATGAAACTGGAGAATTTGGATGATTTGACTAATTCCATTCTGGAAGATGACTTTTCTGGAATAGAGAAAATCCTTAGAGAAAACTTTGAAAAGAAATAAATATCTGTAGTTATTAATTATGGTATATAAATCCATATCTCCACTAATCTATAACAATCGTTATGCTACTAGAATAGGTCGTCTCTCAGATGAAATGAACTTAGGAATGGATGCTTTCAGTAATGCTTATGTTGGAGCAGGCCTTAATAATAACTTTTTTATTAATTCAGGAATAAAACCTTACCAAAATTGTTACATCTCTCCTTTAAAAAATATTGGAAAAAAATACTATGTCAAATTAATACCTGTTACTCCTAATTTTAAGGAATCATGGGATTTCTGTGAAAATGAATATATAATTCTACCAACAGAATTTGAATATGAAAATTATTTCAAAGAAGGAGAAATAGCTATAATAAATAATTTTATTTAAATATAATCTTTTCTCCTGAAGATTCTATCATGCACAAGCCAGAACAATTACCTTGGGTTGTTGTATTTAGAGAGCAAGAGTGAGGAGAGCCTGCAATAATTCTTAAAGGACTTGTTTCTATTCTGTAATCTCCCAATTCTATTTCTGCTTCCAATCTTTCACCTTCTATTTTTTTCAAGAAATTACAGAGTTTATCTGCTTGAACTTCTTGTAACTCAGCTTTTTTTTCAGAGATAAAATCATTTGAGAAAGTATAGAGAGAGAAGAAAATCATCACTCCTGCAGCGAACAATAATACATAAACCACTGTTGGATGCACACCCTTCATATATAAAATTTATTCTAAAATTATGAAAGCAGTTATTTCAAAAGGAGGAAAAAGCTTCCAGAAGGAAATAGATGAGAACCTAGTATATGGAAAGAAAATTGGAGACAAAATAGAGGGTTCTATCCTAGGAATGGACAAGTTTGAACTCCAAATTACTGGAGGTAGTGATAAGGAAGGATTCCCTATGAAAAAGGGTGTTGAGGGCTCTTTAAGGAAAAGATTGCTTCTCAGTAGTGGAGTAGGATACAAACCAAAGAGAAAAGGAGTGAAGAGGAGAAAGAGTGTTAGAGGTCAAAGTGTTTCAGAGGAGATAGCTCAGCTAAATTTGAAAGTTTTGAAAGAAGGAAACAAGAAATTTGAGCAGTTATTAAAAAAGGATTCTACTGAAGAAACTGCAGTTAAATAAAATAATTTTAATCTATTATAACTATTATGGTGGACATCAAATCAAAAATAAGTTTGGTTTTAGTATCGTTATATGACATTCCACCCACCTCAGAAAATTTTATAAATTTCAATACCAACCATATTTATGATGAAAGAAAGGTTCAAAGCAATTCCCACCTCGCATTTGATTTTGATTAAAGTTGGTATATATAAAAGAAAAAATATAACTTTTTCTACCACCACTTCACACTTTCCTTAAATTTAGTTAGTTTTTCATCTTTTTCTGGCTTCCTAAACACAAATAAATGTTCATGTGCTAATAACAAGAAATTATATTTTATAGACATATTTTTCCATAATGGCGCCGTTTTTGTATTATGTTGTGCTTTAATGATATTTTCTTTTAATATAAAACCAACATCTAAAAAGGACTGCATTATTCTAAAAGAAATTGGAATTTCATGTTTATGTCTTCTTGTGTCACCCATCAAAATTGCACAAAATTTTCCCGGTTTTAAAATCCTATAAAACTCCTGTGCTACATTTTTCATTTCTTCGCAAAATTCGTTTACAGAACGAACTTTTGACAAATCTCTGTTTTCTTTGTGATTGGAATTTTTTGTATAAGAAATAATATTTGCATAAGGTGGGTGTGTTGCAATCAAATCTATAGATTCATTCTTAATTAAGTTGAGATTTCTTGCATCACCCAAGTAAGTTTCCTGTTTTGAAATTGATTTTTCATTAAGAGAACTAAAATTTAATCTATCTCTTGTTAAAATTAATGCCTCTTTATTTATATCTATTCCAATACCCTTCCTTCCAGTTAATTCACATTCTATTAAAGTTGTTCCAGAACCAACAAAAGCATCTAAAATAGTATCGCCTTCTTTTGAATATCTTAAAATTAAATTTCTTGCTATTTGCGGGGCCCAGTTCCCTCTATATTTGGTGTTTAAATAATGAGTTGCCCATTTTCCTCTATTTGGAAAACTCCATATAGTTTTAGTTTCTAATTCAAAATTCTCTGGTTGTAATACTTTAATCCGATTGTGATTTCCTATCTCCAATTCTGTGTCTTCAATTATGATTTTTTTATATTTAGAAACAAATATTTTATAATCTTTATCTGTTACTTCTTTCATTTTAATATAATTTTTTTCTTTCATTTGTTCACCTTTCTTCTTCATTATTATTTATCCATTCTCTCATTAAAGTATTTACCTTTGTTGAAACTTTTAGGTCTTTTTTCTCACACAATTTTTTAAACCCTTCAAACACTTCTTCATCAACTGTTACTGTAATAGGTATTTTACCCATTATAAATATTTATATTTATTTATTAATATAAATAATAAGTTCTTATTTTAAATTGCTCTTTAGATACCAAAGAGGTGCTAGATTTTCAACATATTTCTTATCTTTTTTGTTTTCTAATTTAACATATTTTGCTAATGGAGGCTGTCCTTTACAAACACTCATACACAAATTATCTATTTCTTTAGGATTATCTATAAATTCTCTAACCCAACCCTGAAAAAATAGTGTTGGTGGCTCAAATTTACTTTCTTTGTGGTAAACATATTCTTGCTCTATAATAAATAATTGAGCTAAAATACCTATAATTGTAAGAGGGTTTAAAGAGTTTCCAAAACCTTCTTTTTTAATAGAATCTATTTCTTTAGAGGAAAGCAAATTTGAAAAATGTTCATATTGCTCTTTCTCAAGTTCTCCAAGTTCTTTTTCTGGATCTTTGCCATAGAAAATATTATCAAAAGCCAATAACAATTTTTCTTTTAGCTCTGGACGACTTCTTACTCTTAGATTCAAGTCTATCATAACTCTTAAATGATTAGGTCTAAATTCTCGATTTCCTTCTTTAAGTCCTATCTGAAAATTCTTTTTAACATCATAATCCTTAAATCTTGCAGAAAGTTTAGAGGGGCGGAATAATTGGACTTCTGTATTATCTTTTTTATATATTGTTATCTTAGTATCAAAAGGCAATTCTTTTACTGTGTTGAGCATTTTTGATTTGTCCATAAAATAAGTTAAATAATGATAAATATTTATGAAATAAGCAAATAATTCAAGATGTCCTAAATATAATTCTAAAGAGTTCATAACAATGCCAAACCAATAGGATATTTTGAGATTTATTAATGCAGAGTTTAAAATAATAAAGTCAGAATTCATAGAAGAAGAATATAAAATTTTCTGTCGCGAATGTAGTATATAGATTAATGAAAAAATTCCATTAAAAAATAAAAAAATTAAAGCAAAATAATTTCGATTCTATAATTTCTCCATTACCTCCAAAAATTCTTTATCTCTTTTCAATATGAATTTAATATCTTTTTATTGCTTCACTCTTTTTTAATTAATTTTATATTTATGAAAATCATAGAAGACACAATTCTGGCAGATATTTTAAAAGTAAAAGGTGCAGAAGAGATTTTAACAAACTTTAATGTTCCTTGTTTGGATTGCCCTTTTGCAAAATTTGAGATTGAAAATTTGAAAATTGGGGAGGTCTGCGAAAAATACGGAATTAATACAAACAAATTGCTCGAGGAACTAAATAAGAATATAAAGGTTAAAAACTGAAAAATTTTAATTTTCTAGAGATTATATGAGACACTATGAAGATGATGAGAAAATTGAGTTGCATAAACTAGAAAAATATTGGATGAGGGAGAGAGCTTAGAAGATTATAATGAAAAAAAGAATTACACAAGATATGCGATGAATTAATTAAAAATTTTGAATGAAAAATACTAAAATATTATTAAAGTTTATTTCTTTGCTTTCAAATACTTGAAAACAGAGAAGGAAGCGATTGCACCTTCAGCGCAGGCAGTTACGATTTGCCTGAAACCTGCAGACCCTGTTGTTATATCACCTGCAGAAAAAACTCCCTCAACATTAGTTTCCATCTTTTCATTAACTTTGATGAAATTCTTTTCCAGTTCAACCCCTAATTTTTGCGCAATGCTCGAAGATGGAACATAACCTATTTCTACAAACAAACCATCTAATTCCATTTCCTCTTCTTTTCCATCTTTCTCCAAAACAACTTCTTGCAGCAGATTTTCTCCCTCAGCTTTCTTTACTACTGCATTACATATTATTTCCACATTCTTGTTTTTCAGTTTGTCCAAAAGAACTTCCTCACACCTTGGCTTTTCTCTCCTGTAAATGATGTAAACTCTTTTTGCGTGTTCCGCGAGTTCCAAAGCACTCATTGCAGCGGAATTGCTACCTCCTACAACAGCCACGGTCTTGTTCTTGAAGAAAGGTGCATCACAAATAGCACAATAAGAAATTCCTTTTCCTATGAAATTATCCTCATTCTCAATTTTTAACTTCTCTTTTTTTGTTCCTAAAGCAAAAATCAATGTTTTCCCTTCATAAGTGTTATCTCTTGTGGAAATCTTGAACTTCCTATCTTTTTTTTCAGCTTTGATCACTTCCTTTTTCTTTATTTCTGCTCCAAAATCTTTCGCTTGCTTCTCAAATTTTTGAACTAGCTCAGGTCCAGAAATAGATTCATGACCAGGATAATTTTCAACATTGGTTGCATAACTTAGTACTCCAATGTCCCTAGCCAAGACCAAAGTACTTAGCTTGTTTCTCGCGGAGTATGTAGCTGCTGAGTATCCAGCAGGACCACCTCCAACAATAATCACATCATAGACCATAAATTTGAATTAATTATTAAATAAATCTTAAACCTTGAACCTCGCAATTTCCTTAATCAAGTCTTTGTGAGTCAAGAACAATGTTCTGCAGCAATATCTTTCCAAACCCAAATCATCTAAAACTTTCTTAGGTTCTTCCCCTTTCTCAACTCTCTTTTTGTAATCTTCCCACAAATGACCAACTACCTGGCCGCATCCAAAGCATCTCACAGGGATTATCATTATTATAATTACTTAAAATATTTAAATTACTTTCCTTTTTCTTGATCTCTCCAGAATTCTCTAATACAAGTCCAAAATAAATTCGTTATGCTCCATGGAACTTCTCTTAGTTATCAGAGCGATAGACATTTCTTTCAACTAATTTGAACTTCTCTATTTCCTGCAAAAAAGAAATTATCTTTTCTAATCTATATCCAATTTTTATTCAACAAGAACTCCATTTAGAACTCCGTCTTGTCCAGGTCTGGAAGTCACTTTTACCTTACCTTTCTCAGTTTTCAAGATAACTCCTTTAGTTATTGTTTTTTTCCTGTTAAACTTAAAATTCGCTTTGTTCTCAACAACATCCTGTATTTCTAGTTTTTTTCCTCCAACATTCACGTATTGGGTGTTAAACAATTTACTCTTTAATTTACCACCTTTTGTCCTAATCTCACTCATTTTTTGCTCTCCTAATTTTATAGGAACAAGATAACCACCTCTCTGATATTTTTTCTTCTTTTTGTTGGATTTCAATCTTCGACCTGTCTTTTTCCTTCTGGATTTCAAATGCCAAAAAACCATAATTTAGTAAAAAATTAATATTTAAATTCCTATTAATTAAATTTTATTATTTTATGCCTGAAAATAAAAATTTATTTGAAAAAGTAGTGAATCTGTGCAAGAGAAGAGGGTTTGTGTTTCCTTCATCTGAAATTTATGGTGGATTTGCTGGTTTCTATGATTATGGTCCTATTGGTGTGGAAGTTATAAATAATATTAAAAAGGAATGGTGGAGAGCTATAGTGCAAGAAAATCTGGATGTTGTAGGTATTGAGGGTTCTGTAATTACCCATCCAAAAGTGTGGGAAGCTTCAGGGCACACATCTGAGTTTACTGATTATTTAGTTGAATGCAAGAAGTGTAATGAATCTTTTAGAGCAGATCACTTGATAGAGGACAAATTGAAAAAGAAAGTAGAAGGATTTAAGAAAAAAAAGCTTGAAAAACTTATAAAGGAAAACAAAATTAAGTGTCCTAAGTGTAAAGGTGAACTTGGTGAAGTAAAGGAATTCAATTTAATGTTCTCAACTCAGATAGGGTCTAGTAGTCAGGAAAAATCTTATTTGAGACCTGAAACAGCACAGCTAATTTACTTGAACTTCAAGAATGTTTTGGACACTAGCAGGCAAAAGATTCCTTTTGGTATTGCTCAGATTGGAAAAGCTTTCAGAAACGAGATTTCTCCCAGGGATTTTTTGTTCAGAACAAGAGAATTTGGGCAGATGGAAATGCAGTTCTTTGTTAGAAAGGAAGATGCTACCAAATATTTCAAGAAATGGCAGAAAGCGAGAATGGATTGGTATTTGAATTTGGGGATAAAGAAGGAAAACATCCGTTTCAGAGAACACGACAAGAAAGAGCTAGCACATTACGCAAAAAAAGCTATGGATGTTGAATATAAATTTGATTTTGGTTGGAAAGAAATTGAGGGAATCCATAACCGTGGTGATTATGATTTATCCCAACACGAGAAGTTTTCAAAGAAGAATCTGAAATATTTTGATGAGGAAAACAAGGAAAAATTCTTGCCTTGGGTAATTGAAACTTCTGCTGGTCTTGATAGGAACTTTATGGCTTTATTGATGGATGCTTACAAGGAAGAGAAAATTAAAGGGGAGAAAAGAGTGGTTTTGAAATTACACCCAAGAATAGCTGCTTACAAAGTTGCTGTATTCCCTTTGGTTGGTAAAGATAATCTTCCTGAAAAAGCAAAAGAGGTTCATGCACTTGTTAAAGACTCATTCCATTGCTTCTATGATGAGAAAGGTTCTATAGGAAGAAGATATAGAAGAATGGATGAGATTGGAACACCTTTCTGCGTGACTATAGACCATCAAACTTTGGAAGATGATACTGTGACAATCAGGGATAGGGATTCAACAAGACAGGTAAGAGTTAAAATTAACAAATTGTTGGAAACTTTGAGGAAACTAATCAGTTTTGAGATTGATTTTAAGGAATTATAACTTGTCAAACTTAGGTCAAAAGATCTTTTTTCAAAGAAACATTCTTTTTCCAATTCTCAATTTTCATTTTAAGGGTCTCTAACTTTTCCCAGGAAAGAATAAAAATCTTTATCAACCCCTGGATTAAAGTTTTCTCCAAATTCCTTATAATCCTTATCAATTAGTGCTCTGCCTAATTCCTTTTCAAGTTCATATTTAGAGGTACATTCTTTTATAAGCTCTTTGTCAAAAACCTTTTTTGAGCATTCTTTATCTCTTGAAATAAACCCCTCTAAATCTTTTTCTGCAATAAAAGGATATACTCTGTTTTTTATTTTTTCTATTATTTGGCTTCCAGTTGAGTTATTGGAATCTATAAAGACAAAGATTTTATCAAAATTAAAATGTTTGCTCCCCACTAATCTCGGAATTTTTGTATTGTTTCCTGCTATCTTTATTTCGATCTTGATTGAAAATTTTTTGAAAAGATTTTCAAAAAATATTTTGTCATGTTTCCCTTCAACTACTACTATTTTTTTCATCTTCAAATTCTTCTGTTAGCCAATAATCGCCAAGTCCTACTTCTAAGTTAATTAATTTCTTTTTTAATTCTTTGATTTTTGTTATCTTTGAGGAAAAGGTTTTTCCTTCTTTTTTTTCAATAACAAATATACTTGCGTCTTTAAGTTTCAAAAAATTTAAAAGAACTGGAGAATGAGTTACTGTAATTACCTGACTTTCAGAAATTTTAAATAAATCAACAATAACTTCTAAAGCATGGGAATAAGTAAAATTCTCTGGTTCTTCATAAATCAAAACCTTTGGTTTTTTATTATCAATAACTGAAGTAAGCAAGGCTAAAGTTTTTAAAAAACCATCAGATAGAACAAAAGAATAATATCTTTTCCCGTTTTTTGATAGAAATCCTATAAGTTTGCCCTGAGGTGTAATTTCTATACCAATTTGCTCAAAATCATCAAATTCTTTTGCCATTTTTTCTATATTAAAATATAAGTTATCTCTTTCATTCCGCAATCTATGTAAGATCCAAAAAACATTTGTACCTTCTTTATCTATAATATCTATTTTTGGTTTTTGCTGTTCTTTCTTCATTAGTTCTGGCCTAAAATCATAAATTACCCAATTTGATAAATAGTCCTTAACTTCTTTTAACCAATCAGATTCAATTAGATAGAAATTACCTCTAAAAAATATTGAATCGTGAGAACTATGAAGTCTCATATTACTTGGTGTGGTTATTTTATCATATTCTCTAATTATCTCTTTTCCTCCTTTCCTAACAACTTCTTTTGCAACACGAGCATATTCTTTTTCACCTTTTATCTCAACTTTATACTCAAAATTTTTGTTTTCAATGCTTATTTTTATATTTCTCCAAGTTTCTTTATTAAATACTAAGTCAGAATAACCACCGGCATAATTCCTTACAAGATTATCTATCTCAAACTCTAGTATCTCTGATAAAAATGAAATTGCTTGTAAAATGTTACTCTTCCCGGAGCTATTTGGCCCTATTAACACGTTAAACTTATCTAATTCTAATTCAATCTTCTCCAAACTTTTAAAGTTCTCTATAATAAGTTTCTTTATCATTATTGTACTTCATTTTTAATTATTAATTACTTTTTCTTAACTTTGCTACACTATTATAATTTATTTTAATCCAAAAGAACAAATAATAATTAAAAAATATTAAAACCACTTTACATCCTTTCAGGAACCTCAATACCCAACAAGTTCAAACAATTTTCAAGAATCTCTCTTGTTTTCTTTACCAAATCCAATCTAAATCTTTCTTTCTCGCTTCCAATAACCTTGCAATTCTCATAAAACTTTGAAAATTCTGTGGAGAGTTCATAAGCGTAATTGCAGAGCAAATTTGGTTTTAACTGAGTTCCAGTTTTCTCAACAACCACAGGAAACTCCAAGAACTTTCTCAGCAAATTTCTTTCATGTTCATTAACTTCCTTAATTCCTTTTTTCTTGCTTTTTTCAGCTTTTTCCAGAATTGAATTGCAACGAACAGCCATGTACTGAAGGTAAGGACCTGTATTCCCTTCAAAGGAGATAGCTTTTGCAGGATCAAAATCTATAGCTTTATTACGGTCAACCTTCAAAATTTCATATTTCAAAGCACTAACACCAATCTTTCTTGCAATTCTTTTAGTTTTTCTTTCACTCAAATCCGAACTCCTTTTTTTCACTTCTTTTTTTGCTTTTTCAGTTAATTCATCAACCAAATCATCAAGCAAAACATATTTACCTGCTCTAGAACTCATTTTCTTACCCTCAAAAGTTATAACATTGTAGCCCATGTGAACACAATTTGAAGCCCACTTATAACCAAGTAATTCTAGAATCTTGAACAATTGTTTGAAATAAGTATCTTGCTCTGAACTAACTGTCCAAATAGATTTTGATAAACCATATTTTTTGAATTTGTGAACAGTTAGAGCAAAGTCAGCAGTCAAATACAATCCTGTACCATCCTTTTTCAATACCACTATATTTGGTAAATTCTCTTTTTCTAAGTTAGCAATTATTGCACCTTCTTCCTCAAACCCAATTCCTTTGTTTAACAATTTCTTAGCAATTTCCTTTCCTTTTTCCCTGAAATCACTTTCAAAAAAATCCACATCAAAGTAGATTCCCAATTTTTTGTATGTCTCGTTAAAACCTTTTTTAGAATAGTTTATCAACTTCTTCCAAAGAGCCTTCTTCTCCTCTTTCATTTCCAAGTTGTAAAGTATCTCTTGAGTCTCTTTGTTTATTTCTTCCTTTTCCTTCTCTCTGTGTAATTTAGCATAAATATAGGCTAATTCGTGATCCACTTTTTCTTTCTTTTTCACACCATACTTTTCAAGCGCGAGCATACCTTTAGCTACTTGCTTTCCCAAATCGTTATAGTAATTAGTTCTTATAGTTTTGTATCCTAAAGAACTTAATATTTCAGAAATAGAATCACCTAAAAAAGTTGTCCTTGCATTACCTAAATGCATTGCTTTGCAGGGATTGGGATGAGAGAATTCAACCATTATTTTTCCCTTATTAACTTTCTTTATCCTTTCCTTGAGGATATCATCCAAAATCTGCTCGTAATACAAATAGAAATTCAAATAACCTTTAACCGCCTCCACCTTTTTAAATCCTTTAGGTAATTTAATCTTCTTTTGAACTTCTTCAGCCAATCTCATTGGATTTTTCTTTCTCTTCTTTGCTTCTACAAAACAAATATTTGAGGAAATATCACCCTGCTCACTTGGAAATTGAAAGTTCTCCTCTTTTATTTCTGGAAATTCTTTTTTCAATTCTTTCATTAATTTCTGAATAAGTGTTTGTAGCATAATATTCTATAACATAATTTATGGATAAAGAATTATTCTCAAATATTTTTTGGATTATAATTCTAATTGTTTTTGGGTTTTGTTTAGCTATCTTGTCTCGTATTTGGTTTGGAAGTTCTGATTTTCTATCAAAATTATTAGATTACTTCACTATGTTTACAGATATTTTTAGTGAAATTATTTTTAATCCTATAGGTATAATTTTTATAATTATGATAGTAATAATTATTTTGTTTTTGTTAAGTCTCAGAAATTTTTTGAAATAGTAGTTATGTGTCAACATTTTTTATAAAAGTAAAAAATTGATTGGTAGATCAGTAGCAAAACTTTCTTTAAATTTCTCCTTATTCTTTACTAATACTCAATTTAACTTTTCCATCATCATCAATTATTGAGTTCAATTTTATCTCATCAAACTTCCTCACCGTTAATACCACACTATTGCTGACAAAATCCCTTATTTTTTCAGTTTCTTTAGAACAACCATAGAGGTCAAGGTGTGGTTTATCTTTCAATTTTGAGACAACCCCTCTTAATATGAATTCCATTGGGTCAGAAATCTCTTTCTTTTCTCTTACCACTTTTAATCTACCAAAGCCTTCAACAATCCCTGAATCCACTTCATAAGGTTCCAAAGTGTTTAACAAGCTATCCATGTTTTCTCCTTCTCCTAGTTTCAAGAATATAATATTACCTTCTCTTGCAGATATCATAATTAATACTAAGATTTCTTATAAAGATAAAAAATTAATAAAAACAAATTTTAGGTCACAAATCCTCTTCGTCAAATTCCTCCTCTTCGTCATCAGGTTCATCAGGCTCCTCAGATTCTTCACTTTCATCAGGTTCTTCTGTTTCTTCCTCCACTACTTCTCCCTCTTCAGGTTCTTCTTCCGAATCTTCCTCATCTTCATTTTCCATGTCTTTAAAAAGGATAAAAGTTATATATAATTTTTTAGAGTTTGATATATAGGTTATAATATAGAAAAATATAAATAGTTTTCTTCCTTTAATTAGAAGGAAAGCATATTATGGTAGATTCTAAGCCACTCAGAAGATGAAAAGAATGTGAGAGAATGTTTTATGGAAAATGTGAAAAGTTTTGGTTACAAGGAATCAAGTCATTTTTGAGAAATATTGGATTCAAGAACTTGGCGATTCTGGATTTCCACATTATCAATGTTTTGGTGGGTTTGGAATAATTGAGAAGCCCAAAATACTCACCAGAAAGAAATATCTTGAAATTGAGAAAAAAATTGCTAAGAAATTGGAATTAAGTCTTGCAGAACTTGACTTGTACTTGTAGTATATGGACACAGGTAAAGTTTTAAAATAAAAATGATTATTGTTTTTCTTTCAAATAATTTAAATATTCTTTATCTATATATTCTTGTACTTCATTAGGCAAATCTTTATAAGGTTTTCCCCATACCTCTAAAGTTCCTTTTTCAATGTGATCTGCAATTATTTCCCTTTTAACTGTTTCTGAGTTCAAATGATCTTCTCCCTGAGCAAGACAAATCCCTGATCTTATCATAGAATTACTATATATACCTCTCTTTATGGAGTTTTCCACATCCCTTATTATTATATCCTTGTTTTCTCCTCCTCTTGTTTGATATTCTACCATAGAAAATATAAGGTTTTATAGTATTTAAAAATTTCTGTTATAGAATACATATATGTCACCATATAATGATAACAATATCATAGAGTCTTATTTAAAATAAAATTAAAAATATTCAGGAGCATATATAAAATCTTCTAAGAAAGTCTCTCTTTTTGGTTTCTTTTCAACTAATTTTGTATTAAAATCTACTTCATGCTTTTTTGCTAGTTCATCCAAAAAAATTCTATTTTAGGCATGTCTTCCTCCCTGAAAGCTTCAAAAACCCATCTTTTTTCAGGTATAGCACTTAAATTTTCATTATCTAACCAAAGAATCCCAATATATAAATCTCTCCCTTAATCATAGAGTTTATCTAGAATATTCTTTGGCTTTTTAGGTGTTAAAATACTTATACCATAAGGATCATGTCCATCCGATCTTATTTCTGTACAACTTACTATTCCATAATCTTTTCCTTTAATTTCTTCAGAAACTTCATGTATGATATCTCCATCTGATAATATTATCCTATTTGTACCTCTATAATAATAAATAGAGAAATTTTTAATAATTAATCTTATCTCTATTCATGTTATGGGCGTGAGTCTTTCTTCTATTATTGAAGGGAAAAAGATAGATTTTGATGTTTTAGTTGGAAAAACCTTGGCAATAGATAGCCACAACATTATTTACCAATTTCTAAGCAGTATTAGACAGCCAGATGGGACTCCACTAAAGGATTCTCAAGGTCACACAACATCACATTTGTCTGGATTATTTTATAGGATGATTAACATGGTTGATAAAGGGTTAAATTTGATTTTTGTTTTTGATGGTGGCCCTCCAGATTTTAAGAGAATGGAGCTTGACAAGAGAAAGAAGGTTAGGGAAGAGGCAAAGGAAAAATGGGAAAATGCGAAGAAGGAAGGTAAAATAGAAGAAGCGCAGAAATATGCGAGGATGAGCTCCACAATGTCTGAGGAAATAATTAACGAGAGCAAGTTGTTGCTTTCACACATGGGATTTCCTGTTATTCAGGCAAAAAGTGAGGGGGAAGCACAATGCGCAAAGATTTGCAGGGACAACAAGGCTTGGGCAACTGCTTCCCAAGATTTTGACTCATTACTTTTTGGTTCTCCTAGAACTGTTAGGAACTTGTCAGTTAGCAGGGCTGAGTATTTAGAACTCTTGGAATTCACTAACTTGAACTACAGCAGGGAGCAATTGATAATGATTTCCTTGCTTGTTGGAACTGATTACAATCCTGGAATAAAAGGAATTGGTCCAAAGAAAGCCTTAGATTTGGTGAAAGAGCATCAAACAATAGATAACTTGAAGAAGAACGTGGAGTGGGATTTTGAAATTGACATGGAAACACTTTACAACTTTTTCCTGAATCCTCCTTTGATCGAGGATTATGAAATAAAATTCAAGTCCCCTGATGTTGAGAAGATAAGAAAGATGCTTTGCGATGAACATGATTTTTCTGAGGAAAGAATGGACAAGTTTTTGAACAAGTTGACTGAGAAGAAAGGTAAGCAGACAAATTTGCTAGGATTTTAAAGAGAATTCAACTTAAAACAAAGAGAAAAGAAATTAAATCTTCTTGATTTGCACGCACTTCATTGGGCAAAGCATTGAAACCATTTCATTTGTTCCTAAATTCTTGACCTTTGTGGATTTTGGCTCAGCTTTACAGCGACCCAATCTCCAGTTCTCACTAATCTTAACGCACTTCCCACAACCAATACACCTTTCCTTATTGTGGATTATCTTAAACATTATTACAATTCGCAGGATTATTTAAATATTATCGAAGTTTAGTTCGACGATTGCCACATCACTGTTCAGAGTTATTTTTTAGTATTTATCCAAATTATCAAGAATACTTTTTTTATCTTCACCTAATTTGTCAATAGCTGCTCTTGTTAAGTTACTCCTGTTTTTTACATTTTTCATTGTAGGATCATATCCTGAAAGAGCATCAATATTGTTTAAAATATAGTTCATATCTTCATCCAAACCTTTAGGGATCCTGAATTCCACCTTTTTCACATATTCACCCATATAACACTAACACTCTTAAAATTTAAGTATCTGTTAATTTCTTTTTAGAGGGCTTAACTCTCACATTGAAAAGTGTGAGTATGTTTATTAACATATATTCTATAGGATATATACTAAATAATATATCCCTAATTATATATACTAAAACCTATATTATTTGATTTATATAATATACATCAACTGAGAAAAAATTGCTATAAACACTCACTCCAGACCTACAAATCTTTTTATAAATAATATATATAAATATATATAGATTATGGAAATAAAAAATAATAGCGCGATGAGCCTCTTTTTGAGGGAAAAACCTGTCAGATTGCTTCTTTCTTTGCGTTCTACGGACAAGAAAGCAAAATATGTGAGCATCATTTCTAGGGACATAAATTGCACATATTCCCACACTGTGAGACTTTTGGATGAATTTAAACAACTTGGATTAGTGAAATTTGTTAAGGTAAGCAGGGTAAAATACATAGAATTAACAGAGAAAGGGAAGGATCTTGTGCATGACTTGGAAGGGGTTGTGAGAGGTCTTTCCAAGATGAAGTTTGAGAAATCTGAGAAAGGAGAAAAGGAAGAGAAATAATCTAATACAGTAATAACCGACAAAACTGCAAATTTTCGCGATTTCAGTGGTCTTTAGCGAATAATCCCCATTCTCTGCTACAGATATATATACATACAGAGATTACCGACAAACTTCTTTCACAAAAAAAGGTTTTTTATAATAATTGTCGGTATATATTGTATTATGGAAATAACAACTTACCAAGGGGAGAAAATTAATCTTGGAGAGTTTAGTTTAGAAGACCTAACACAAGTGATCTTCCCAAAACAAAAAAAGATGCGTGAAGTAGGTCTAATAGTGCTAAAAGAGCTTTCTGAGGGGCAAAAAACCATTAGTGAGATTGTGGAAAAACACAAATTACCTAGAGGAACTACTTATGATGCAGCAAATGCTATGCAAAGGCTTGGAATTGTAAATAGAGAAGGAAAATATGCTCCTGTACGCATATCAGGCAAATTTGCTTTGTCTTTAGAGCGTCTTGCCCTATGGTATAGAGGTCATTTTAGCATCAAAAAAAGGAGGTAAAATAGTGTTAGAATTTATATCTATTTTATAACAGTTGTATTAATAAATATAGTTATTATTATATATATCTTAGTAG
>JAGXOL010000040.1 GCA_023659895.1 Candidatus Aenigmarchaeota archaeon LH_S7
TCTTTAATCTTTTTATTTTTTCTTGGTAGAAGTGAAAATAAATAACCTGTTCTTTGTAAAAAAGAAGATTTTTCTTCAGAAAGTAGTGCCAAGAAATTATCCCAATTTACCTTTCTTGCATGATGGATTGCTTCTAATGTTTTCTTGAAAGGGACAATTTTATAATGTTTTAAAGAATCATATATAGCTTTTTCCGGTAATGCAATTTTACTTTCCAAGTCAATAAATTTGAAATTTGTGGTGGGGAAATAAATAAATTTATAATTTCCCAAACTATACTCCGCCCATTTTTTAGCCCCAACATATATATTGAAAGGATATTCGGAGATGAAATTGTAATGATAAAATGCTGTGGTTAATGTAATATATCCTGACTCTAAGATAGGGGCAATTTTAAAAGGATTAAAATTTTTAGACACATAAATTCCTTTTTTAGGAGATAAAATGATTTTCATTTTAACCATATTTGAGAGAATAACTTTCAGGGAGGTTTCAGAGGTGAGATTGAAATCTCTAATAATTTCATAGGTTAAGACTTCCCCAGCCTCAACATATTCTTTTAATTTAGTTGCAATTCCCATAAATAATAAATGTAAACTTAACTATTTATAATTTTTGAAACTGGAAAAATAGGTATATCGCTTTATTTCAATCCTTTTTCTTGTATAAGAGAGTTACTAAAGATTTCCTGTGTTATTTTCTTTACCAGCTCCTTTAGGGGGGTATAATACATTTTTCCTGATTATTTTAACTCCTTGTTTATCCCAAGTTTTCTTCTATACATCAAGAAAGCCAATATTGCCAATAAAATTCCTCCAATTATTGAACCTAAAATAGCAGGGTTTGTTAAAATAGCATAACCTGTTGGAAGGGTTGTTTTTGGAGCAATAAAATCTATTGTGTCATGAACAATTGTTGAATTACCAAATTTATTTCTGCACTGGTAATAAACTGTTTTTGTTCCTGGGGCTTCTGATAAAGTCCAATCTCTTGTTGTTGTATAATTGAACCAGTTATTCCAGCTTATTCCATCATTATTCAATCTGCATTCTGTTGCATTTGTTGCTGAGAGAGTTAAAGTTACATTTCTGGAATCTGTTGTTTCTGCTCCATCATTGATTACAACTGTCAGGTTGGTTGGAGCCAGACCAGTTATATTTTCAGGAATTTCAGGCTTTTCTTCTTTTACAAAAATTTCTGGTTTCTTTGCAATTGTCAGGGTAAAATTTGTTGATAAACTTAGTTCATCTCCTTTTGCATAAATTGTGAAATATTTTGTTCCTACTTCTGCATCTTCAGGGACAGAAATTGTCATTGTCCAGAATTTTATCTCTCCAACCCCTAATTTTTCCTCACTTGGGGTTATATTAATCCATTTCTCTACTTCAGAATCCTCTGCAACCACTTCAAAACTTTCTATATCCCTGTTCCCAATATTTCTGACTTCTATCTCAAAATCTCTGGTTTTATTTTGCTCCATTGTTGCTCCTGTTGGGGTTATTGTTAAATAGGATTTTCTTAATTCTACATAGTGACCTCCACCTGCAGTATAAATATCTGGAATAATAATTTTCTCTCCAAATGCTCCATATAAACTTAAATGAGGTAACTTTGCCCAGATATATTTTCCGGTTTTATTTACACTATAATTTTCTATTTTCTCCCAAGTATAGGTGGTCTTATTATAATAGTATAATTCCATACTGGATTCATTTAAATTTGAAGGCAACCCAATTTTACTGTAATTAATATTTATCTCTATATTTGATAGGTTCTCTGTGTCATTTGCAGAAAAGTCAAATAAAATAGGAATTGAGATCCCGGGCAGGTTTAAGTTTTCCAAACTAAGATTGTAGAAAGTTAAATTTAAAGATATGGTTTTATTTTCTTCTGAGGTTAGATTAAGTTCCAAAAGTCCGTCTAAGAATTTTGTAGAGTTTGATATATTTTTC
>JAGXOL010000041.1 GCA_023659895.1 Candidatus Aenigmarchaeota archaeon LH_S7
CTTTTAACCTCTTTAATATCTTTGCCGTAAAATTTGTTTGCAATTGGTTTTAAATAATCAAAAGTTTCTTTATCTTCATCCCAGAAAGTCAAACCTATTCTGCAATTTTTATTATCCTCTCGTATCCAGCCATTACCTACTAGATAACCTAATAATTGACCCAGTTCCTTACTCCATTTTTTAGGCAGATTTAAATTGTAGATTCTTCCATTCTCTCCTATAAATTTATTTTTTACTTCAAAAGGTAATTCACAATTATCATTAAATTTACCTTCTTCACTTTGTATAAAGACTTTATGTCTTGAAGTTTCTAATTGACTTAATTCTATCCATCCCTCATTAGTTAAAATCTTATGGTCTTTTGTAGCTTTTAGCTCATAACCTGATTCTGTTGTAATTTTGTACACCTCTTTAATTCCTGTACAGAATGCTTTAGAGATTGAATTAAAGGACACCCCCCTTTGTTCTTTTTGCATTAAATAAGTGTTTTTACCATCACTTATCTTGATAGGTACTCTATTGTCTGTTGCAACATCTATATTTTCTTTACCATACTCTCCAATCAAATTCTCCATTTTCATAAGGCCTTTATTTGTAGATATTAAAGAATCACCAGTTATACAAGGATTAGTAGATTCCATTTCACCAACACCTGGTGTAGAGTTATGTTTGTTGATTTCATCAATAAAAACTAAACCAGGGTCTCCATTTTTCCATGCAAAAGTTGATATTAAGGAGAATACTTTTTTCGCATTTAGCTTCTTGATAACATCTCCTCCTTTAGGATTATACAATTCATAATCAGTATTGTTCTCAACAGCTTCCATGAATTTCTCTGTTCCTGCAACAGACAAGTTAAAATTATTTAGGTTTTTTCCACTCTCTTTGCAAGAAATAAATTCTAAGATATCAGGATGGTCTACTCTTAGGATTCCCATGTTAGCCCCACGTCTTTTTCCGCCTTGCTTAACAACATCTGTAGTAACATCAAATACACGCATGAAAGTTAGAGGACCAGAGGATTGTCCCATTGTTGATTTTACTACATCCCCTTTTGGTCTTAATCTTGAAAAACTGAAGCCTGTACCACCACCTGATTTTTGCACAATTGCCATATTACGGACAGCATTGAAAATTTCTTCCATAGAATCTCCTACAGGAAGTACAAAACATGCACTCAAATTAAGTTTTTTGTTTGTCCCTGCATTAAATAAAGTAGGAGAATTAGGTAAGAATTCTAAATTACTTATAGTCTTGAAAAATTTTCTAGCATTCTTTTTTACTTCCTCTTCATTCATATTATATTGTTCATCTGCCTCAGCAACAGCATTAGCAACCCTTTTGAATAGTTGTTTAGGGGTTTCAATTATTTCCCCTTGCTCATTCCTTAATAAGTACCTTGCTTTTAGCACTTTCAAGGAATTTATAGGCAACTTTAAGTCGTCTTCTACACCTAAAACGTACTTGCTTTCCCTTATCTCTTTCCTTTTTTGCCTGTACAAAATGTAAGATTTTGCTACATCAGCAAGATTATTCTTTATTAAAACCTTTTCCACAGTATCTTGAATATCCTCAACATTCAAAACTTCACCATCATATTTTTTTTCCAAAGCTTTTGCAACCTGCTCAGCGATTTTTTCAACTTTTTCTTTATCCTCTTTATCAACTGAAAGGAAAGATTTGTAAATAGCATTCACGATTTTGTTTTTGCTAAAGGGGGCAATTCTTCCATCCCTCTTTCTGACTCTTGATAATTCCATTTATTATATTAGAAATAGATTTTATATATGTTGTCGCGATTCAGAGAAAAATTTGTTAAATTTTTCTCTCTCTTAGTAGTACCTTTGGAAAAATTAAGGATAAAACCAAACCACTTAACAATCTTATCTTTATTATTGTCATTCTTTCTTTTTTATTTTCTCATAAATGCAAATTTC
>JAGXOL010000042.1 GCA_023659895.1 Candidatus Aenigmarchaeota archaeon LH_S7
TTGTTATTATCATAATATTATTCAGATAATTCAATAAAACTTAAACTAGAGGTATTTCTGTAATTTTTGAGGTTAAAAGGTCTATTGCTCTCAAATCAGTTGTGTTTAGAGAATGAATATTGTTGTATCCACAGGCACCTGCAACCATTTGTACCTCTTTTGTGTAAGCTCTTATAAAGTTTGATGCTTTTCTTGCTCCTTCTTCTATATTAAATTTTTTTCTCATCTCTTTTTCTTGTGTTGTAATTCCCACAGGACATTTTCCTTTGTGGCATTGTCCACATTGCAAGCAACCCATAGCAACCATCAAAGAACTTCCCATGAAAACAGCATCAGCGCCCAATGCAAGAGCTTTGGCAACATCACTTCCTTTCTCTAATCCTCCTCCTATAAGAAGTTCTTGTTTTGCTCCTAGTTTGTCAAGAACCTTTCTTGCTTTAACTAATATAGATAAGGTAGGTACACCAAAATCATCTAACATGATTTTAGGGGCTGCTGCAGTCCCTCCTTCCATCCCATCAATCGCGATTGCATCAGGGTTGGCTTTTACTGCAAGTTTCACATCCTCCTCTTCGCAAGCACCTAATTTAAGGATTATAGGAACTTTGGTTAACTCTCTTAAATATTCTATTTTTTTCTTTAAATCATCTATTGATTTTATATCTGGGTGATAAGCTGGAGACTGAATATCTTTTCCTCTTTCCACTTTTCTAACTTGGGCTATTTCCTCAGTCACTTTTTCTTGGGGAAGTAGCCCACCCATTGCTGGCTTAGCCCCTTGGCCTATTTTTATTTCAATGGCTTCAGCTTTTTTTAAAATTTCTTCTGAAATTCCAAATCTTCCAGTTGAATATTGGATTATAAGTCGTTCCGAGAGCTCCCTTTCTTCTGGCAACATTCCTCCTTCTCCAGTATTTGTTGCTGTTCCTGTAATAGTTGAAGCATCTGCCAAAGCTTTTTTTGCTTCCTTGCTCAAAGCCCCAAAACTCATAGCTGCTATTAAAACAGGAGTCTTAAGTTTCAAAGGTTTTTTGGAGTTTTTTCCTATGATTGTTTCTGTGGAAATTTCCTCCCTGAAAAAATCAACAGGTCTCTTAGAAAGTTGAGCAGGAACAAAAATTAAATTATCAAAACTTATTCTCTTGAATTTGTTTGATCTTCCAGATGAAGTAACAGGTTTTCCTGTTTCAGCAGCCTGTTTTATTATTTTTGATTCATCAAACATAATTATCATGCTTAAAGCTTTTTAGTTAAAATCCAAAACTGTTCCTGCTTTTATTTCCTTGGATTGTTGAGGGAATCTTTTCCTGATTTCGTCAAGGTGTTGAGTGCAGTGGCAAGCTCCAATTACTTCAATGTTCTTTAAGGCTTCTAGGTTGGAAAATCCATGAAAACCTCCTATAATTGCATGTATTTCTCCGTGTTTCTTTGCTACTTTTAGTATCTTATCAACCCCTGGATGAGAGCATCCCACAATAACAATTAATCCTTTATTTGTTTTTAATATCAGGGACTGCTCATCAGGAGAATTTTCTATCAAACCTGTAGTGTATACCATATCAGTTATCTCTTGTCCTTCTTTTATCTCTCTTAATTTAGCTTTTTTTCTTATCTCTTCTTTAAAATCCTCTGAGAAGGATTCAAGCACGAAAACTTCCAGATTATTATTGAGGTTTAGCAAATCAAACAAACCTCCTGTGTGGTCCCAATGTTGGTGGGACAAAACAATTGTATCAAGATCTTTTGCATCATAGCCAAGTTTTTTTAGGTTGTATAACAAATCAGATCCATCGCATCCTGTATCAAACAATATTTTTTTGGTGGTCTCAACCAAGCAGGAAAAGCCCCATCCTGATTTTAAATCAAGGCCCGCTCTATTATCATAAACAATGGTTACTCTCATTATATAC
>JAGXOL010000043.1 GCA_023659895.1 Candidatus Aenigmarchaeota archaeon LH_S7
AACCGATTCCATTATCAGAGCAATTTAATTCTATTGTTTGGTTTTTATTTGTCCACTTAGAAGAATAGTTATCTGTTGTTGTTGGGCCTTCTTTATCAATTAAAATCAAATTTGATCTGCTTTTGTTTTCTGAATTCCCAACTGTGTCATTAGAGAAATAAAAAACTGTTTTGTTACAAGTATTATCTTCTGAACAACTAACTTCTACAGGATTTTGGTAATTTTGATTTGGTGTGCAACTTCCATTTGAGTTATTTATACAATACAAAGTTTTATCATAGCCTGAACCAGAAGTTCCATCAGATAAATTTGGATCTAAACAAGTTAAATTAATAAATTTATTTTCCTTAAACCATGTAAAATTCCAACTAGAATTTGTGTTATCTATTGTGTTTGGAGCTACTCTATCCACTGAAAACCAACTTAAATCTGTTCCGTTATTTCCATTTGTCTGATTAGCATAAAAACTTATGTTATATTTCCCATCCGACCAAGTAGAAATATTTATAAAATCTGTAAATGAGAATTCTGCCTGATTTGTAGCAGTTGAGTTACTGGCTGCAGTATCTCCTGTTGAATTTGTTATATTATAAGAGACAAAAGAGAGGTTATTACTAGAAGTTGCAACTGCTGTTAAATTTAAATTAAAGCTCTCATTTAAATAAATCTCCTTAGGATAATAAATAACAACGGAAGGTAAAGAATTATCAACAGTAAAATTTCTGCTAGTATTATATATTGAATTCCCTAAAGAATCATTTGCTGAAACAAGAAAAGTAACATTTTCTTTTCCTGAAATATTTGCTGTACTATTCCAAGTTGTATCAAAATCTGGAGAAGTTAAATTTCCTTCATCAAAAACTTGGCTTTTTTTTGTTCTGTTCACAATTTTATACCAAGATTCATTTACTCCAACATCTTCGGTTATTGTTGTTTCTAAACTCACAATTCCAGATTTTGTTTCATTTTCTTTTGGACTGTCTATCACTATCTTTGGAGCTTTTTTATCTATTTTTATTTGATCTGAGGTTTCTATATCTTCTAAATTTCCAAGAGAATCATTACTTCTATATCTTATATACTTTTTACAAACTTGACCTCCATTGCAATCTATTTCTATTTTAGTTGTATTATTGTAAACATCTGTTGGCTCACAAGTTCCTGAAGTATCAACACAATACAAAGTTGTATTACAACTAGAACCTTTATCCGAACAATTTAATTCTATTGTTTGGTTTTTTCCATACCAAGGTTCACTTATACTAGTATTGTCTGTTGTGTTTGGGGGAGTATTATCTATAGCTATATTAACTCTCTTTGTATTATTAAGGTTTCCTAAAGAATCATTTGCATAAATGGTAAGATTATATTCTCCATCTGATATAGAAATTGTATCAAGATTTCCAAGCCAATAACCCCCACTTTTAGATAAATTAGATACGTCTGACCAAGTTGAATTACTGAGGTTATAATAAGCTTTATCTATGGTTTGATTATCTGTTATAGTAGTATTTACTAATATTTTTCCATTTACATATTCAGATGATGGAGAAATTATGGTTACTTGGGGTGGTTTTTTATCTATTCTTATCAAAGAAGAGTTTTTTATTGTTTCGTTATTTCCTGCCTTGTCTAAACTATAATAGCTAATATATTTCTCACAGACTTGTTTTTCATCACAACCAACTTTTACTTTAGTTGTGTCATTGTAAGTAACATTAAGAGTACAAGTTTCAGATTTATTGGCAATACAGTAATAAGTTGAGTTGCGGCCTGAACCTTCATCTAAGCAAGTTAATT
>JAGXOL010000044.1 GCA_023659895.1 Candidatus Aenigmarchaeota archaeon LH_S7
TTGGATAAATTCTGTATTTATAATTTTTCACAACCATATATATATTTACAAAAAAATTTAGTATGCCAATTGAGCTACCACCAAAATCTGTATTATTGGCTAAGATTTTGGAAGTAGACTTCTTGGCTATTTAAAGTTAAAATAAAAATTAAAATTTTATCAAGCTTTTCACTAATTGGTCCTTGTCCTCTTCATAAGTCTTGAACAATCCACCTAAAACTTTTTCTATTCTTGCTACCCTTTGCTCAAGTTCATTGTTTATCCTAAACATCTCAATTAATGTACACCATAATTGAGAGATTTGTACGTTTTCAGCATCCTTATAAGCACACCTGTGTTTTTTCACTCTTTCCAATAATTGGTTTAGTTCCTGCTCTGCTTCTACGGATAGGTTTTCTTTCCAATCAGCTTTTCTACCTTTTCCATTGACTTCTAACATATTTTTATCACCTAAATATAATTACTTAAAAAACTTTAAATATTGTTATTTCTTATAAGAATATATATTATGGCAAACAAAACCTTGGTTATTTGCATTGATAGGGACAATGATATTGGGAGAATTCTCAATGTAAAAGGCCCTATAATAGGAAGAAAAGAAAATCTAAAAATTGCGAGAGATCTGGCTTTAAAGGATCCTGAGGAGACTGATGCAAATTGCCTTTTTGGAGCTATAAAGGAATTTGATGAACTAAAGAAAGAAAGGAAAAATTTGGAAATTGTTACTTTGTTAGGGGATAAGAATGTTGGGATAAAATCAGACACAAAGATAGAGGAACAACTTGAGGAAGTTATAAAGAAAGAGGAGCCTAAAAAAGCTATTTTTGTGAGTGATGGGGCAGAGGATGAATATATATTACCTATTATTCAGTCAAAACTGGAGATATTATCTGTGAAAAGGGTTGTGATCAAGCAAAGCACCCATTTAGAGAGTGGTTATTACATGATTACCAAATTCTTTAAAGAACTGGTTAAAGATCCTCAAACTAGTAAAATTGTGTTAGGAATACCTGCTATAATCCTTGTTTTGTATGCACTTTTTGGGGGGTTAGCTTGGAGATTCATTTTAGGTGTTGTAGGACTCTATTTAATTATAAAGGCTTTCCATTTGGAAGGGTTTGTGGATTCATTCGCTAATGAGTTAAATGCAACTTTCTCAAAGGACAAAATATCCTTCTTTTTCTATATTTTAGGGGCTACTTTTTTTGTGATAGGTGTTGTTCAAGCTTACAATAGTTATAATTTATACCTGAATTCTAATATTATAATTTCCACTTTAATAGGTATCCAAGGTGGACTGATTTATTATTTAATTGCTGCAATATTTGTACTCACAGGCAGGATTTTGTACACTTTTGGTAGGAGTAAAAAGAACATTAGATACCTCACATATTATGCCTTGCTCTTCTCAGTTTATATAGTATTGGATAACAGTATAAAATATATCACAATGACAGAATATAACATAATTTACCTGATTTCTTCTGTAATAGCCTCATTTTTAATACTACTTGTGGCTCTCATAGCTGAGAAGGTAGCTTATAGCTAAAAGTTCTTAAAAACACTAATTTTTTAATCAATTTAATCCTTTTCCTACTTCCATTTCTATCAAATTTTATATTTATACTATATAAAATATATATCTGATAATATAACTAACATTGAATGAGTTAGATATATACTATAAAATAT
>JAGXOL010000045.1 GCA_023659895.1 Candidatus Aenigmarchaeota archaeon LH_S7
CATAGTAGTTCTACTGTATGCAACTTCACCCTTGCTGAAAGCTGGACGGGTGTCAATGGCGTTTCCCATCCATATGAATTTTCCCAAAATCCTGAGATTGAACTGAGAACAGGCCAAGAGAGCATCGAAGAAAGCACAAATAAAGTAATTAGGTATTTAGAAGAAAATAGTTTTATATGAAAGAACACTTCAGATATTATGGTGACCGAAGAAGATAACACTAGACGACCAAATTTCTTCATTGTAGGAGCTCCAAAATGCGGAACATCATCAATGAGAGAGTATCTTAGACAACATCCTGATATATTCATGCCCACTAGAGAACTTCATTTCTTCAGTAAGGATATCCATCGCCAGCGACGATTAAGCTTGAAAAAATATCTCCGCTATTTTTCTGAAGCTAAAGATGAGAGAAGAGTAGGGGAGAAGTCTCCCTCATATCTACGTTCAAAACAGGCAGCCTCAAAGATTAGAAGATTTTGCCCTGAGGCAAAAATTATCATTCAAGTGAGGAATCCGGTGGACATGCTCTACTCTTGGCATGGCCATCTTTTTTACTACTCAGATCGTGAGGATATTAGAGATTTTAAGGAAGCACTAAATGCAGAAGAAGATCGAAGAAAGGGATTGCGGATACCCAAGCATGAGTATTTTCCTGGACACCTTTTCTATTCAGAAATCCCTTGGTACACAGACCAAATAAAGCGGTATGTAGAAACTTTTGGATGGAATCAAATTCATGTAGTTGTCTTTGATGATTTGGTAAACAATACCCTAAAAGTATATAGAGAAGTTTTGAGATTTCTGGAAGTTGATGATAAATTTACCCCAGATTTCAAGGTACACAATCCTGGTGGGCTGCCAAAAAATGTGATAGTACGCAATTTAATAAGTAATTCCTGGGTGAAAAGAGTTGCTGGATTTCTTTTGCCAAAAGTCACCTATTATTCAATTGGGTACACAGTTCTTCGTTGGAACACCAAAGCCAGGCCACCGATGGACAAGAATTTTCGGAAGAAACTTCAGAAACAGTTTGCTCCAGAAGTGAAGAGATTGAGCAAATTATTAGGACGAGACTTGACTCACTGGTGTAAAGACTAAATAGATTATTCAAAGGAAATATATATTGGAAATCTCTTTTTATTAATTCTATTCTATTTTGGATTTCCTAAAAAGGCATCTCTCCCTTCCTATGCTTATTTAATTACAATCTTGATAGGAATTATTGGTTTTGGTTATCCCCTATGTAAAAAAATAAAACCAAAAATTTACAAATTTAACAAAAAACTTTTTTTCAAATTGAGTTCTTTTGCCTTGCCAACAACCCTGACAAGTATAAGTGGATTTGTTATTGGTTATATTGATGTCCTCATCCTAACTTACTTTTTGACTTTAGATAAAGTAGGAATTTATAACTCTGTTCTCCCAACAGTCCTTATTGTTGGCCATTTCAGTGGGGCTATGACCACTGTGCTTTTTCCGATGGTCTCTGAAATTTATGCAAAGAAGGAATTTTACAGATTAAAAGAAGCGATTAATATAATCTATAAATATTCTTTAGTAGTTAGCTTGCCTTTTGCACTAATAATGCTAG
>JAGXOL010000046.1 GCA_023659895.1 Candidatus Aenigmarchaeota archaeon LH_S7
CCTAGATAAAAATATTTTTCTTTTAGGGAGAAAAGAAAATGTAGTTGATTTTCTTAGTATTGCTGATGTTTTTGTGTTATCTTCCATATGGGAAGGATTTCCAAATGTAGTTTTAGAAGCGATGGTTTGTGGTTTGCCAGTAGTAGCCACAAAAGTTGGAGGAGTAGAAGAAATAATAGAAGACAGTGTTTCCGGATTTTTGATAGAACCAAAAAATCCCTCTGCCTTAGCTGAAAAAATTGAGTTTGTTTTGAGCCTAGATCCAGAGAAGAAAAAGAAGATAGGAAAGAGAAGTAGAGATGTGGTGGAAGGAAAATTTTCTCTTGAGAAGATGGTTGAAAATTATGAGAACTTATACAAGAGACTTTTGAAAAGAACAAGACTTCTTTAATCGCATTAGAAAGAGCTTCTTTTGTATCTCCTTTATATTTTTTAACTGTTTCTATCATTTGAAAATATACTTACATTCCTACTACTTCGAAGATACTATCTAATAAGTTACTAAGCTCATAACGAATTATCTCAAAAAATGAAAATCTTGGTAACAGGAGGAGCTGGTTTTATTGGCTCTAATTTAATTGAAGAATTATCAAAAGATAACACCGTAATAATAATAAAAATTACAAACTAAATTAGGAAAAAGAAGCAAAAAATACCCGAAAGAAAATTTCTCTTGAGATAAGAAAATTGAACTATTTAAAATTGTTTGAGGAAATAAAATAATGTATAAAATTTAAATAAGCAGATAATACTATGGGAGGTCAATTATTTATTTCAGATGAAAATATAGTTAAAGTAATAGATCAAAAAAATACAAAATTTATAAATCCTAAGACCTATAAAATACAAAAGCAAAGTGAACAGTTTATAAAAGATTTTCAAAAAAAAGTAGAACAAAATAGGATAAAAGAGTTATTTACCGTTGATGGTTATTCTTTATGGAGTTTTTTTGAACCTTTGATTTTAGGTAATTCTCCATTTCATGGTCGATTAAGTTTTCCGCAGTATCGTAGATTACATATTGAAATAAATAAATTTAATTTTATTATCAATAGGGAGAAGCCAACAGAAATAATAGTTGAAAACTTAGATGAAAATTCTAGACAGGCAATCAAAAAAATATGTGAAACTAAAAGGATAAAATTAAAAGATAATTTTTCAAATAAAAGAAAAAAATATTTCAACAAGTTTCTTTATAATCCTTTTTTTATAAACTCTTACCTAAGACTAAGATTTTTTTTAAGAAGAGTATTATCAAATGTTAACTTAATAAATATCTTTTTGAAACTTAATCCTTATAATTAGGATTTTTTAATAGTTGGTTTTTCTTGGATGATCAAAGAAGCAGGAATTATTTTTGAATCAATATCATTAGGAATTCTAACCTTTTTGGGGTTTACTTTCTCCTTTCTCATTAGAATTTTTTCAGCTTGAGTATTACTCAGTACCAAATCTGTTCAATACAAAGTCAGTCTATCTACCAAATTCTGAACTAAAGAAGAGTAAGTTTCAACAACTTCTTTGGCCATGAATAATTATATTCCTCAAAGCCGCCTCATAATC
>JAGXOL010000047.1 GCA_023659895.1 Candidatus Aenigmarchaeota archaeon LH_S7
GCTGTAATCAGAGGCTTTTCAGATATTTTATTAAGCAAACTCAGACTTGAAATCAAGTTAGAAACAGACCAGAGATTGTAAAGACAAATAGTTTGGAGCGGAGCCCAGAACTTTGGTCACTGGAAAAATGGTTGCAGCTCTTAGAAAAATAGGTTTTGATAAAGTATTTGACACTAATTTTGGTGCGGACATGACAATCATGGAAGAAGCAAATGAGTTTGTTAAGAGGATTGAAAAAAATAAAAATCTTCCATTAATTACTTCCTGTTGTCCTTCATGGATAAGATTTGCAGAGGAAACTTATCCTTTCCTGCTCAAAAATATCTCAGCTTGTAAGTCTCCTCAACAAATGTTTGGGGTAATTGCTGCTCTTTATGAACAGGATAAAAAAATGAAGGTTCGGGTTGCAAGTCACAATCCTGCAATCAAGAAGATTTACAAAGAATTTTTAGGTAAACCTCTTGAAAAGAAATCAGAGAAATTGTTACAAACAAAATATAAAAAAAGGAAGCCAAAATATTTTTGATATAGGTTGTAAAAGAGCTTTTTCCCTTTGTGTATAATGCTCCTGTGATGAGAATGGAATTTACATTTCTTTATACTAAAAGACTGTAGACAATATATAGTATGGGAGACGAAAGTTTAGCAAATAAAGTTGCAATAGTAACTGGTGCAAGGAGAGGAATTGGAAAAGCGATTGCCCTAAAATTGGCAAGAGAAGGAGCAAAGGTTGCTGTTACTGATATTAATAAAGAGGATTGTGAAAAGGTTATAAAAGAGATTGAAAAATTGGGTGGTGAAGGCTTGGCTTTGAAATTGGATGTTACAAATGAAGAAGAAATTGGAGAAGTTGTGAAAACAACAAAGGAAAAGTTTGGAAGAATTGATATTCTTGTAAATAATGCAGGAATTATTGATACAGAAGAAATTGGAGATAGCTCAAAGATTAATAAAATACTTGAAGTAAACTTAAAGGGTGTTTTAAGGAGTTGCAATTCAGTTATACCAACAATGGTTGAACAAAAATACGGAAAAATTGTTAATATCTCTTCGATAGCTGCGATGGTTAGTTGGCCTAAGGTGCCAAGTTACTCTGCTACAAAAGGTGGAATAATAGGACTTACAAAATGCTATGCAGGATACCTTGGGCAATACAATATTAACATAAATGTAATTGCTCCAGGACCAATAGAAACTGAAATGTTGGATGACCTGCTAAAAAAACTTGGAATGACAAGAGAGCAGGTTTGCCAAGGAACAGCCAAAGGAAGAATAGGTCGGCCAGAAGATATAGGAAATGCTGTTGCTTTTTTGGCATCAGATGAATCTGACTATATAACAGGTCAAGTATTGGCAGTTGATGGTGGGTATACTACAAAATAAATTTTATTTTATGGTAAAGATTACGAAAAATACAAAGTTAGGGGAAATTTTGGAAAAGAAAGGAGCAGAGGAAATTATTAACAACAGAAGCGGGAATTACTAAATATTGGGTATTTGTATCCTTACTTTTATGTAATTTTACAC
>JAGXOL010000048.1 GCA_023659895.1 Candidatus Aenigmarchaeota archaeon LH_S7
AGATATAATTATTTATCTCTTCTATACTTTTACCTATGTCAGGACTAAACTCTGATGCTTTCTCAGTAAGAGCAACTATCTTATCAACGAAAGGATTCTTTAACTTCATTGAAAAGTTTCTAAGAGCTTTTGGGAAAGGTACACCCCATTCTATTTGGTAACACATGTTTCTTATCAAAGGGGTTAGTCTTCCATAATAAGAACCTTTACTTTTTCTTACAGCTTCAACTAATGACATCCCAGAAGAGGTATTGTTATGAATTTCTTGAAAAAATTTTGGAAAATACTCAATTACCTCTTTCTTTCTCTTATAACGATAATAAACATAAAATAATACTCCAAATATACATACAAAAATTATTATCACTTTTATCATATTTCCACCTTGTTCAAAACAGCTAAAAATATAATTCCTCCAACAGGTACCAAAACATAGGTAATTATTTTTATTATATATTCTATTTTAAATCCAAGGAAAGCAGGTTCTATTAAGGAGAAGGAAGTTAGAATAACAACCAGAACCAAAGGAGCAATTAAGATCATAACAATGAAAATATCTGAAAAGAAACCCATCAAGGATGTGAACTTTTCTTGCTTCTCTTTGTATACTTGTATACCTTTATTAGATTCACTGGATAAATATAAACTAAGATCTCCTCCAGAGAGAATAGTTGCTTTGTATCCTTCCAAAAAATTCTTGAACTTCTCAGAAGGTGTCCTAAATGCTATTTCTTTTATTGCTGAAGTAATATCTCTGCCTACAATAGATAAATATTTGTGAATTCTCTCACATTCTTTTGATACCTCACCAAATTCTTTATTTTCAGCAATATACTGAAACATTTTTTCTGGTGGAACTCCACTCCTCGCTATAATACTCATATAAGAAATAGCCAAAGGTAAATTCTTATCAATATTTGATAACTGACGATTGTATATATAAAATGGGTAAAAATAAAAAACAGTAGCCACAACAGAAGTTATGGTTACAGAGAGGATAAACGCTGATATTAAAGAAAGAAATAAACTATAACCCCAAAAATTATAAAATAGATAAGAAAAATAAGTTAAGAATGTGAAAAAAGCTATGAAAGAATAAAAGAACATTTGTCCTAAATATTTCTCATAGATTATAGGCAGGTTTGATTTTTCAACTAGTTCTTTAAGAGATCTTGTATACCCACCAAAAACTTTATTTCCTATATTTCCAAAATAATGAATTATTCTCTCGTACATAATTTAAGAGAGATTCTAATCCTATCTAAAGCAGACAAATTCGTTAAAACAGAAAACAAGATTAAAAAGTAAGTTATATAAATATAACTATAATCTCCTGCAAAAATCATCAAAATCAAAAACAACATTCTTTCTCCCCTCTCAAAAAAACCTCCTTCTAAATTATTACCAGTTTTTTCAGAGTAAGCTGCTTTTGAATAAGTGGTTATTAATGAACCAAATATTGATAATGCTATCCATATATAAACAGGTAAAAATACTTCTGGAAGATTTACAAAGAATAAAGA
>JAGXOL010000049.1 GCA_023659895.1 Candidatus Aenigmarchaeota archaeon LH_S7
GCTATAGAGAAAGAACTCCATAAATATATACAGAAAACTTTAAATACCTTTCTTTCCAGCCCAATTCATCTACACGACTAAATTCGGCAGCTTTCTTGGGAAGCATCTGTAAAAAAAGAAAATGAAATTGGAAAGTTAGTAATAGAAATGCAGTTGAAATATTTAAAGTCTTTTAAAAAAGGAATAATATGAAATATGTTTTAATTACAAGACCGAAATTTGATGACACTACAAGTTACTTATCGTGTTGGAGTTCAAAGATAATTGATTTCCTATAAAGTACTTCCTTTAACCTGATTGATCTAAAGGAAAATAAAGCAAACAGGAAATCTGTAGAAAGTATTATTAAGATAAAAACTTTAACTAGTCTTAATTAAATTTATCTACCTACTCTCAAACCCAAAAATTAAAAAAAACCAAAATTTCTGAACTATTAGAGATATTTACTACTCCTACTTTTTCTGAAATCTAATATTTGTGGGTAATATCTTCATCACCTATAAGGTTACCTATGTGATTACAAATTATATCTTACATCCACTAAAACAAATGTTCTTCTAAAATCCTTGCTCCATCCCCAACCCTGCAATGGTACACTTTTTCCACTCCTTCAATTTCCTTCAATCTTTTTTCCACTTCCTCAGCTTGTTCTGGCAGAGTTATAACATGCACATTTGGGCCAGCATCCATAGTGAAATAAGCTTGGATTCCTTCCTCTCTCCATTCAACAATTTTCTTTATCACCCGAATTGTTTCAGGTGTCCAATAAAGAATCATTGGTTTTGTGGTCATCATGCAGGCGTGCATTGACAAAGCCTCATGTTCTGTTAGTTCTCCCAAGGTTTTGAAATTCTTTTCCAGGATTGCTTTTTTCATTTTTGGAAAGTATTCATTGATTGCTTCAAGTCTTGCCTGGTACAGAGGACAGTTTTTAACTGTTTCTGCCATTCCAGCTCTTGAAGAAACTTTCTTCTCCTCACGAGCAACTATTGCAATCACATCCCTCAAATCCCAATGATCCTTTGGTGCGATTTGCTCCACATAACTTTCTTCTGAGGTGTTCCCAGTTTTCCACTCTATAAATCCTCCAGTAATACTTCTTGAGGAGGAGCCAGAGCCTTGTCTTGAGATTATGCTCAATTGTTTTTCATCGAGATTGAGATCCAAGGCAGAGGTTGCTGCAACAGTCAAAGCTGCGAATCCTGAAGCTGAAGAAGCTAAACCAGCAGCAACAGGAAAATTGTTTTCTGAGACAACCTTTGCTTTTAAGTCTTTTCCAGCTATTTTCCTAATTAAATTTAAATGTTTCACTGCCTTCTCTTTCTTTCCCCCTTCCATTTCCTTGCCATCTATTGTAACTTCATCTTCTTCTAAAGAATCTGAGAATTCAACTGTAGTAGTTGTGTAAATTCCCTCCAAAGTAAAAGAAATGTTTGGGTTCATAGGAATGAATAATTTGGGGTCTTTCTTGCCCCAATATTTAATCAGAGCTAGGTTTGAG
>JAGXOL010000004.1:0-52575 GCA_023659895.1 Candidatus Aenigmarchaeota archaeon LH_S7
CATTCATCGAGGCAAATTCACAGGAAACTTTATACATGTATTATGGCAACCCTTCTGCCAGTTCTGCCTCAAATGGAACCAATACCTTTGAGTTCTTTGATGATTTTGAAGACGGAGACTATACAGACAAGTGGACAGTAGATAACGGGACATGGACAGAAGAATCAGGAGTATTAAAACAAACAGACGCTGCCAACACTGACACATGGCATGATGGGATTAAAGTTAGTAGCCCACCGACTCTGGGTGAAAGAATAATGAGGTGCAAAATTAAGATTATCACTGCCGCAGACTCATATGCCGCATATTCTCTAAAATGGAGCGATTCCAACAATTTCTTACATTCTGAGTTGAGGAATATAAATACAGACGATGTGAGAGGACTCGCATTTATAGACGGAGCCTCGGAAACTACACACGATTTTGGCTTTGAAATCTTAGAAGATACATGGTATGAATTAATAACCAAGATTGATGCGGACGGGAATGTAACCTTCATCGCAGATGGCGAAACCTTTACTTTCAGCGATGTAAACTGGGATCAACTCTGGGAAGGTATAAACCTACACACTTATGAAACAGAAGCTCATTTCGACGACATTTATGTAAGAAAATATGCAGACCCAGAGCCAGCAACCACAATTGGCTCAGAAGAAACCTCAAACTTTCAGATTACAACTGAAGGAACCTCTTATATCAGATTCAGAAGCAAGGACATAGCAGGAAATTTAGAAGAAACAAAGAATGAGACAATAAAAATAGATACAGCACCACCAGAAATTCAATTTGTCCCTCCAACAACAGAAACAGGAAATTATTCAAAAGATTGGATAGTAGCAAATGTAACAGCTTCAGACTCAGGAGCAGAATTGGACACAATAAACCTAACTCTCTGGAACTCAACAGGTGGATTAGTTCAATACAATACCTCAGATATTTCCCCTCTATTCATCAATTTCACAACTTTACCAGATGATACTTATTACCTAAATGCAACAGTAAATGATACAACAGGAAAAACAAACAAAACAGAAACAAGGACAATTCTATTAGATACAACAGAACCAAACATGAGCTGGGAATACCCAACTCCTGAGAACAACTCTTACAAAACAGAAAACTACACAGAAATAAATCTTACAATTGATGAACCAAATTTAGATTCTTTTAAATTTAACTGGTATAATGGAACAAACTGGACAAATTCAAGTTTCTATGATTCAAATTTTGTTTTGGGGATGAATCTTAACAATAATTCAGATATTGGAGAAACTTCAACAAAAGCAGTGGATATTTCAAAGTATGAGAATAATGGAACAATAGTAAAACCAAGTGATTGGTGGAATGAGAGTTTTAAATATAGAAAGAAACTAACAATTACGAATAACAATGCAACAAATCTGACAATTGGAAAACCGATTAACTTCACTTTAGATACTGCGAGTTTGGTTTCAACTGGAAAATTATTGGCGAATGGAGATGATTTGAGAATTGTTTGTGGAGGAGATGAGGTTAATAGGACAAACACAAGTTCTTTCAATTCAACTACAGAAATCTGGTTCAAATCTTGTGTTCAGATAAATGCTGGAGAGGACAGTGGAGATAATTTTTATGCCTATTATGGAAATTCTGAGGCTGGAACTCCAAATACTGGTGGAATTACTACTGAACAGAATTATAATCTAACTGTTGATAAAGGAGGAGAAAGTGTAATCAGGGCACAGTATGTAGATGGTAGATTTGGTAAGGCTCTCTCTTTTGATGGAGTGGATGATTATGTGGAAGTCCCGGATGACCCTATTTTAGATATTAATTCTTCATACTCAGAAACTGCATGGGTATATCCGTCATCGACCAGTGGGAAGAATGATATAACTATGAAGGATAGTTCACAGTGGGCATTTGGATTTCAAGTTAGGGATGGTCAATTAAGAGCGGGATTTGAGGATGAATCAGATGCTAACTTTATTGGGTCAGGTGGAACAGTAAATACAAATGAGTGGCAATTTCTAACAGTTATTTATAATGGCACTGATGTTATTGGTTATATTAATGGAGAAAGGGTTTTGGGTACAGATGGAGGAGGAACTCCATGTACAAATGGTGAGCCTCTAACAATAGGTAAGGGAGAAGACTATTTCAATGGCACAATCGACGAAGTCCGTGTCTACAACCGATCTTTATCACCAGAAGAAATTCAAATGCACTATCAGTCAGAATTTTCAAAATATAATTCTTCAGAGTGGAGGTTTTATGACAATCTCTCTGTTGAAAATCAAACTCATAAATTCAATGTTTGGGCTAATGATACCTTAGGATGGAGTTCTGAAAACGAAATAATTGTGCATACAAATACAATTTCAATTTCAAATTTGAGTTTTGAAGATTCTGAGACAAAACATGAGTTTAATATTTCTGCGAATGCGACCCATACAGGAGGAGTAGATAAATTTACAGGGTGTCGTATCTATTGTTCTAATTGTAGCTCGGGTAGTTATACAGGAAATTTAAACAAGACAGAGAGCCCTGCAAGGTGTAATTTATTAATAAATGAGTCTGATATGGATTTGGGGAAGACAGCAAACTTCAACATTTCATTTATAGACTCCTATGGAAAGGAAAGATTTTCAAATACAGAAGAACATTCTTTACCAAATGTTGCTCCAGAAATTTCTTCTTTTTCAATTACAAATTGCTCTGAAGGGCATTGCTTTAATGTCTTTGCAAATGCTACTGATCTAAATGGAGCAACAGATATTTCTTCCTGCACAATTCATTATTATAACCCAACTGACCCAGGTGTTGGATGGAATTTTTTCCCAGGAACTCTAAGCTGTGGAAGTAATTCCTGTAATTGCACTGAACAAATATCAAATTCAACTACCGATTTAGGTAATGATATTGAAAATGAAATTGAAGTATATGTAGAGTTTGAAGATAGTTCAAGAGCAACAAATACAACTTCCCACTATAATAATACAATTATAAACCATGAGCCAACGGTTAGTGCAGGTGCAAGTGCAATATCAGGAGAACATGCATTTAATCTTACAGCTTCTGTTAGTGACCCAGATTCAGATTCCTTAACCTGTAAAGCTTATTTAAATGATACCTCTTCTGTCTCTTCCTGTGAAGTAAATATGTCAGGTCCAGTTTCTGGAGATTGTTATTTGAAGGTGAATACTTCAACCTGCTCAAATTTCAGTGTTAATGACTGGCTAGATTCTGTTGTAGAGGTTGCAGACACTTGGGATAAAACAAATTCTTCTTCTGTAAGCCAACGGATTCCAAACAGAGTTCCAGGAGTTCCAACAAATCTTAATTTGCCAATAAATGATTCTTTCAATGATTCAACACATGTTGTAACAAATCATCCTTTAATAAACTGGACCAATCCAGCAGATCCAGAAAATGATACAATAAACATAACAGCAGCAGTTGGAGCAACCCAAAATCCAACAGCAGAAGATAATTCTGTAACAGTCCCAAACAATTCAATGAAATTGGGTTATGGAATTAACTTAATAGATGGTGAAACTTATTATTTCAGAATTAAATCTTGTGACTCATGGGACTGCTCTGATTATTTAGGAAATGAAAGTAATAACTTTACTATGAACTCAGAACCAACAATATCAGGTGCGGGGTTAAACCAGACATCAGGTTTAAAAGCAGGAACAATAGTCCATTTAAAGGCAAACATTACTGATGAGCAAGAAGATTCAATAGAGTGGGCTAACTGGACCCTTAAGGAAAATGGGATTATAAAAAATTCAACTAGCGGAACTCCAATAAATAATTTAAATGGAACAAAGAATGGGACAATCTGGAAATCACCTAACTTTAATATCACTGGAGGAGCAACTTATAACTGGACTCTGATAACTTCTGACTCTTTTGAGAATTCAACTACATCAGGAAGTTTTGAAGCAGAAAATAGTGCTCCAACAATCACACAAAATCCACTATTTGAAGATTATTCAGGACACAAATTCAGAGCTAATGCTACTGCTGAGGACCCAGACCCGGATGATATAGATTCCTGTACTGTTCTCCTTGATGATGGAGAGAGTTCAAATACAACTTCAGGAATTTTAAAACAGATAGACACAAATAAGTATCTCTGTGAATATAATGTTTCCCTAGAGACAAACAAGAATTTCACTGTTTTAGAGCAAATTCTAGTATCTGTAAAATTCTCTGACGGGAAAGCAACAGCAACAACTTCAACAAAAACTCATAATATACCAAACAGGATTCCAACAAAACCTACAAATATCAATTTAGATGTTCAAAATTCAAGTAGGGTAATAGACCACAATCCAACTCTGGAATGGACTAAAGGTAGTGATGATGATGGGGATAATATAACAACTTATGTTTATGTTGATGAGGGAAACTGCTCTGCTATAGACCCAACAACAGAAGAAAACTCTACCTCAGGAAATTCAACAGAAATTGGAGCAACTCTTTATTTGACAGATGGAAAAACCTATTGTCTGAGAGCAAGGAGTTATGATTCCTATGAATATGGATATTACTCAGATGAAGAAGAATTTTATATGAACTCAGAACCAGCAATAAATTCTGTTATGACAGAGCCAGAAGCAGAGAATATAGACCAACCAATGGAAATAAATCTTACAGCAAATATTACTGATTTAGATATTTATAATTTCAGTGATACAATTATATGGGCTAATTTTACTGTTAAGAGTGGAGGAAAGATAGTCAATAACACAAATGGAACTTCAATAAATAACTTGAATGGAACAAAAGATGGAGATTTATGGAGAGTAAGTTTCAATGCAAGCCCAAGCACAAATTATGAGTATAATGTAACAACTTCTGACGGGTATGAAACAAAAACCAGGACAGGCTCTTTTACAACAGGAAATCAGAATCCGAGTGCTGATGGCCCTTACTTTTCAGATAATCAGACAAGGCATGCTTTTATTGCCTGGGCAAATGCAACAGACTCTGATGGAAATATAACAAACTGCACAATTCATTTTGATAATTTAACAGAATCCTGGAATTTTGAAAATAGTTCAGTAAACTGCTCAAAAGAAATAAATACTTCACATTTTGATGTTGGAGTTTCTATTTCAATTTATTTTGTTTTTGAGGATAATGCAAATGCAACAGTAACAACTCAAACTTTAAGTCATAAGATTCCGAACAGGGTTCCAACAAAACCTACAAATATCAATTTAGAAGTTCAAAATTCAAGCAGGGTAATAGACCACAATCCAACCCTAAAATGGACTAAAGGTAGTGATGATGAGAATGATACAGTAAAGACAAAAATATATGTTGAAAATTCATCTAATCCAACAACTTTGGAAACAGAAGTAGATGGAAATAGTACAACAATAGGAAATACTGTCCAATTATCAGATGGGCAAACTTACTATTACAAACTTTGTTCAGCAGATAACTGGAGTTCTAACTGCTCAGAGATTTATAATTTCACGATGAATTCAAAACCAACGATTCAGAGTGCACAATTAAATAATACAGGAACTTTGCATGGGGGAGATATTGTTCACTTAGAGGCAAATATTACTGATGCAGAACTTGATAAAATAGTTTTTGCTAATTTCACAGTCCGGACTGGTAAAGGAATTGTTAATTCAACTGAGAATGTTTCAATAGAAAATTTAAATGGAACAAAGAATGGAATATGGAAATCAGCAGATTTTGAGTTAGAACCTGGTTTAACTTATAACTGGAACATTACAACATCAGATTCTTTTGAGACAGCAGAGACAAGTGGTTCTTTTACAGTTGCAAATGCACAACCAACAATAGGTCAAAGTATTAAATTTTATGACCTAGGAAATCACACTTTCAAAGCTAATGCGAGTGTAAATGATGCAGATGCTGATAATATTGAGAGTTGCACTATTTATATGGATGATGGAGAGAGTTCAAATACAACTTCAGGAATTTTAAAACAGATAGATTCAAATAATTATCTCTGCGAGTATAACATCTCTCCTGAGACAAACTCAGAGTTTAAGGTTTCAGATTTAATAACAGTGAAAATAACATTTACAGATTACGGGGGTGCAAGTGTGTCCACTTCTGATTCCCATCAGATCCCAAACCAGAAACCAAATATTACTGCAATCTGGATAACTCCCAGTAATCCAAATACAAAAACAGATTTAGTTGGAAATAGAAATGCAAGTGACCCTGAAGAGGATACCCTGTCCAATAATACATTTGATTGGTATCTTAATGGAGCAAAAGGAGAAACAACAGTTGAAGGAATTTTGCCACAGGTGAACACAAAGAAAGGAGAAAATTGGAGTGTTTGCTTGCAGGTAGTAGATCAATATAATGCGGTCTCTGATGAAAAATGTTCTGGAAATGTAACAATCCGGAATTATCCTCCTGATTTGAGTGATATTTCAGTTACCAAATATGCAGGGCACAGAATTTTAACTTCAACAATTGCAACAGATTATGATAATGAAACAGATTTCAAAAATTGCACTCTTTATTATTTTGACCAAACTAACCAGAGCAATAAAACCGGAGTATTGGAAATAGATTATGGAACTGATTTAGAAGCAAAATGCTCAGAAAATATTACTGCAGGAGACTGGATTATTCCAAATCATAAAATAAATATCACCATAGAGGTTTGTGATGGAAATTTGACTAATGGATTATCTAATCCAGGAAACTGCTCTAATATAACAACAGAAAATGTTGTAGTTCCCAATGTTGTTCCAGAAATTTCTTTAACTTCTCCTGAAAATAACAAAAACTCAACAAATAAGACAATTAAATTTATGTGGATTGGTTCTGATGCTGATTCAGACAATTTAACATATAATTTGACTATTTATAATAGGACCACAGACCTAATAAATGAGATAAATACAACAAATGAGAGTTATACAACAAACCTATTAGATGGAATTTATTATTGGAATGTTTCTGTAACAGATTTGTTTGATGGAACAGAACTAAACACAACAAATTCAGAGACAAGAAAATTAACAATAGATACAACTCCACCAGAATTGATAAATGCAAGTTGTAATATAACTACAGAAAATAGAACAGAAGAAAATGCAACAAACAGAACAATAAATGCAACACAGGGAGATAATATTACCTGTAGGTTTGAATTCAGGGATAATTCTCAAAGTTGGGGAATAGGTGGATTAAATAATGCAACTTTGAATATAAGTTATGAGAGTAAAGAAAATGAAGCAAGAAATTTAAACTTCTCCGAAAACAAAACAGAATTTAATTTAACAAATTTACCTGCAGGTTTTACTGTTCTAAATTTAACAAGTTATGACTGGCTTGGAAATAATAATAGGACAAAGATAAATATAACAGTAACAGATATAGAGAATCCGAATATAACCTCAATATCCCACTCTCCAACAAGTTTAGCGGATTTAGACCCAGAGGTAAATATTACTCTCTCAGCAAAGATAACAGATAATTTAGGAGTTGATAAAGTTTTACTTTATTACCGAAGGAACGATTCTTTAAATCCAACAAACTGGAGTTCAACAGAGATGAATTTAAGTTCAGGAAATAACAGAAATGGAACTTATGAAATAGAATTAGAGAACTGGACCAAAGGGAATTGGACTTATTATATCTGGACTAATGACTCTTACAGAAATGAAATAAATTCAAGTGAGCAGAATTTAACAGGGTTGTTGCAGGTCTGGAAAGATTACACAATCTCAGTAGATATTTCCGGAGTTCCAGAGATAGCAATAATCAACCAGAACTTCACTATTGGAACAGTTAATTTCAATAATACAGGAGACTTTAATTATACTTGTGCTTTGCCAAATTCTACTTCTATAAAAGTAACACCAACTGGAAGTATTGGAAACTTTAGTTTTGATTCTTCTTCTGTTGACTTGGAGCCAGCAGAAACAAAGACCAGAGAAATAAATGCAACAGGGAAGAAATTAGGAATTGCAAGTATAGAAATTCCTGTTGATTGTTCTTGCTTGAATTGTACAGAAAATAATTCTGATTATACTACAACAATAAACTTGGAGCCAGAAATAAATATAATAGCACCAGGCCCTTATTTTGAACTTACTGGAACCTCGAAAATAGAGAAAGTAAAAGCTGGAGATTCTACAGATTTGATTGTAGGAATAAAGAATATTGGAAATGAAACTGGGATTAATCTATCAATTTTCCTTACCACACCTTCAGGCTTTTCAGTGAAACCTGCAAGGAGAAATATAAGTTCTTTTAGTTGTGAGTCTGGAGAAAATTATAAGACCTACTCTTATACAATTTCGGTTTCAGAGAGGGTTAAAACAGGGAACTATCTTCTCCATTTAAATACAAATTGCTCAAACTGTGAATATACCCAAACCTTTAAATTACCAAAAATACCAGTAGAGAATCCAAGAATAGAAGAAGTTACCGAAAAAGTACCTACTGGAGGTGAAGCAGCACCAACACCAGCACCTACAGGATTAACAATAGAGCAAAAAAAGAAATTGATGCAAACCGAAGAAACCTTAGAAGTTGTTAGAAAAGAGCAGGAAAACTTTACTCTAACAGTAGAAAACATTTTTGATGGTCCAATGGAAGATGTGCATGTAAATGTTTCTGGTTATTTATCTCAATATTTATCTTTAGTACCAGATTCTGTTGATTTTATTCCTGTAAATGAAAGTTATGACTTTACAGTTCAGATTATAGCCCCTAAATATTTCACCAGAGGAACATACTATTTAAACTTCACAATTAATGCAACAATAAATGAGACAACAATAAAAAATAACATAACAAAAAAGAAACTTACAGACTTAAAAGAGAACAGATTAGTAACCTTAATCATTCATGAGATTTCAAAGGCTGAGGCAGAGAAAAATTTGAACAAAAGTAAAGAAGTTTTGGAAGAATTTAATAAATCCAACTTTTATTCTAAAGAAATAGAAGAATCTATAAAAGAGATGAAAGAAGCTATAGAAAATAAAAACTATATAAAAACAAAGAATACAATTGAAAAAATTTTAGATACTAAAGAGAAAGCACATAAGGCAGATAGAGGGATGGCTAAAATAGAGGGATTAATTCAGAAAGCAGAGAAAAGAGAAATAAAAGTTGAAAAAACAAAGAGGCTTTTAAATTTGGCAAAGGCTGCTTTTGCAAGAGGAGATTACGCAACATCTTTATCAAGAACACAGGAAGCAAGATTAACTTATGCAGCAGAAACAAAAGGAGAGTTTTCCATAAGTTATTTCATAAAAGAAAACTGGGGTAAATTAGGAATTTTAACAGCAGTCTTAATATTATTGTCTATAGGAATATTCTTTGAACTAAAATTATCTAGGATAAAACTAAAATTAAAGAATTTGAAGAAAGAAGAAACTATTTTAATAGGATTAATGAAGGAAGCCCAGAAAGAATGCTTTGAACTTAAAAAACTCTCAATGAATGAATACACAACCACAATGAATCAATATGAAAAGAAGTTGAGCAGAGTAGTTTCAAGTATAATTGAATATGAAACAAAGAAAGCAAATATATTTAGATTTGGAGGAGTAGAAAAAGCACTAAGACAGGAAAGAAATAGATTACTCAAATTAATCTCAGAAATGCAGAAAGCCTATTTAGAGAAAGGTGAGTTAGAGACTAGAATCTATAAAGATAGATTGAAAAGTTATGCAAAGAGATTTTCAGAGATACAGGAGAAAATTACTACTTTAGAAGCAGAAAAAGAAATTAGGAGAAAAACAGGGATTAAAAATAAGTTTAGAAAGTTTGTGGCTGGAATTCTATCCCGGAGACCAAGGTTATGGACTGAGTTGAAAAAAAGAAAAGAACTTGAAAAACAGGGAAAGGAAAAAAAACGAGGGATTAAATTAGCAGAAAGATTCAGAAATTTTGAAGGAAAGAGAAAAGAACTGAAAGAAAAGGCAAAAAAATTAAAAAAAAGTATATTTAGAAGGTGGTTTAAAAAATGATGAGAAAAATTTTTTGTTTATTGTTAATTTCTGCTTTGCTAGTAATCCCTGTTTTTGGTTTATCTGATGAAGCAATAGGGACCAATAACAGTTTAAGTAAGGCAGAATTTAAAATTAAGGAGATGAAAGAAGCAAATTTATCCACGGAAAGGGTTTCTGATGTTTATCTCAAGGCAAAACAGTTGTATGATGCACAGGTTGCTTTAGAGAAAGCTGGAGGAAAACCTGATTATTCTCTTGCAAAAAAGAAGATAAAAAAAATAGAAGATTTAAAAGAAAAAGGTTTTCTTTTAGCAGATGAATTAAAAGCATTAAAGTTGAGAATAAAAGAAAGTGATGTTAATACAACTAAAGCTGAGATTATTTACTCTGAGGCTCTTAAAGAATTTGAAGATGAGAGATATGAAAAGGCAAAGAAGTTAATAGAGAAAACTTATACAAAATTATCTGAGTTAGAATCCACTGCAGCAAGAATAGGAGCTTTTTATGAAGCAGTATCAAAAACCTTTGAGAATTTCATCAGAGAAAATTTTAAGAAAATAATTTCTGTTATTCTTATAATCTCAGTAACCCTTATAGTCTTACGTAACAGAATAAAAATTTACAGATTAAAAAAGAAATTAAGATTGTTAGAATTAAGAAAAGAGATTCTAAAAAAATTAATTAAAAAAACTCAGAGTGATTATTTTGAAAAAGGGATAATTGGAGAAGACACTTACACATTAAGAATAGATAAGTTCGGAGAACTTATAAGAGATATTAACAGACAAATTCCTCTAGTTAAGGCTAATATTGCTAAGGTGAAAAAACCTGAAAAGAGGAGAGAAGAAAAAAAAGAAAATCTGATTAAGAGAGGGATTCAGAAAATAGGTGAAAAAAAGAAAAAACAATCAGAGAGACAGCGAATAAAAGAGAGAGGAAAGAAAACAAAAGAGAAAGTAGAGAAATTGAAGGATAGAGATTTAGAGAAAATAGCTGAAGATCTTTTAGAAATCCAGAAGAAAATAAAGAAGCCAAGGAATCCTGTAAAAAGAATTTTCTATAAAATAGATGTTTATCGAAGAAGAAAAAGATTAAAAAGAAAATTAAAGAGCTAATATTTAAAAGCTATGTAAGTGAGAATGTGGTCTTTAATTTTTCACCAAGTATTGAGTTAGGATATACAACAATACCTTTGTTTTCAACAATTTTCATTTCAACAATTTTTCTTTTAATATTTATTCCTCTCATCTTTAAAACTTCTATGGCAGAACTTCTTTTCCCATATCTCTCTATAATACTATAAAGACCAATAATTCCATCTGCAAGGAAACTTATAACCTCACCTTTTTCTGAATAAGTCATTCCGAGATGTGTTGGATGAGCAACTTCTCTGATTAAAAAACTTGTAATATTGCTTCTCTCTAAATACCTGAAAAATTGCTCCATATAAATTCTAAACCTGCTCTCTTTTCCACTAAAAGCTGCTGCTATTGATGACAGACTATCTACAATAATGATATCAGGACTAAAATCTTTTGGCATCAAAATAGGGTGTATATCAATTAATAATTCTCTTTTAGCCTCAGAAAGCATGGCTTCAACAGATCTTGAAATATCTATTGCTCTGAATCTTTTTAATCTTAGTAATCCTTGTTTTTCAAATTTTTCTGGATTCCAGTTAAATCCCTGCATATGTTCTTTTAATTTTTTTTCTGGCTCCTCAAAACTCATATACAGAACTTTCTTCCCATTCAAGCAGGCATTGTTGGCAAGTTGCAAACAGAAAATTGTTTTGCCAGAACCAGGTCCTCCTTCAACTAGCACACTTGAACCGATTGGAATTCCTTTTCCAAGTAATTTATCAAATCCTTTTATTCCAGATTTGAAAAATTTTTCTTTAGTATCCATAATTATATTTATATAATATATAAGTGGCTACATCCCATATTCAACTAAATGACCAGAGATAAATAAAGAAGTTACTCAAATCTTAATCCCCTTTCTTCTTAGAAACATTAATCCTCTCAATATCAAAACATTTTAAAACAGAAAAATCAGTATAAAAAATACTCTACTAAAACTAACAAATATTTCTACAATCAGTTTAGATAAACCCAAAGGAATAGATGCAGGTATTTTCCTAATTCTATGTAGAGCACCTACTGCAATTTCTAATTTATCAAATCCCTCTAAAACCTTTCTCAAACTGCGGAGAATCCTGGTCTTATCACCAACTCCTCAATGTTTCTATCTACCTTTGTTTTTATCTTTGGGTTTAATCTCTTTATCAACTTGCCCATAAAATCGCTTAAATTTTATTTTGGGATGCAGCCGTTTTATGGAGTAGAGCTAGTCCTTAAGAAGTTAGGAATAGATTTCAATTAATATTTTAATTTATCAGTTTATTTATGGCTCAGAAGAAAATTACTGAAATAAATTTAGAGTTTGAGATTTTTGTTGATGAAGGATTAAAAAAGAATGGTAGCGGGAGAGAATAAAATGGAGAAAAAGAAAGATCAAATAAAAAAATCATTTACTCTCCATGATTTGCCAAGATCTGAAAGACCACGAGAGCGGTTAGTTCAGTTTGGCGAGCAGGCACTTTCAGCTCAGGAATTGCTCCAGTTGATTTTGGGGCGCGGTGTAGCTGGTGAATCTGTTATGATAACATCCCAAAAATTACTTTCTCATTTTGGTAGTCTTCAGAAATTAGCCGAAGCTAGCCTTGAAGAATTATACTCAATTAAAAGAATTGGACTGGCTAAAGCAGCGCAAATAAAGGCTGTTTTTGAAATTGCCCGCAGACTCGCCACTCAAGACACCCCTTACAAAAGCAAAGAATTGAATCATCCAGAAGATATTTATAAACACATCAAAAGCAAATTAAAGGATTATAGCAAAGAACATTTTTATTTGATTGCTCTAAATTCTCGTAATTATTCAATCAATGAAGTTTCTATCGGCACTCTTAATGCTAACCTTATCCATCCTCGCGAAGTTTTTGCTGAAGCTATCAAAATCAGAGCTGCTCAAATTATTATCGCCCACAATCATCCTTCAGGTAACCCTGAACCATCAGAAGATGATTTAGAAATTACAAAGCAGCTAGTAGAAGCCAGTAAAATTTTAGGTATAGAGATATCTGACCATATTATTGTTGCTAAAGACAGTTTCTTTAGTTTCAAAGATAAAGGGTTGATCTAAAATTATGACAAAAAACAATAAACAATCAGAAATAGAAAAATTAAAAACTGAGATTGATCGATTGAAAAAAGAATTGAAGAAAAAGAAAAAATATGGTTTAGTCTGGGAAGACAAATCTGAAGATGTGGTAGAGATGTGCAAAGAGAAATTGCCGATAGTAAAGGAAGTAAAGAGTAGGGAAATAATCACTAACAAAAATAAACCAGTTAATTTATTGATTGAAGGAGATAATTATCATGCGCTCTCAGTTTTAAATTATACTCACGCCAAAAAAGTTGATGTTATTTATATTGATCCTCCCTATAATACCGGTAATAAAGATTTTATTTTCAATGATAAATATATTGACCCCGAAGATGGCTACCGACATTCGAAATGGCTTTCTTTTATAGAGAAAAGATTAAAGTTGGCGAGGAATTTATTAAAAAATACAGGAGTAATTTTTATTTCAATCAATGATAATGAAGTGGCACAGTTGAAAGCATTGATGGATGAAGTGTTTCAAGGTAATTTTATTGCAAATATTATATGGAGAAAAAGAGCAGGGGGTGGCAATGATAGTAGATATATTGCTGTAGACCATGAATACATTTTAGTCTATAGCAAAACAAAAAATCCTAAATTTTATACTTTACCCCTAATAACAAAACAGCTTAAAAGTTACAAACATCAAGATGAAAAAATTAGCACACACGGTCCTTATATGCTAAAGCCATTACACGAACCCACTCTTCAAGATAGTAAAGGATTGCATTACGATATAAAGTGTCCCGACGGAACAATATTAAAAGGTAACGAACATCAATGGAAATGTAACCGAGAAACTTTTTTGAAGAGATTAAAGGATAATAGAATAATTTTTAAACGAGATAGAAGGGGTCAATGGAAGGTTTACTACAAGATACATTTAAACGAAAAAGAGGGAGAGTTAATATTTGATGAGAATGGAAATATCGCTCAAAGAGAAAGATTGCCACTGTCTATTCTATATGACCTAGTCTTAAATAGTGAGGGTGGAAGAGAGATTAAAGAAATCTTCAACATAAAAACTCCAAAAGAAGTTTTTTCTAATCCTAAACCTGTAGATTTAATAAAACATCTTTTAAATTTCTCAACAAACAAGCATTCAGTCATTTTAGATTTTATGGCTGGTACTGGCACTACTGGACAAGCAGCTTTAGAACTCAATAAAGAAGACGGCGGTAATCGTCAATTTATTCTTTGCACTAATAATGAGAATAATATCTGTACTAATGTTTGTTATCCGAGAATTAAGAAAGTTATTGAGGGATATAAAAACTTAAAAGACGAAAAAGTTGAGGGCTTGGGTGGCAACCTAAAATATTTCAAAACCGATTTTGTTGATTCCGAGCCAACAGATAAAAATAAAAAGAAATTGACCGAACAAGCAACAGAGATGCTTTGTATAAAAGAAGAAACTTTTGAGCCAGTAACTAACAATGAAAGATTTAAGATTTTCAAAAATTCTAACCATTACACCGGCATTATTTGGGAACAGTTAGCTATTCCAGAATTTAAAAAAGCAATAAAAAACATTAAGGGTAAATTTAGTGTCTATGTTTTTTCCTTGGGTGATGAAACTTTTGATGAAGAATTTGCTGATGTTAAACAAAAAATTAAACTTTCTCCTATACCAGAAGCAATTTTAAGAGTGTATAGGAGAAGTTTTAGGTAATTATGACAATTCCAGAATCACAATTAGAAACATGGGCGCATCAGGGTGCAATTACAACTGCTAAGGCTACCCATGAATCTATAAGAAATGCTTTAGATTCTTATGAATGGCCTGATGGTGTAAATTTTAAAGTTTATCTCCAAGGCTCATATAAAAACAATACTAATATTCGTGGCGATAGCGATGTAGATGTTGTAGCTCAACTTAACTCAACTTTTTGTAGCAATTTATCCAAAGACCAAAAAAGAATTTTGGGCTTAACTTCTGCCACTTATCACTTATCCGATTTTAGGGTAGATGTTTTAAAAATTCTAAAAGATTATTACGGCCAGAGCCAAATAACCGAAGGCAACAAATCAATTAAGATAAAAGCGAATAATGGAAGATTGCCTGCTGATGTAATTGTTTGTGCTCAGTACAGACGATATAAAACTGTAAATATCAATGGTTATGTTGAGGGAATGTGTTTCTGGACCAAAAACGACGATAGACAAATAATAAATTATCCAAAAGTTCACTATGACAATGGAGTTTCAAAACATCAAGACAGCAATAAATGGTATAAACCAGTAGTGAGGTTATTAAAAAACAGCCGAGGAAATATTCCCGGAGATGCAACGCCATCATATTTTTTGGAGTGTATGCTTTATAATGTGCCTAATTCTAAATTCGGAACAAGTTATCACAATACCTTTTGCAATGTTGTGAATTGGCTTAATGAAAATAGTTTAGATAATTTTGTTTGCCAAAATGGGCAATTGGAACTTTTTGGTCTGACGCAAGATCAGTGGGACACAAATCAAGCAAAGATATTTATTAAAAATCTTATTTCACTTTGGAATAACTGGTAATATGCATCCATATTCAATAGATACAGAGGAAAGAAAAAATATTTTATTGTCCTTGGCAATAATTGGCGTTGCTTTTTCTTGGAGTTTTTACAAAATACTCGGCAACTATCAAATCTCTTTGCCGTGGTGGGTTGAAAGTCCCTCTATATTGTTTTTCTATGGGGTACTTTTTATTGTTTTTGATAAATGGGCTTGGAAAATTTTTGGAAGAATCGGTTTTGTAAAAACTCCTAACTTAAACGGGGAATGGAACGGGGATTTAAAAACTTCTTTTGATGAGCATTCATCGGAAGTAAAAGCAACTTTAAAGATTTTTCAAGATTGGACAAAAATAAAAATCATTTTAATCACCAAGGGATCATCGTCTTATAATGAAACCGCGTCTTTTGTTATAGAAGCGCCAGAAGGAATACATTTAAGCTATCAATATATTAATGAACCAAAATCAAGTGCCACAAAAACGATGAGAATTCATAGGGGAACCGCGCGACTACTTTTTAATGAAAAAGAAAATACGCTTGTTGGGGAATACTATTCAGGCAGGGATAGACAAAATTTTGGAAGTTTAAATTTTAAAAGAGATTAATTATGCCACTAAAAATTTATCAAGAAGATGCAACAGATGAGTTATTAGATAAAGCTAAACGGCTTTTAGGTCGTTCTGGTGAAAAGAAACTTGTTTTCAAAGCGCCTACTGGTTCGGGTAAAACGATAATGATGGCAGAGTTTTTAAAACAATTAGTTGAAGATCGAGAATTAAGGCAACCTCTTTCTTTTATTTGGACCGCACCACGCCCAGTTTTAACTAAGCAAAGCAAAAAGAAATTAGAAAATTATTTTGAAGAAAGCAGAGCCTTAAAATGTTCTTTTTTTGAAGATTTGGATGACAGAAAAATTGGTGAAAATGAAATTTTATTTTTCAATTGGGAGAGCATCAATAAAAAGGACAATATTTATATTCGTGATAATGAGCAAGATTTCAATTTGTCAAAGGTGTTAGAGAAGACAAAAGAAGAAGGGCGAGAAATAGTTTTGGTAATTGATGAAGCGCATCATCATGCTACAAGTGAAATTTCTCAAGGGCTGATTGCAATGATTGGACCAAAATTAACATTAGAAGTTTCTGCAACACCTGTTTTACAAGGTGACGAAATGGCAAATGTGGATTTAGAAGATGTTAAAACCGAGGGAATGATTAAAAAAGCAGTGGTTCTTAATGAAAAATTTGTCAATCTTTTAAAGAAAGGGAAAATTGAATCAGATTTAAGTGGTGGAAGTGAGGGATTGGTTATTAAAGCGGCATTGCAGAAAAGAGAAGAATTATTAAAGGCGTTCCAAAAGGAAAAAACAAACATAAATCCTCTTGTTTTGATTCAGCTCCCAGATAGAATCGGCCAGCTTGAAGACACGATGAAAGATAGAGTAATTAGAATTCTGAAAGATAAATATAAGGTTTCAACTGAAAATGGAAAGTTAGCTATTTGGCTTTCTGGAGAGCATGTTAATAAAGAAGAGGTAGAAAATAGTGATAGTGAAGTAGAGATATTGATTTTTAAGCAGGCAATTGCTTTGGGTTGGGATTGTCCACGAGCACAGATTTTAGTTTTATTTAGAGAGTGGCATAGTCCTATTTTTTCAATCCAAACCGTTGGCAGAATTATGAGGATGCCTGAACCAATTAAGGGGCACTATGATAATGAAGTTTTAAACTATGGTTATGTTTATACTAATTTAGAAGGTATTGAAATTAAAGAAGATATCGCCCGCGATTATATTACTATTCATCCAAGCAAAAGACGAGACGATTATAGCCCTATCAATTTATTGTCTTGTTATTCAAAACGCCAGCGTGAGAAGACAAGATTATCACCATTTTTTATAGAATTATTTTTGAAAGAAGCAAAAGATTATGGATTAAAAAAGAAAATAGATACGAAAGCAAAGAAATTAGATATAAAAGTATTCAGTGATTGGAAAGCCGAAAATATCGATGTATTAGCTGGGAAAATGATTGCAGGCGATAAAGAAATTAAAGTAAGTGCCTTTGATTCACAACGATTATTTGATTTTTTTACAAGAAAGAGTTTAAGAGAAGGTGAAGTTTTTCTATATCCAGAAGATAGATCCGCTGGTCGGATCAAAGAAGCAATTTATAAATTTTTTGAAACAGCGTTTAAAATGAGGCGTGGAGAACAAGAAGACGAAGTTGTCCAGATTGTTTTGAGTGAAAAAAACATACAACATTTTGTCAATATAATTGATAAAAGTAAAGTAGAATATCAGAAGGAAATAGCAAAGCGAGAGCCAGAACTTGTCTTTGAGGATAACTGGAATATACCAGAATCATTAACCTTCGGAGAGGATTATATAGAAGAAGACAGAAAAAGATCTATCATGCAACCGTTTTGTAGTGGTAGTCGTTGGAGCACAGAAAAAGCTTTCATAGAATTTCTAGATAACTCAAAAAATATAGAATGGTGGTTTAAGAATGGAGATCGTGATAAGACTTTCTTTGCTGTACCATACGAAGAAAGTGGATTAAAAAAACCTTTTTATGTTGATTTTATTGTTAAATTAAAAAATGGTAAAATTGGGTTATTTGATGTTAAATCTGGGATAACTTTAAAAGTTGCACGGTCAAAGATAGATGGATTATATAATTATGTTCTGGAACAAAACAAAAAAGGAAAAAATCTTTTTGGTGGAATAACTACAAATACCGACCAAAGAAATTACCGTGGAAGATGGATTTATTTTAATCAGATAAGTAAAAACTTAAAAGAAAATGATTTTAGCAATTGGCAAACTTTAGAATTATAGTGATATTACTTTCGTCATTTGATAACAAGTATATAGGCTTAACTAATTGAAAGAAATATACCCTTTCGTTCTTTTTCTTCCTCTTTTCTGAATTCACACTCAGGAATATTCCCAACAATCTCTTTTGTCATATTTTTTTAAGTCTAATAAAGTAAAACAATATTAAGTAAAGATTTTAAGATACTTTCCACATAATATATATTTATATTAAAAATATATAATTTTTTTATCTTAACCTCAAACTGTTTTTTATACTCTTTCATATATGCACCTTGTTTGCTATTTTTCCAAGGAGGTGGAAGTTCTAAAACAACGTTTGCTATTAGTCTTATCACCAACTCCTCAATGTTTCTATCTTTGGGTTTAATCTCTTTATCAGCTTGCCCCTAAAATCACTTAAATTTTATTTCGGGATATAGCTTATTGATAAATATTTAAATAGTTTTAGAATATATTTATGGTAGTAAATGTTAAAGCTTTCTCAGAAGTTGTAGGAAAAGATGTATTTACTTTAGATGGAAAATATTGTGGAAAAGTTAAGGATTTCAAAGCAGACTTGAGGAAATTCAAAGTAACATCCTTGATAATTGAGGCTTTTAAGGGAACTTTCCTTTCAGAGGTCTTAGGAGGAGAGAAGAAAGGAGTTATAGTACCATTTTCCGCTGTGGAAGCAGTTGATGATATTGTTTTAGTGAGGAATATTTTTAAAGGGGTTTCCGAGGAATCCAGTTCAGAGTCTTCAGGTGTCTCTGAACAATCCAAGCAACAACAATCCTCTTACAAAAAATAATTTATTTTCTTTAATTTGATAAATCTTGAGAGAAATATTTATTTAATAATTAAATTATGGAATTGGTAGTACTATTAAGCAATTTTTAGCCTTGGGAGGGAATTGAACCCCCAACCTTAGGTTTACGAAACCTACGCTCTGCCAGTTGAGCTACCAAGGCACAATTAATTTAATTACAAATAAGAATTAAATCTTCAAACCAATTTCCTTCAATTTCTCCTTAACCATTGGAGCACAATCTCTGCAAACCCAAACCTCTTTCTTAGCAAATTTTGTCTTTTTCACAATCTGTAATCTCCCTACTTTGTGAGCCTTGAACTTTTTCCTGCAAACATCGCATTTATGTAATTTTACTGCCATAAAGTATTATGGCAGAAGCTCCATATAAAAGAACTTATAAACACGCAAAAGGAAGAGGTAGTGAACAAACTGTAGTGTGTTCCCTATGCGGAAAAAAAGTGCCTAAATACAAAACTTTTACAAAAAAGAAAGGATTTTTCATAACAGACCCTTCAGTAAAGAGAGAAGTTTCAGACAGCAACTTGCTCTTACCAAGAAAGAAAATCTACATCTGCCCACAATGCGCAAGACACAAGAAAATATCGCAACCAGGAAGATCCAGGAAATCAAGAGCAAAGAAGTAATATGAAAGATTTTGCATTTCAAACAACCAAGAAGGCTGCAAACTACCTTTAAAGAATTTTAGGAGAGATGAGACACTAACTTCTGAGAGGGGGATGGCAAAAGAAATCGTGACAAAATATGACAAGGAAAATGATTCCTTCTTCGTGGAGCAAATCTCAAAAAACTATCCAAATCACAACATTCTAACAGAGGAAAATGGATTCATTGACAAGAAAAAAGGATTATACTTGGATTATTGACCCTCTGGATGGGACAAGCAATTATGCAACAGCAAACCCTTTTTTTTCTCAGTTTCCCTTGCAGTAGCAAAGAACAATGAAATTATTTTGGGAATTATACTTAACCAAAGGCAAGAAAACTCCTTATTTCAATAATGGAGATGAATTGCCTATATAAAAGTTTTTTTGTAAATATATATAAGGACATACAGGTCCTGTATTGTCTTCTGGGTATATCTTGGAAGACGGGGCTGCTGAACCTACAATAGTGAAATAAGGCGTCTGAAAAAGGTGACTCAGCCCTAAACTAAAGCGTGTTAGACCAAAACCTCTGCTATAGTAAGTTTTGTTAGCGACTTTAGAACCTCGTTAGCCTTCTGTATTCAAAACAGTGTTTTGGTTAAGGAAGCTCCTGAATTTATTCAGGGAGAGGAAGTCACAAACGCACCTTTCATTGCGGAAAAAGGAAAGGGAGCCTTCCTGAATGGAAAGAAAATACAAGTATCTGAAGTAAATAAAATTGAGAAAAGTTATTTACTCAGCTGCCAGGGAGGAGAACGAGATAATAAAAGAATTGCGAAAATAAACTCTGTAATCTACCAATCTCAAAGGACATGAAAAAGCTTGGCTCTGGAGCAATAGAAGGAGCTTATGTTGCTTGCGGAAGAGCGGATGCTTTTATTTCTCCGCAGATTGCTTCTTGGGACATAGCTGCAACAGCACTAATCCTAAAAGAAGCTGGAGGAAAAATCACTGATTTTGAAGGTAATGATTGGACACCAAAACAAAGCAATGTGATTCTCTCAAATGGAAAAATTCACAACAATATTATTGAATTAGTAGGAAAAGCTTTGAAATCATAATTGTCCGAGAAAGTTATCGAAATTAATTAAGTTTAGGCAGGTTTCTCATATATGAAAAGTCCATCTTGGAATTTTCTCCTATCCTTTTTACTTAACTTAGTCATTCTCTCTAATTTTGCAGCTGTCTGCCCTGCAAGTTCTTTATCTATTCCAGAAACTGTTATTTCATCCTTTGAAGCTTTTACTTCAACATTCTCAGGAATCTGCCTCTTTATAATATCCTTCTGACCAAGAAAATTCTTGACTTGTATTTCATTACCTTGTACCTCAATTGAAATAGGGAAATGAACGTAAACAATCTTTAGTTTGTACTTATAACCTTCCTGCACACCATTAAACAAGTTCAAAACATGATTCTTCACAGTGTTCAAAAGAGCTTTCCCTTTCTTGCTATCCAAATTTATACTTATTTTCAATTGTTTATCCTTTTTCTCAAACTTCAAAATATTAGCAACCACTCTGTTATAGAAATCTCTCTCAACCTCTCCTTTTTCCCCTTTTGCTTTCACTTTGAGTCTATCAACTTCCACCTCAATGTTTTCAGGAATATTAATAGCAACTTCCATTAATTTACAGAGAAATAAATTTTTTATTCTCTATTTTGGTATCTCTTTAATAACTTCATCAACCAGATCTTTTATTTTCTCAAATTCTTCCTTTTCAGATGATTCAGCACCTATAGATATCTTCGCTTCCGTGTTTGAAGGCCTGAACAAAGCCCAACCATTATTAAAATTAACTCTTACACCATCCAAAGTTATTAAATCATAACTTTTCTCTTCAAATTTCTTCTTCAAACTCTCAATAAACTTGAACTTTTCTTCTTCTTTGATATAAACCCTATCAGAATAAGAATAATATTTAGGATATTTAGAGGTTAGTTCAGACAAATTTTTTCCTTCCTCTTTCATAATACTCAAAATCCTCATGCAAGCAATCAATACATCATCAGCGTAACTAGTTTCTTTAAAGAAATAGTGCCCTGAAACTTCCCCAGCAATCACAGCTCTTTCCTCCAAGCACTTATTTGCAATATATGTGTGCCCTACTTTCCATATTATTGGTGTCCCCCCATTTTCCTTTGTGACATCATCAACTAACTTAGAACACAAAACATCATGAATAACTTTCCCTTTCTCATTTTTTAACTTGTCTTCTATCAACAATGAAAAAATATGATTCGTATTAATTAAATTACCTTTTCCATCAACAATATTTAACCTGTCCCCATCTGAATCAAAACCAAAACCCAAATCCGCACCTTTTTCTTTCACTTCTTTTTTTAAATCAACAATAAATTCTTTATTCATAGGATCTGGTATGTGATTAGGAAAATTACCATTTGGCTCACAATACAATTCAATCACTTCAGCACCCTTTTCTTTCAAAGCTTGGGAATATATTTTTCCTGCAGAACCATTTGTTGCATCCACAACAACTTTTGTTTCATTAAAATTAGATCCAAAAGATTTTATAAAATTAATATACTCTTTCTTAATATCTCTTTTATTTAATTTCCCTTTACCTTCACTAAACTTACCTTTTTTGATAGTTTCCTTAATCTTGTTTAAACCAGTTTCATAGCCGATTGGAATCCCTTTGAAATTACAAACCTTGAAACCATTAAACTCTTTTGTTAAATGAGAACCTGTAACCATTATTCCCATTTCATAACCCAATTTATAACAAGCAAAGTAAATTACAGGAGTAGGAACCATTCCTATATCAGTAACTTCAATACCTGATTCAACTAAACCTTTAACTAAATTATCTTTCAAAGAAGGAGAACTCAATCTTGCATCCCAACCCACAACAATTTTCTTGTCAGGGTACAAGGTTCCAAATGCCTTACCAAACAAGTAAGCAACATTTTCATCAATTTCTTGGGGATAATTCCCCCTAACATCATAAGATCGAAATATTTTTTCAAGTTCCATAATTCTATAAAATTCTTTTTAACACTCAATTACATGTAATGGTTTATTCCCCTTTTCCTTAGGTCTATATCCGCAATCCCACATTTTTTCTGGCCAGTCTGGATTGTACCAAGGGAAATTATCAGAACCAACAGGACTTCTCCCATATTTTCTTTCCACATTTGAAGGATCTTCAATTTGTTTTATAACTTTGCCTTTGAAAAATATGTATATTTTGTAATTTAATTAATTTAAATACAAGTATTACAGATAAAGTCCCAAAAAAGCTACCGATTGGCTTAGAATTAAGGGTATTAAAGTTCTCTGTATATATTTATAGAGTTCTTTCTCTATAGTGGCTGGAGAAAGGTTAAAACTTCAGAACACTACACCTGTAAACCGTTGGCAACAACTAAATAAGAGGTAAGGTGCTTATACAATAAAAAGACCAACGAGGTTTAGGCTATATGTCTAAACTAGGGGTTGTTTTGGCACAGCCCGTAACTGAGGCAGAGTTCATAAAGAAGTCAGCCGAAAGGTTTAGGGGTTCAGAGTGCGATCTCAGAATCTCCTGACTTTAGTGAGGGGGAGAGTGTCAATTTTCACCCCTCCACCTTCTTTTTCTCCCAACAACCTTATAATCTCCACCTTCTATTCTTATTCCTTTTCCATTAACAATTGCATCTGAAATCTTCTTTCTCGCACTAACCAACAAACGATTCAATGTTGGTTGGGAAACCTCCATCTTTTTAGCAGTCTTTACCTGGTCTAACTCTTCATAATCCTTTAAGCGAATTGCCTCATACTCATCAACATTCAACAGAACTTCCTCTAGACCAGATATTCTTGCTCCAGCTGGCTTGAAATAATTTGTTTTCGGCAAATTTAGGACTTTTCTGAGTCTTCTTGGCCTAGGCATTGTTATACCTCATTTAATTCTTTTAAAACTTCCTCAACTTTTTTGTTTTCAACTTCTTTAACCTTAACTCCTCCTTGTTCAAGAACATCTTTCATGTTTCTTCCTACTCTACCACAAACCACAATTTCAACTCCTTCATTCTTTAACATCTCTGCTACTTTTATCCCTGCTCTCCCACCATGAACATAAGGGTTCTCAATTGCTTTTATCAACTTTCCGTCCTCAAAAATCAAATAGTAAGGAGATCTACCCCCCACTTCACTTACCTCTGATTTTTCATCTTTTCCCATCGCAGAAATTCCCACTCTCATAATCTAATAATTTTTTCAATAATTAAACCTTGGATTATTGAAACAAAAACCATTACTAAAGTAAGAACAACAACGAACTTAACTCCGAAGTAAGTAATTATTATAGGAATCAATGGAATCTTTATTGCCCTGTTGTACAAAAAAACAGAAATGAAACCATACCTCACACCTTTTTCTTTCAGGTCTTTCAAGAGAGGATACCACATATAAATAGAACCTGTTGACAATATTCCTCCTCCAATTGCTATTAACCAACCCTTAACACCTTTTTCTTTTCCCAAAATACTTGACTATTTTCTTTGAAGTTACAAAATAATTAATCAAGGTCATGAAACCCAGAACTAAGAATAAGATAGGAATAATCTTCCTCGCAATTCCCCAAGCAAACTCCAAGGTTGGATAAAACATTGCTGGATAAACAAAAGAACCTGCAAAAAACAAAATTATCACTACTAAAAGAAATAAGCTTCCTCCAACCCTCTCTTCCAACTTTAATTCCATCATATCACTCCTAAAATCATGACAGTAAGAACTGCCACAATGATTGAAAATATAAAAGAGAGCCCATTCCTGAGCAATGCGAATTTCTTACCAAGCAAAAGACCTTCTGCGGGTAACTGAACAATACCAACAGTAACCCAGGCAACAAGAAAAGCGGTGACCGCAATTAACTTAACACCCTGATTTAAGAATTCCCCACCAAGAACATAACTGTTTATTGGATTTCCAGCTAGAATACTACCTATAGCACTACCAATAAAGGAATCAACTAGATAATGATTTCCAAAAACTGAGGAATAAAAAGAACTTGGAATTAAGATAGAGGCCATACTGATTAATAATATGATCCCTATCAATGTTGGGAGGGTCTTGTACATCCCTCTGGCTGCTCTTTTCACAGCCTGTATTGCTCTCTGTCCCATGATTATCTAATTCTTCTATTCTTCCTTCTCCAACCTCTTCTTTGAGCTAAACCAGCTCCGCAAGGACCTAAGCCCCTACCCAATCTAGTTTTAGCTGTGCTATTGTTCTCGTTGGAGTCATTACAAAGACCCAATCCTCTTCCTGTTTTTGGACCTTGTCCCAAAGGACCTGTTTTATCTTTTCCAGGCATAATACATCACCTCATGAATATATTACGAATATATATTCATAATTAATACACGAAAAATTTAAATACTTTAAATCACTTCTTTTTAGCTGCCTTAGCCCTATAAAACCTCCTTTTAACAGTCCTGAAATACTTGTAGAAATGATGTGTCTTGGAAAGTTCAGCTCTTGTAATATCTGATGAAAGCAAGAACCCTGCAAATAATAATAATGCACCTCCATACAACAAACTAATTGAAGGAATCTCCCCCAAAATTATAAAACCGAAAAAAGCTGCTATTAAAGGAGAAACTACAATGTCCACAAGAGAATAAATATTAGCATTTATTTTTTGTAAAGCAAAGGTGATGAAAAGGTACACCACACCAGTAGAGAAAACACCTAAACCAAGAACCCAGACTATTGCTGGTATCTGAACTGTTATTGCTAACAAAGGAGCTAATGAATAAGCATTGAAAGCAAACCACTCACCAAAACCAAAAATAAATGGCATTGGACTCAAGAAAACTGCTGCAAAAACTAAAAACCAAAAAACAATACCAGTTGTCTCAATCTTATCTTCATATCTCATGTAAGCAATCAAAACAGCATAAATCAAACCATCTAACAAGGCAACCGCATTTCCAAAAGCATAACTCCCTGAAAAAGGTTTTGCTATGAAAACACCAAGGAAAGCAATCAAGAAAACAATTAGGTGCAACTTTGTTGTTTTTTCCTTCAAGAAAACAATTGAGAAAATGAAAACGAAGAAAGAATAAGTTGTCCATAATATTACTGCATTAGCAATAGGAACAATACTGATTGCAAAATTAAAAGTTACCAATTGCGAAGCTATGAGACCTCCAATTATCAGAGTAGGTTTTATCTCCTTTCTTGAAATGTTCAGAAAACTCCTGTCAATCAAAGGAATTGTTATACCTAAGAAAAGTAATGCGAACAAAACACTATAAAAAGTGAGGGAAAATATGTTGATTGCATTCCCGGTTAGTTTAATGAAAATACCTATGGTGGCTTCTGCAACAGTTACAACTGTGAGTGGAAAATATTTGTTCATAATTACTCCTTTAAAATACAATTATTTTATTCTTTCTCCATCCCATAGAATCAGTTATTATTAAAACATTCATTAATCTATTAACATTATAATCTAAATCATAATTATAAAAATCTGTATGAATATTTCCCAAATTAATTTCTAAATTCTCATCAAGTTGTGTCAAATTTTTAGAAAATTGTTTTGTTTCTGGAGATTGAACACAACCACTCAAAAACCAAACTTACTACTGTAAGCAGAATAAATATACTTATAAATATTTTATGTTTTGACCTCTGCTGCCGAACTTTTATTAAATGCTTGCTTTCCGTTAGATTTATAAGTTATTTCCAATCTTAATTAATAATGACAATGAAATTTTTAATAGTTGGAGATTTGCATGGAAATAAGCCAAACATTTACTTTGAAGGCTTTGATGCAATTATAGCTCCAGGGGATTTTTGTTCAGATGCTCTAAGAAAGTATATGTTTCAAGCATTAAGAGAAAATTTACAAAATCCTGATTCTAAAGTAGAATGGTATGATTTAGTAGGAAAAAGAGAAGCAAGAAAAATGATTAAAAAATCTCTTTCAGATGGGAGAAAAATATTAGAACAACTTAATTCTTTTGATGTTCCAGTTTATATTGTTCCAGGAAATTGGGATTGGACAAAAGAAAGAAATTCAGATTGGGATTTCCTAAAACAAGACCATTATAGAACCCTTACAAAAGGACTTTCCAATATTATTGATGTGCAGCATAGAATTGTGGATATTGGAAATTATCAAATAATAGGACATGGAATTTCTTCAGGTCCAGAATATCCACAATATAAAGAAGATTTGGAAAGGCTAAAGCCAAAAGAATTGGCAAAAATAAAAAAAGAATATGAAAGAGATTCAAAGAAAGTTGCTTCTTTTTTTGGAAAAGCATCAAAGCCAGTTATTTTTTTATCCCATAATGTGCCATTTAATACACCGCTTGATGAAATCACAGATAAAGATTCTCCAAGATATGGCTATCATTACGGTTCATTAATTGCCAAAGAAATGATTGACAAATACCACCCATGTATTTGCATTGGTGGGCACATGCATGAACATTTTACAAAATCTAAGGTTGGAAAAACAACGGCAATTAATGCTGGATTTGGTTCTTATGTAAATGTTTGGATGGAGTTATTGGAAGATAAAATAAAAAGATTGGAATTTCATCAAGAAGGAGGCACTAACTCATTTCTTCTGTGAGGCGGACTCGCAATTGAGCATAATACATACGATTAAGAGAAGTCTGAGTAGAGCAAGGATTTAGATGTATCGAGGTGCAACCGAGCGAAACCGTTAAATCGCTGTTATATTCCCGGAGGGCTGAAATTTAGTGCAACATTCCGAAGGAAAATTTTTGAGTTTTGAAATAAGCAAAAACCTCCTATTTCTTTTTCATCCATTGCCCCTCTTATATCCTTATTCATAATTTAATTAATTAAGAAATATTATGACACTTAATTCCCTTGTACAACTCTCCCCAACAAAACTCAATCTTCTTCAGGAGTGTCCGCGGTGTTTTTGGCTTGATGTTGTGAAGAAAATTAGGAGACCGCAGGGTCCAATGTCCTCAATCCCAATAAAAATGGATTCTATAATCAAGAAATACTTTGACAAGTACAGGGAAAGGAATGAGCTCCCACCAATAATAAAGGAAAATGTTTCAGGGAGGTTACCGAAAAACATGCCGAAAACTCTTTACCACAGGGAAAACTCCAGCATAAACCTGATGGGAAGGCCTGATGAGTACCTTGAAGTTGATGGAAAGTTCATTGTACCTTTTGACCACAAGACAAAGAGCAAGCCACCTGAGAACGTGCATCCAGCATATCAATTACAATTGGATATTTACTCCTACTTGCTGAAAAAGAATGGATACAACACAACAAACCTTGGTTACCTTGCTTTCTATTACCCTTGTGATTGTGATTTGCATGATGGATTGGATATTCACTGCAAGGTCTTGAAAGTTCCAACAGATTTTACCCACGTTCAAAGATTAATCAAGAAAGCTGAAGATATTTTGAATGGGAAAATCCCAGAGAAGGGAACAGGTTGTCCTTTCTGTGAGTGGTTGGATAAGTTGAAATAATTTATAATGTGTCAGTGTAGACACCATCACATACAACTTCAGTTATAATCATGTCTTTGAAATCAGAGTATCTTTTACAGAATTCTCCAAGCAATTCAACAATATCCTTATCAATCTTATTTGATAAATTTTATCAACTTCTGGACCTCTAAATACCTTGGAAAGTCATTTTCCAGGAAATTATATACTCCTTCATTAACTCCATTCAGATTATTTTTCATAATTGAAAAGTGTAAGTTATTTATGTTTAATCAATTTTCCATGTCAGCGAAAAATTCTTTTGATTCATTATAAGCTTTTTCCCTTTGTTTCAACTTCCTCAAACAATTGATGCAGAAGAAACCCTCAAGAGTGTAGTTAACAGTTTTCCTTAGCTCCATCCCATTCTTCATAACAACTTGGTCAGGTTCCTCAAAAATAAAAATTTCATGATGCAGTTTAGGTTTACCTTTGTAATTACCTTTTTTACCACACACGCAACATTTACTTAAACTCATGTTAGGGCCACAATTATTATTTACACAGAATTTTTATATATGTAAATGGATGCAAAGCTATGAAGACACTTAAATACCACCCAAAGTTTTAAAAACCCTCCAAACTCTTTTGCTCACTATACAAATCCTTCTTGTTATAACCCAAAACTGATAGAATTCTCAACGCTGCAGGAATTACCTGGTTGTTAACATAGTAATCCTCATCATAACTCTGCGCATCCTCATACCACCTTGCCCTGTCTGAAATACTTTTCCCATTCCTCGTGACAATGTATTGTATTAAGCTACCCCTTGAAACTTCCACACCTCTTCTCTCTAAATCACGTGCAACTCTTATATGAGGTCCTATCTGTTCATAATCCTCAATATTTTTTGTTAACTGTCTCCTGATAACAAGTTTTTCCATGTCAATCTCCCCTTTCTTAACTTTTTTCACAACATCTCTTACGTGCTCAACAGCTTTTTTTTCCTTCCCTTTCAAGATGTTTTCAAGAACTTTTTCCTGAGTTTCCTTTGCAAGATCACTCCAGTCCCCACGGATATACTCAAACCCTTTCACAAGAATATTATCTTTATCATCAACCAATGCATATCTCTTCTTTGCACCTTTTCCCTCAGTACCAACAAAAATTCCACTCTTGTAAAACCCTTCATACTCAAGCTCCATTATTCCTGGCAACTTTTTATTAATTTTTTCAAGGAACTTTTTCACATCCCTCTCTCCACAAATCATCAATGAATCAGTGTCCCCATATACAACCTCAAAACCATCCTTCTCAGCTTTCTCAATAGTTTCCTTAACATATTTTCTTCCAAGAGCAGTTATAGATTCAGCACATTTCAAGCAGTACCAGCGGGCAGCAAAGAAACCCAGATAACCATAAGTGGAATTTGCAAGCAGTTTCAAAGCTTTCTCATCAACACCTTTCCCCTGCTTTTTCTTAATTTCAATTCTTTTTTTAATCAAATCATCAACAATCTCTACGATGAATCCCTTCTCCTTCTTAAATCTATGCTCCTTACCATCAATATTTACCTTGAATTTTCCTTTTGGGTCCAAGGTATCAGGTGAGATGTTGTGCGAGACTAAAATGGAAGGGTATAGGGATTTGAAATCCAAAACATGAATCTTTTCGTAAATTCCAGGTTTTGGTGGATGCACGTAAGCACCAATGTAACTTTGCTTTCTCCTTTCCTCAAGTTCATTATGACTAGGACGGTTCTTGATGAAAATGTTCTTTCTTACAGATTCCCTGATTAAATAATTCTCCACTAGTTGGCTGTAACCACTCCTTGTACAATCAAACAAGTCAAGTCCAATCAGATTTGAGAACCTGTATTCTAGAGGAAGAATCTCCTGCCCAAGCAAATAAGTTATCCTGCAGTCTTGCAAATTGTACTTGAAGATTTTATCAATTTTCTTAGTTTCATTTGAATCCCAGATATCCTTGCTTTCTTGTATTTCAATGTCATCTTTTCCCTCACCAAGAAAGTACCTTGCAACCTCATCCAATTTCAAGCTCCTTGTTCTCACTTCCGCGGACAAGTGCTTTGCAAGAATGTTAAACAAGTCAATGTGAATGCAATTCTTGAAGTTTGCTCCTCTCCTGCTTTTCAAGATTGGATGTTCAAGACCGAGTTCTTCAGACCTGGTTTTAAGATATTCCATGTCAAAATTGTCCCCATTATAGGAGACCACAGCATCATATTCATCAATCAACTCAAAGAATTTCCTTAGCATTTCCTTCTCATTTTTCAAGACAATAACATTATCAAGACTTGATTTCTTCCATGTCAAGACCCTATGTTTGTTGTAGCAATAAAGTCCAATACAAATAATCTTGTTCTCTTTTACATCGAAAAATGGTTTGTAAAGCTCAATATCAAAGGATGCAATCTTTGGCTCGTAAAGACCTTCTTTTTTAACAAGCTTCTTCCCTTCAATCTTGTAACCATTCAACAACTTGATTTGGTTATCAATCAAATACCTTTTAGCGAATGGGATATCATACTCCCTCTTGTTTTTGATATTTTTCATCTCCCTTACTGGATCTTTCATTACATTTACATCCCTTGGCTGTTTGCAATAGATTTTCAATGCCTTTACCTTTTTATTCAAATCAATTTTTTCAACAATCTCAACTCTAGTAGGCTTTAGTTTCTCCCCATTATAATCCATTTCAAATCCTTCAATTTCCTTCTTCATCTTCTCAATTTTTTTCTGTTCAGGAATTGCGTAAAAATAAGGCTCAAAACCAGGATCTTCAAAAACTTTTTTCTCCCTTTTGTCAGTCCTTCCAAAAACCCTGACCACAGGATTTCCGTCTCTTATTTCATAATCAGCTGTTAAAGGGTAGAACATAACTAAATTTACCCTAATTTTATAAACCAAAGGCAAGAAAACTCCCAAATCGTGTAGAGGATTTGCCCTTAAAATAGTTTAAAATATAATTAAATATGGTCTGTGTTAGAAAAACAATTAAATGCAAGATAATAAAGCCAACAGAATTAAAGTTAAAACATTTAAACAAAGAAAATAACAATTTACAAGAACTGCTACAATTAGAAAAATTTGGATTAGATTTACTGCCAATTTACCGATCTCTTAAAAAGAAGGTATACTCTGCAAATATACAACAAGCCTTAAGATTTTATAAAAAGATTAAACTAAATAAAGAATATCCAATATCCTTTAGAAAAGATTTATTAGAGATTAGAAAAACAAATAACAAACTATCAGAGTATTGGGTTAAAATACCTACTAAACAAAGAAAAGGTGGTTTAAAGTTAGCAATTAAATCACAACCTTTTCTCTTTGAAGATTATGAGATTTGTGAATCCAAACTGTTTAAAAAGAAAAATAATTGGTTTTTAAATCTAACAGTTCAAAAAGAAGTTGAACTGAATAATACTTATGACTCCGTTCTTAGTCTTGATTTGGGACAGAAATATATGGGCGTATCGGTGATGCATCCATCTGCTTTAATGACTCCTAAATTCTACGGCAAAGAAGTCAGAGGAATAAGAAGAAAATACGACTATATTAGGAAGCAACTCAGTAAGAAAAAGGTATTGAAAGAAATAAAAAACTTTGGACAGAAGGAGCAAAGAAAAGTAACTGATTGTCTCCATAATATTTCTAATAGGATTATAGAGTTTGCACAGACCAATAACTCTGTAATTGTGTTGGGGAATTTGAAAGGGCTTAGAAGCTCAGTGAAAGGTAAAGGTAGAAAGTTCAATAGGATTGTTTCAAATATGCCTTATTATCAATTAACACAAATGCTCGAATACAAAGCAAATTGGAATGGAATAAGAGTAGTAAAAGTAAATGAAAGGGGAACAAGTCATACTTGTTGTAAATGTAGTTCTAAAGGTTTAAGACCAAAGCAAGGAGTTTTCAATTGTTCTGTTTGTGGACTAAAAGACTTTAATGCAGATATAAACGGTGCTACTAATATAGGTAATAAAGTGTCTTCTGGGTATATCTTGGAAGATGGGGCAACATTGACTTTGCCCGAAACTGGTGCAATATGACATCAGAATCTCCTGACTTTAATCGTGGAGGGTGTCAACTATTCAATGAAGTAATTACCAAAATAAGGATTGTTTGGCCATAAACATTTCAGTTTTTCATCTGCGATTTTGTTTTGACCATACCAAGATACCATATTACCTATTTCACAACCAACTACTGAACAACCTGCTAGACCAAGTCCTGCAGTGAAAACTCCGCAGATTCCGGTTATTCCAAGTTCAGCAATTATTGAACCTGCCGCTATGCCTTTCTCTTTGAGTCCTTCATGATTAGGTGGAGGAGTGTAACAAAATCCTTCTGTTTCTGGCTTAGAAACATATCTTACTTTTAAGCAATCGGTAGTAGTCTTTGTATCTAATTTGGTCCAATAAGGTTTACCATATTCAGTTTCATTTGAAAGTTCACCATTTTCATTTGCATCTGAACTTAAATCAACTTTCGCAGGCAAAGTTTGGATTGAGCCCTCTTTAATAGTTTTTATAACCCCTTCCTTAATATGATTTACATAATCGTCGTCTTCGTCTTCCGGATATGCCTTGTTCAAACCTTCTGTTATGTTTTCTCTAGGATGAGAGCATGCAGATTCTGATTTAACTTTTAAGTCAATTTCTGATGTCAAATCTCCCTCATTAGAATCTATTTCATCATTACCAATTCTCCATTCTGTGCAGCACCATTCTTCAGTTTCTATCTCCGTGGAACCTTTAAATCCAAATTGTTTTTGTTTACCTTCACCTATCTTTTCCCAATTAGAACACTTTAACCATTGCTCGCCCCTAACACAATCGGAAGTGTAGAAAGGTACTGAGGGCACAGAAGAATCTGCGCATGTAAATTTTGAAGTATCTTCAGAAATGTATCTAGTGCAATTCAAATTTTGCGCTTTAAAAAAGGCATCACATTCACTTGAGAATTCTGTTCTGAACATTTTATACTCAGGCCTATTCTTTATATAGTTAGTGAAACTAAGATTAATCTGGTATTTTACAGTTGTAGAATCTATATTAATAGGTTTTTTATCTATAATATTAATACTCTCTGAACCCAAATTTTCTTCTTCCTTAATCAAATCTATATTTTCACCATAATCGCGATATAAGGTTATATTACATTCAGCTTCATCATCATTTTCAACATTCTTTACCTCACACTCAAAAATATAGGTGTTTATTGAGGTCTCATCAATGAAAGGATCCTTGTCCAATACACAATTACATTCTGTTTTAGTTATATTCATCTTTCCACCACAAGGGGATGCACTGTAAAATCTGGTGTAAGCAGAAGAACTCAACAATTTATCAATAAACCTTACCATATTAGGAATCTCAACAACTTTTGGAGTAGGAGGAGTGTATTCAATTATATCTTTGCTATCTCCTGAGTTCTTTTTCCCACCAAAACAATATATCTTACCTTCTAAAGACTCTACACAAGATAAGCTCTTTATAGTAAAAGGTAGTTCTCCAATCACATCAGAGTTTTTTTCTGTAGAATTATCTCTCGGATCAAACTCAACAATATCATCTAAATAATCATCACTACTACTTTCCCCACCAAAACAATAGATTTTTTTGTTCAAAGAGCTTTCAGCACAGGAAAGATGCCCTATTTTCTTTTCCAAAGATTCTACTGTATTAATCTCTCCTGGGTTATTCGGGTCAAACTCAACAATATCATCTAAATAATCATCATTACTATTTTTCCCACCAAAACAATAAATATTGTTATTCAAAGAGCTTTCCACACAGGAGGAATAAGCTGTTTTTGCAGGAAGTGTTGCAGACATACAGGAAGTTGTATTTGCTGAAGGATTAAACCTATCAATATCATCTGAATAATCTGTACTATTTTTTCCACCAAAACAATAAATGAGCCCATTTTTGGAGCTTTCCACGCAAGAAAGCCCTTCTCTTGGAGATATCTTTAATGATTCTCCTAAAGGTCCTGGTATAGTATTTATCTCATCTTTTTTAACATCATATTTTAATATTTCACTCTGGTAAGTACTTGTGTTATCCACCCCACCAAAACAATAAATATTGTTATTCAAAGAGCTTTCTACACAAGAAAGTCCTTTTATAGCAGGAGTTAAGTTTGCGACCAATTCATCATTTACATAATAGTAAGTGGGATCATAACTAAAAATTTGGTCAAAGTAAGTATCTGCAATATATTCTGTACTTTTTATTCCACCAAAACAGTATATCTTGTTTTGACTAGTTCCAGTACAAGAGAGCTCACGCCTTCCTTGTAAATTAAGTATAGTAGAGCTCTCTGGATAAAGTTTTTTAGGAAGCTTAGAATCTTTCACAACAACTTTTGGTTCATTTCTGTTAAACGAAACACCTGCTTTGGAACTTTCCATAGCATACTTATTTAGTTCTATGTAATCGATCCCTGCTTGCTTACATTCCTCCAAAGGATAAATTCCTATTGAGGGATTTGCCTGCGACTTCAAACATAAAGAGTGGTCCATACAAGGAGAGAATTTCATTTGAGATATTTGCATTCTATCAAGTGCATTACTAAAAACAAAACTTGAGCCGTACCAAGTACCCCACCTACCAACAACATGCTTTTTATGTGCGTGCTTTAAAACTTTCTTTGATGCAAACATAGCCAAGTGAGGAAGGGAAGAAATTTTTGTATTATCCATTTGACTATGATAAATAGCTTGAGTCCACCTCAAAGGCTTTGAATCATCAAATAATTTCTCTGGTTCTAATTTATCCCCTATCCTATGTATCCTGGTGTAAGATTCTAGAGCGTTTATATAATCATCATTTTCAATGTCCTCTGCTGTCCAGCCTGCCTTTTTCAATATTCTTTTGACCTCCATTGTTTCACCTGGATATATAGTATTATCTCCATTTTTTAATCTTTGAGTTATATCAAACACTATATCTTTGTCTTTTTTATTTATAAGACCTTGATCAAAACCTGTATGAGCATAATTTTCAAGGCCTTTTCTTGCCTCCTTGGCTGCTTTATAATACTTTTCCCCACCTATTCCTAAATCATTCAATTTACTAATCCTCTCTGCTTTAGTTTTATCAGATTTTGACAAGTATTTAATATTTTTCATAAACTTTTTTGCCTCTCCATGAGTCATCCTGCCATCCATGAAATCATCTATTTTATTATAAAAATTTTTTGAGTGCATTTCAATCTTAGAAAATTTACTAATATCCTCTACATCAATAGCCTTTACTGCCGAATAACTCTTGGCATATTCATTGAAGTGAGCTTTAGATTTAGTAGTGCACTTATCCATAATCCATCTCCAAAGATTATTAGCAGAGGATTTGACTTTGGTGGAGATTTTTGGCCAAAGATCTTTTAAGAACAATTTTCTACCAATCTTTCTGGATTTTTGACCAGCCAAAAAAATTTTTGTGACTGTAGCTCCTGCTTTTTTAGCTGCTCTAGATTTTCTGATTGCATCTTCAAAATTTCTTCCTGCTAATTTACCAGCTTTTTTAACAGTTTTACCCACAACATAACTTCCTCCTCCAGCACCAGCTTTTCCTACCCATTTCAAAGCCCCAGCAAGCCTATGAAATGGAACCAAGCAGGTAGCAACTTCAGCACTTCTCCAAACCATTGAGGTGGTTCTCATTGCAGCAACTTCACTCCATCCTGTCCAACCTGTATCCTCCCCTTCAGGAAATTTTTCATAATAAATCGTGTACCAAGGATCCCCATAAGATTCCAAAGCAGTCATGTATCTCATGGCCTTGCCCACAGCTTCCACATCACCTGTAATAAAGCTATGAAGAAAACTAATAGGATTTGCTTCAGCACCTCTTGAACTTATTTTTTGGGGTAAGTTTATTTCAACAGTTCTTGTAGCTCCTTGAGGGGAAGCGCAAACATAGTTCATCGCGGTTTGCAAGTTTTTTGTACTTTTTTCCGCTTCCTGTTCATATTGAAAGGAGGCCCACATCCCAAGGAAGTGGGATGTTATCATTAAAGTAAATACTACTACTACTAACCCAATAAATATTTGCAGAGAGTGGGAAAAAAACCCTTTTGATTTCATAATTTATTAACAAACATATTAGAAAAGCTTATTTAAAGTTTCAAGGCAAATATTTAAGTGAGTAACAATGGTAGAATTCGAAACACTGAAAAGCGAAGAAAAAAATTTTGGTAAAAACAATTTTTTGGAAATCGCTAGAAAAATAGCAAAAAGTGAAGAAGGAGAAAATGAATTTGTGCAAATAGCTCGGGGATTTTTTGCCCCAGATGGAAGCAGGAGATATAAGAAATCAATTGCAGTACCAGATGAAGCCGAGATAAAGGATTTCATCACACAAAAAATTAAAGAAGTATAATTTTCTTTTTTCTTTTTATATACTCAAATTATAGTTATGGGTAAATTAATTAAGAAAGAAGATGCTTATTATCCTGATAAAGAATTTAAAAAACGTGCATGGGTGAAAGATAATTCCATTTATAAGAAAGCTAATCGCGATCCAATTAAGTTTTGGGATGAACTTGCACGAGAGCTACACTGGTTCAGGAAATGGAAAAAAACTTTCAAACATGAGCCCCCTTATTTTCACTGGTTCACTGGAGGAAAAATAAATATTTCTTATAATTGTCTTGAGAGAAATCTTGAAAAAAGAAGAAACAAGGTTGCTTTAATATGGGAGCCAGAGCCAAAAAACGAAAGAGAAAGAGTCTTTACTTACTATGATTTGTATAGACAGGTTAACAAGTTTGCTAATTCCTTGAAGGAAATGGGTGTTAATAAAGGTGATGTAGTTGGAATTTACATGCCAATGATCCCAGAGTCTTTAATAGCAATGCTTGCCTGTGCAAGAATAGGTGCAATCCACACAGTTGTTTTCTCAGCTTTCTCCCCTAAAGCCTTAAATATAAGATTAAACCAAACCAATGCAAAAATTTTAATTACTGCAGATGGATATTATAGGAAAGGAAAAGAAATGAACTTGAAAGCGAATGCTGACAAAGGATCTAAAGGAACAAAAGTAAAGAAAGTTGTGACAGTGAGAAGAACAAATAGCAAAATCAAAAAAAAGAAAGGAGATTGTTATTGGGATGAAGTTATTGAAAAACAAAAAGATTACTGCAAGCCAGCTGAAATGAACGCAGAAGACACTTTGTTTATCTTGTTTACTAGTGGAAGCACAGGAAAACCAAAAGGGGTGATGCATGCTTGTGGGGGATATACTGTGCAAGCTTACTGGACTGCGAAGTTGATTTTTGATTTGTGTGATAATGATATTTTTTGGAGCACTGCTGACATAGGATGGATAACAGGACACACTTATTCTTGCTATGGACCTTTACTGAATGGTACTACCTTTGTCTTATATGAAGGAGTTCCTGACTACCCAGAAACTGATAGATGGTGCCATATAATAGAAAAATATGGTGTAACAACTTTTTACACTGCTCCAACCGCAATAAGAATGTTTGAGAAGGAAGTGGGAAAAGTAAAGGAAAACTTGAAGACTTTGCAATTAATTGCTTCTGTTGGAGAACCAATAAATGAGGAGGCTTGGAAATGGTTTTTTAAGCAGGTAGGTAAAGGAAACTGCCCTGTCTTGGATACTTGGTGGCAAACTGAGACTGGTGGAATTTTAATTACCTCCTTACCAGGAGTGGGACCTTTCAAACCAACCTTTGCGGGAATGCCTTTCCCAGGTGTGCAAACAGACATTTTGGATAATAAAGGGAAGAAGGTTAAAGCAAATCAGAAAGGAAATCTTGTAATTTTACCTCCTTTCAGCCCTGGAATGTTGAGGGGTGTTTACAAAAATCCTAAGAAATACAAGAAAACTTATTTTGGTGAGTATGGAGACAAAGTTTATTTTACTGAGGACATAGCTTACAAAGATAAGAAAGGATTGGTAAGGATTGTTGGGAGAGCAGATGATGTTATAAAAGTTGCAGGACATAGGATTTCAACTGGGGAAATGGAAAATATCATTGATTCCAACAACAAGGTTGCAGAATGTGCTGTTGTAGGAATCCCACACAAGATAAAAGGTGAAACCCCTGTTGTTTTTGTTGTGTTAAACCCAAAAAAGAAAGCCACTGAAAAAGACATTTTAAAGTTAATTACGGAGGGTATAGGGAAGATCGCAAAACCACAGAAAATCTTTTTTGTCAAAGACCTTCCAAAGACAAGAAGCGGAAAAATCATGAGACGTATCTTAAGAAAATTTTTTACAGGAGAGGATTTAGGAGACTTATCAACCTTAGCAAATCCTCAGACAGTGGATGAGATAAAGAAGAAAATTAAGAAATGATTATAGGTTTTAAGTAAATTTAAAAAATTAAATGAAGATTTCGCAGAAAAAAGATATAATGATTTGAAAATATCATGCAAAAATAAAAATTATGAAAAAGCAGTTTCAGATATTTTTTGTTAGGTTATTTGGAAAATAAAAATGTAGATTATAAATCAAAATTCTTGCTGAGAGATATGAAAAGAATTAACTAGTTTGGTTTTTCATATCTTCCCTAAGTTTTTCCACATTCAACCTGAACAATTTCACTTCAGGATTGTTAACATAAGAAGGCTCGAAATACTCAAGACCTTTCCCATTGTAGAAAAACATTTTCGTGAACAATGAATCCTCAATAACATCATTCATATAGATTGCATAAGGTCTGCAGAGAGCGTATTGTCTTCTTGAAGGAGAACAAAAATTAGGTACATTAATATGTGAAACACAGAAAGTGCTACCCTTCTTGGTTGGAATACATTTACCAGCTGGCTGGGACAAAGGAGTTCCATCCAAAGAAACCCATAAAGTTCCAGAAACTGTTGCATTAGGGTATTCTATCTCAGAAATTGAGCCATTCTGTACTAGAACCATTTTCTCAATTTTATTATATTGACTTTGTTGCACCATATAAGGAATTATTTCTTGAGTACCGTTCTTGTTAAGAATCTTCAAGACGAAAGGTCCATAAATCAATGCTTTTCCATCTTGCCAAGAGAGCTCCTGCTGTTTCTTATAAGGGAATAAAGCATAATCATAAGCCTGACCTTTTCCCTTTTCTGGATCCCAATGGGAGAAGTAAGTCCACCAATGAGATTTACCTATCAAGTCATTGGAAGCGAGTTCATATAATTCATTGCACTCACCCATATAACTTTCCAGAACTTTGGCTGCCCAGGTTTCATTGCTTGTTGATAAAACCCCTGACATATCTTGAATCCTTGAAGTAACACAATATTTTGTTCCATCAATTTCTTTCACATAACCCTGCCTGTCTTTAACACAGTCCAAACCATTTAGATTACTTAATTTGGTATGTCGTTTAGAACCTTGAGAACCTCCATCAAAAACTATTTTTCTCTCGGACAAAGCAGCAATCCAGTAACCAGGATCCCAGTAAGTTGCTACAACAGTACATTTAGGAGTATTATTTTGCAACCAGTTCATTGAGTTAACCCAGTTCCCTGATATTCCTGTCCCATGTCTTGAAGCCATTTGATTAGAACTTCCATAGGTAACGAATAGAGAATAACCCACAATGAGCAGGAACATTCCAAACACTATTATTGAGATATAATAACCAGACTTGTTTTTTTCTTCACTCATATTTCCTTACCATTCTTATAAAAATATCAAATAAAATTCCTATAGCAATCCCAGCACAGATTGATAAAGGAATAGCAAGAAGCATTGCGAAACGAACAGCCCATATAGAACCGTATAAAGTAGGAAGAATCCATATCAACATAAAAAAGAACGTCTCAGGATAGATAGATTTCCTCCCAAAGTTTTTATAGAACAAATAACCTAGAAAAGCAAGACCTAAAAGTCCAAATATAAAAATTGAAATCCCCACGCGAGACAAAATTTGATTTAAAGAAGCCCCCATCTCCTCAGAAATTGAAACCCATACATTAGGAGATATTCCTCCCTCAGCTTTAGCTTCTTGGAAGAAGTTAGTAACCCCAATGATACTTTCTGTGGGACCAAGACCTTGTAAAGAGAATGTAAAAATAAAAAATGTGAGGAATAGAACTATGTAAACTATTAAATGACCTTTAAAAAAGTAATAGCTGTGTTTTAGTTTTTCCTTAAAATTATCTCCCTTAGCTATTAAAATATTATATCCTCCATGAAACACAAACAAACCTATTAGGAGCCAAGGTATGTACGCGAAACCACTCCATGTTAGAGCGAAAGCTGCAAGTGAGATACCTCCTAGGATAGACAAAATTATTGGCAAAGGTTTCTTAAGATTATTTATATCAATCCTGTTGTAAGCTGACAAAAACAAAGCTACTATTAACAAAGATAAAAGAATATTGATGCAGTCGGTATCAAAAAAACCTGCCATTGTTCTAGATAAAATTGAAGGAGTCATTCCAATAAAGAAAGCTGTGAATAAACCTGCCTTGTTTGAATATAGCTCGCGACCAATCCAGAATGCAGGTATAACAGATAAAGCAGTTACAATAGCAGGGAACCAAAACAAAAATCTATAGAACTTGATTCCTGTCAAAGCATTTGCTATGGAAAAGGAATAAGCTGCGGAATAAGGGAAAAAACTTTGGCTAATACTTTTTTTTTCAGGCCACAATCTTAAAGGATCCTTTTCAGGCATGTCCCCATCAACTATAAATTGTGTTTGCCTGTACCAGTAATGAGGGTCTGCAGCAAGTAGATAAGGCTGGTCAACCGTTGCAAGCCTTACAAACAAGCTTAAATAGAATACACCCAGAAGCAATAATAAAGAAATAGCTGTTTTATGTTTACTCAAAGTCCAAAATAATTTTGAAAAATCCAAAGAAATCTCTTTTTCTTCTGCCATAATTTATTAATTAGTTTTAATTATCATTCCTTATTTATGAAGTATCTCTATCACATCATCATTTTTTAATTCATAGTTTTTACCAAGTCTTTGCTTTGTTTTCACATTTATTCCGGAAATAAAATTGTCTCCAAAGTCCTTATGTATCTTGTAAGCTAAATCCAAAGTTGTAGAACCTGCAGGCATCAAATAAGCATCAGGCAAAATTCTCCCTTCCTTATCCTTCAAATTTTTTGAAACAGGATAAACAACAATGTAATTCAAAATATCAAAAACAATTTTGTTTATTATCTCCTGCAGTCCAGTAGATTTATGATTATTCAAAAGATTTTTTATCTTTTCAAGAGCTTTCTTTTGTTTTTCATTTAAATTCCCAACAACCTCAAAACCTTTATCCCCTGGCAAATATTTTATAAATTCTTTCTTTGAAGCTTTTTTTAGAGCTAGTTCAGCTTCAGCTGAGCAAGGTATAGCTCCTCTCTCAACTAATTTGTTAACCCATTTCTTACTTTCTTCTTTATCAACTTTGTTAGCTGCAACTAGAATTGGTTGGACTTCTTCCCTTAATTTCTTAGAGAATTCAAATTTTTTTTCCTCACTCCATTTTTGAGGATCTTCTTTTAAATTCAAATTTTCAATAACTTTTTGAACTTCTTCCAAGGAAACATTTAAGCCAGAAAGCTGAGCTTCAATATCCTTCTTATCATTAATTTTTTTCCAGTTTTTTTCCAAAATTGAGAAAAACCATCTATTAAGCTCATTCTCCAAAAATTCAATATCTTCTATGGGGTTGTGAGAGGAACATTCTTTCCCTTCTTTATCTGTGGTACCAGAAGCATCAACAATATGAATCAAAGCATTTGCTTGCCTTATGTTATCTAAAAACTGATTTCCCATTCCTTTTCCTTTATAAGCATCTGGGACCAAACCAGCAATATCTATTAATTCAACAGGAACAAATCTGTTACCTTCAACACAATAACCTTGGTTAGGATTACATTTCACATCAAAAAACTTTTCAATACACTCCACACGAACAAATCCTACACCTATGTTAGGATCTATAGTAGTGAAAGGAAAATTACCAATTTTCGCATCCACCAAAGTAGAAGCCTTAAAAAAGGTTGATTTCCCAGAATTAGGCTTTCCAACAATCCCAATTTTCATAAATTATAAACCAAATTTAAGAAGATAGGTTTAGATACCTTCTCTATAAACTATTATTCCCCCAAATATTTATGAGAAAAGGTTATTTCTTTTCCCTGGAAGTACTGCTTGCAATTTTGATAATCCTGTCCTCTTTATTTATCTATAGTGCGAGTTCTGAATACACTGAAAACAAAGAAAAAAGGATTTATAAAGCCTTGGATTTGCTTGAGAAGCAAAATAAGTTAGATTCTGGAAATCTGGAAAACAAATTAGAAACTATTTTAGGTTTTGATGTAGGAGTTAGCGAGGACTGTAATAAACTAAAATATTTACTCACAAGAAATTCCAACACTTTTAAGACAATCAATGTTTGCTATTGAAATCTTCCAACTTCTTTATTAGGTTATCTGGGGTAGAGGTATATGATATCGCAAGAGGTACTTTGTCAAGCTTTGCAATCCTCAAAGCAATTTCATCAATCTTTTTGATTCCATGTAATACTATTAATCCTGGTTTCAGATTTGTTAGTCGTAGGGCAACTAAAGGTGAACGACCTCTACTCAAATTCGTGAATATTAAGCAATGATAATTTATCAATGAGGAAACCCTTGCGAGTTCCGTAGGAGAAAAATTAATAATAGCTTTTTCACTATCTATCAAAGAATATCCAAATATATTGTTATCTTCAAATTCATAGCAAGGCTCTCCATTAATCCCTTTCAAAAACTCCTTTATTGTCACAGGTTTTTCAAATTCTTTCATGCTCATGATGAAAGAGTTCAGCTCAGGAGATTCATACAAAGAAGTAAATTCTTTTATGGTTTCTCCACCTTTCCTGGAATCAATGTTTATTATGGATTCCACTATTCTATATATTAATTTTATTCCTGGTGATTTTCTTCTCCCTGACTCATAATCTGAAATCACAGAAGCACTCATTCCCAGCTCTTTTGAAAGTTCTATTTGAGAAACTTTAAATATTTGTCTCCATTTTTTTATTGTTTCTCCTGGTAGAGAAGATAAAACCACCTCCCCAGCTATCTTTTTCTTTAGTTCACTCAACTTATCCATAAATTAATTTTTATTTATTTTTATGGCAGAACCAGCGGAAGTTACTAAGGTTTTAAAGAGAGAAGGCCCAAAAGGGGTCAGTGTAGTGAAATGTAAAATATTAAATAGAGATAAAACTTTGGAAAGGGCTGTGATAGGAGCTGTGAAAGAAGGAGATATAATTTATTTAAAAGAAACTGAGATGGGAGGATTATGAGCAAATGTACTTATTGTGGGAAAAACGTAAAAAAAGGCTCAGGAGTCATGTTTGTAACAAACAAAGGCAAAATTTTATATTTCTGTTCAAGCAAGTGTAAAAAATATTATAAGATGAACAGGACAAAGGGAAAATGGGCAGTTACAGCGAAATAATTTATTATAATATTCAACTTATGACAAATTAAAAGCTAGAAAGTAATTTTATGAAGAGATTAGTCTTTTTGTTGATTTTAATATTTGTCCTTATACCAGCTCACGCAGAGGTAATCCATGATATTTCTGTTTCTCAAGAAACTCTGAAAATAAATTCCACTTTAATTTTGCAATCAGATGAAATTTTGGATTACTGGGAAGTTTCCTTATCAATGCCATCCGATTCAGAAATCATTAAAATTAAGGATTCTGTTGGGATTATAGAAGATTATGAATTTGTAGGAGATGAGTTGAGTTTTAAAACAAATTCCAAAAGGTCAAAAACAAAAATCGTGAACATTATCTACTCAGTACCTGTAAAAGAAAAATATGGTTTCAAATCCTCTTCTCTTGGATTATTTGGTTTTGGGAATGAAACCACAACAATTTTGGCTCCAAATTTTTCTTATTTCTTTGTTCCTAATGCGGAAATCCAGTATGGTGAGGAGATAAAAGCAAAGGGAAAAGGACCTTTAAACGCGAAAATTCTTTTTGGGGGAGAAAAGGAAAGTGAACACTTTTTTACTAACTCTGAGTTAAATCTGAGTGAACTTGAAAACTATTATTGGATTTTGGAAGGTCTTACAGGAATTGAACCTCCTACCAAGTTTGGAATTGCTGTTTTATCAGAAGAGGAATATGAAGGAGATTTGGAAAAATGGAGCGCGGGAATCTTTACTGGGGGTCTTATTGTGGTGAGAGAAGATTTAAAAGATAAAAAGAAAATGAAGACATTGATGCATGAAACTGCTCATGGTTTTAACTCTTTTGTTTTGGATTGGGATAACACAAAAATAAGCTGGTTTGATGAAGGAATTGCTACTTGTACAGGTTCGATAATTTCAAGACTTTTGAACCAGACAACTCCAGAACTTTTTGGTGAAGAAATCAGATGGAGGGAGAAAAACAAGATTTATTATTTAGAACCTTACCAGAAACCTGAGGATTTGTTGAATTATTACAAAGAAGGAAAGCATTGGATGCTTAACTGGTATCCAAAAAAATATGCTGATGAAAGAAGAGAGTTTGGTTATGCTTATTCTGAACTTTTTATTAGAGGGTATTTGAAAGACAATCCAAAAGGCTTGCATCCAGTTTACGAGCAATTAATAGAAATTGATGAAAGAGTTAAAAATGAAGATAAAAGAAATCAAATTCTATTAAACATTCTGAACGAAGATTTCAAACCTTGCTATTTTTCTAACTTGGAGGGAATTAAGAATTGCACAAAAGAACTTAATGAAATGACTTTTGAAATCCCTAAGGGAAAAGGAAAAAAGTTAAATTATCAGGTTGAAGCTCCTGAAGTGCCTGAAGTTGATGAGCAGGACTATGTAGATATAGGTAATATCTCTAATGAAACAAATTCCTTCCTCCAAAACATACAAAATTTCTTTAATTTTATAATCTCAGGATTGCAAAGCTTGTTTAACCAATTTAATAATTTATAATAAAGTCCTCAAGAAACATAATCATAAATAGGACTAATATTATGAGGGCTCTAAAAAAAATAAAATCTTTTATCAAGGAATTAGAATACTTTCTTCATGAAACAAAAAATTCTGTTTTGTTAAGATTCTTTTTAGTAATAATTGTTGTCCTAGCATATTTTACTTTTGTTTCACTTGAATATGGTTTGAGTCAGGGATTTTTCATAACTTTCTTGACCTGGTCCTTTTTCGTTTTCTGCACACCAATCGCAGATGCAGGTTTTTTATTAGATTTTCCTGTACGCTTAATAACAAAAATAAGAATGATTTATTCAGAAACAATTGTCTGGATGATTGTTTTTTTCACAAACTTTTACACAATCATTTTTAATCCAAGTATCTATGAAACAACCTTTATATTGCAATTATTTAAACATATTTTATTTACCCCTTTCCCTTTTTGGTCAATAATTGTTCTTTCTTGCATGGGAACATTCCTTTCAATTTATTTTGGTGACGAGCTAATGGATGTTATAAATTACAAAGAGAGAAAGAAATATTTGAAACACAAAAACAAAAGGAACCTTGTAGTACTTTTATTTTTAGTTGCAGCAATAATAGTTCTATATGATTTTCTCTTGATAAAAGGTGGGAATTGATGTTTTAAGTATTTTTTAACCAATCTCAAAGAATTTTCTCACTGCTGGGTTCATATCCTCCAAATAGTAAGTGGAAATTCTCTCATAGAAATTGTGCAATATCATTACAGTTAACAAAATTCCAGTACCAGTTCCTAAAGCACCAGTTAAATCAGCTAAAGCAGCAAGCAAACCAACAGCTATACCCCCTATTATGGTTAAAGGGTAAATATACTTGCTCAGTATTTTCATTAGAACTCTCTTGTCTTTCCTAAACCCTGGTATTTGCATTCCTGTAGAAGTAATCTGGTCTGCGACAGCATCAGGACCCATATTAGCAGTTTCAACCCAGAACAGAGCAAAAATTACACACAAGGCAGATAAGAATAATGTATAAGTAACCAATCTTATAGGATCAACAGGAGTTAATCCAAGCATTATATCTTGTAAAGCCCCTCCCTGACCATGACGAGGAATTGAGAGATAGTAAGCAATACCATTTTCTGCATTACCTTGGTCATCAAATTCTCCTAAAAAAGGTATTCCTTGAGAATCAAGCATTGAACCCATCATAGAAATTTGAATTGTAAAAGCTGCTGCCAAAATCACAGGAATATTTGATGTGTAAAAGAAATTAAGAGGCCATCTCCTCCCAAAACCTCTTATTTGAGAGAAAGCTAAAGGAATCTCAACTTTTATTGACTGCGCGTAAAGACATAAAGCAAACACTAGAACAGTGGCACCTATTATACTTAGAGGGAATATAACAGAACCTGGCTGTCCTGCAGCGAAAAACTGGAATATTTGTGGAATCATACCTGCAGCTGTTTCACCAAATGGTGAAATAAGACCAATAAAAACAGCCTTGGAAACTCCTGCAGCAATGAAAAGAGAAACACCACTACCCAAGCCCCATTTCATTATTAGCTCATCAAGGAAAACAATAATCAAACCACCTAATGCAATTTGTAAGGCAACAATTGGTATTAAAGAAGTAGATTGAGCAGGAACAGCACCAAACATTACATAAGCAAAACCTTCTAAGAAACAGAAAGCCATCGCAAGTGTTTTCTGCGTACCTTGGAACTTAGCTCTTCCCTCTTGGGAATTCATATCAATATTAATGATTTTTGAACCCACAAGAACCTGTAATAAAATGGATGATGTAACTATAGGGCCAATACCCAAAGTCCCTAAAGTACCAAAAGTGGAACCAAGCAAAACAGAGACTTGCTGAAATTGTGCATAAGCACTTTCAGTAGCACCGAAAACTTCAATACTACCCATCAAGAAAAAAAGTAATAAACCTACTGCTGTCCATTTAACTCTGGATTTAAAATTCAATCTGGTTACTGGATTAACAACACCAGGTAGTTTATTTAATATAGGCATAAGTTACTTGATAAATTTTTATTTTAGTAATACTTAATAAAATACATCAAAAATGTTGATTCCACTCAAAACAACCACACTTACTATTGTACCTGCAATCAAAACACCTATTATGTTTGCCTTAGAAAATTTCTTTCTCGGAAATCCTAGCAAGAATGCAGCCAAAGCTCCTGTATATACTCCTGAGCCAGGCAAAGGGATTCCAATAAATATTGTCAGACCTAAAGCACCATATTTTTTCACATATTTTTCCGCTTTCTTTTGAGTTTTCTCCACATATTTTTGATAGATTCTATCCAAAAACTTAATCCTCAAAACGATTTCAAGAACTGTGTTCAAAAGCTCAAACACAATCTCCCCCAAAATTATATTCAAGATCATTATTGCAGGTATTATTAACAAACCTAAATTCGCGATTAACAAAGCATAAGGTATTGAGGCCCTCAACTCTAAACCAGGAAAAAAGGTTAAGCCTATTATATAGACAAAATGCATAACCTCCATTGTGAACCACCCCTTAACTTATTTAGGGACTTCCTGCTTCTCCGAAAGGCTGACTTCAGTTGAGAAGTGAACTCCTCTCTCCACAGGCTTAACTTCCGACAGTCCCTGCCGTAGTGATTTATTCAGGATGTTAATTGAGGCGTTTAGGTCTCTATCCATCCTTAAGCCACAATGAGGACATCTATGTATTCTTGTAGTTAGAGTTTTTGGAACTTTATAACCACACTGACTACAGTCTATTGTTGTTCCTGCTGGTTCAACTTGCTCTACTAACCCACCAGATTCTTCCTCTTTGTAGGTTAGCAATTCAGCAAATTTATTCCAGCAAGTATCAAGTATGTGTTTTGCTAAATAAGGATGACGAACCATTCCATTTATGTTTAAGTTCTCTATAGTAATATACTCATACTGTTGAGCTAAGTGATAACTTAGTTTATGTAGGAAGTCTAATCTCTGATTCGTCAAGGTTTCATATCTTGTTGCTAGTCTAATTCTTTGTTTATCCTTATTTTTAGAACCTTTCTTCTTTTTACTTAATCTTCTGTGTTCTCTTTTAAGTTTTCTTTCTGTTTTCTTAAGAAATCTTGGATTTTCAATAACAGTTCCATCTGATAAAGTAGCAAAGTTCTCCAATCCTAAATCTATTCCAATTTTGTTCTCTGGGTATTTGTGTTTAACTGGTTTGCTTTCTATCTCACAACTAAAGGAAATAAACCATTTGTTACTTAGTGTTTTCTTAATTGTGAGGGTTTTAACCTCTCCTTTGATCTTTCTGTGTTGTTTAATCTTAATATTTCCTATTTTTGATAAGTGGAGTCTTCTATTTAACTCAAAACCTGACTGTGGATAAGTTATACTTTTATAGAACTTCTTGAATCTTGGATAACCTACTTTAATTTTCTTACCCTTCTTCTTTTCTTTAACTCTCCTGAAAAAGTTTGAGAGTGCTTTGTCTATCCTGTTTGAAGCATTCTGTAGAACTTGAGAATGAACTTTATTTAATTGTTTTCTCTTTATTTTGCTGTGTTGTTTGATTATCATGTTTAAGTCATATCCTGTCAGGTTTTCTCCTGTTTGCTCATAAGTTTCTTTCTTAATTTCTAACAAATCATTATATAGATCCTTACAGACATCCAGAGTTTTGTTTAATCTTTCTTCTTGTGTTTTGTTTGGGTATATTCTGAACTTAAAGGCTTTCTTCATTATTATATATATTAAGAAGTATTTAGAGGTAATTGAGCCATCTTGGTTTTCTTGTTTCTGATTAGGGTATAAAATTTCATTATATTTATGGAATTAAACATAGGAATTGTGGGACACGTGGACCACGGAAAAACAAGTTTAGTTGAAGCTTTAACTGGTGAATGGGTGGATACTTTCTCAGAGGAAAAAAAGAGAGGAATTACAATTCGTTTAGGGTATGCAGATTTCTCCCTTTACAGATGCACAAAATGTAATAAATTAAACATTAACAAGAAGTGTATCTATTGCTTTTCTGATTGCAAACATGAAAGAACATTTTCTTTGGTTGATGCTCCAGGTCACGAAAGTTTAATCCCTGTTGTCTTAACTGGAGCTTCTTTGTTCAATTCAGCAATTTTAGTTATAGCTGCAAATGAAAAATGTCCTCAGCCACAAACAATAGAACACTTGAGAGCTTTGGAAATTGGCAAGATTGAAAATATTATTATTGTCCAAAACAAGATTGATTTGGTTTCTGAGGAAGAAGCAAAAAAGAATTATGAGCAGATAAAAAATTATCTTAAGGGAACTATTGCAGAAAACGCACCTATTATACCTATGTCTTCCCAACAAAAAGTTGGATTGGAATATTTACTTGAGGAATTATCAAAACTCAAAACACCAGAATATCCAAAAGGAGATTTCTTGTTTTTGGTTGCCCGTTCTTTTGATGTTAACAAGCCAGGAATCTCTGTTGAGAACTTATCAGGAGCTACTATTGGAGGTAGTGTGATAAGAGGAGCCTTAAAAGTTGGTGAGGAGATTACAATAAAACCAATCAAGAAAGGTGATGATTTTATTGAGATGAAAACAAAAATAAAGGAGATAAGGAGAGGAGAGGAAAAGGTGGAAGAAGCAACTTGCGGAGGACTAGTCTCATTACAAACCTCTTTAGACCCTGGTTTAGGTAAATCTGATAAACTAGCAGGTTGCATAGCTGGAAAAGGAAAAATGCCTGAAAAAATTTATACCTTTGAAGCAGATTACAATTTGTTTAAAGAATATAATTTGAACACTGGAGATACTTTGTTAATAACTTGCAGGAATACAAGAAGCGCTGGAAGAATAATTTCAATCAACAAGGAAAAACTTAAAGTAGAATTAAAAACACCTATTTCAGTGGAAGAAGGCTCAAAAATCATTTATTCAAAGCTTATAGAAGGAAAGTGGAGATTAGTGGGTTGGGGAGAAATAAAGAATTATTAATTCTTTCTATTAGCCCAAGAATTCTAAAAACCAGCTGTTGCTACTATTAATTTTTTTTGTGTTTATTTTATGAGAATATCATCACCAAATTTAGTGAAAAATTTGGTAAGTAAAGGAACAAGACTGGAAGGAAGAGATTTTCTAGAGTATAGAAATATTAAGGTAGAATTAAACCCTGTGGACAAAGCTGAGGGAAGCTGTTATGTTGAAATGGGAGACACAAAAGTGATTGTAGGAGTAAAATTTGGTGTTATGGAACCTTACCCAGATACACCTAATGAAGGGGGTTTAGTAGTTTCATTAAATTATGTTCCTATAGTTTTTCAGGATTTAGAGAAGAATATTGACATAGAGTTTTCTAGAGTAATTGACAGGAGCATTAGGGAAAGCAACATGTTAAACATGGAGGATTTTTGTGTTACGAAAGGGGAAAAAGCAATCCAGGTTTTCATTGATGGTTATGTATTGAACTATGATGGAAACTTAGTGGATGCCTTGAATTTAGCTGCAGTAAAAGCTCTTAAAAACACAAAGATGCCAAAAATTGAGAAGGGGGAAATTGTTTTAACAGACCAAAACATAAAATTGAATCATTTACCTATCATGGTAACAATTTCCAGTATAGAAGGAAATTATATGGTTGACCTGAACAAGACAGAGGAAAAAGCAATTGATTATTCATTTATTGTATCCTTTTTGAATGAGAATGAAACTTGCGCAATGCAGAAGATGGGGACAGGAGGAATAAAATCTAGTGAACTAAAAAAGTTGATGGAAATAGGTAAAGAAAAACAAAAAGAATTGAGAAAATTTTTATTTAATTCACAGTTTAAAAAGCAAATAACTTCACAAAGCAACAGGACTTTCCCCACCATGCCAGCTTTGCCTAGGCCTAATTTGAGTTTTATATAATCTTTCTGAGTTGTCATCCAAAACTATTGCAGTACCCTTTAGCTTAGGAAGTTCATCTAAATATTTTGAGATATCATAGAGCATATATGTTTGCATTATGGCTTTCAATGAGTTAATATCCCTTTGAGAGGTTAAACGATGCGCAATAATCAAATCAGTTTGGGAAATAACATCACTATGCAACTTATCTGGCATTTGAGTTATGAAAACTTGAGATATACCTGGCTGACGACCTTGCCTAATAACAGTTAAAGTTATATCTGTGGCAGCAGTTGATCCCTTAGCAGGAACAAAATTATGTGCTTCATCTGTAACAATCCAGCAAAGAGGTATTTTTCTTTTTTTATTTAGATCCTCAATAGTTGCTATTTCTTCTTCTTTCCTTGCCAGAATCCTTGCCTCGTAAATTTTTTTCATTATCAATCCAATAATCAAACTTCTGACACTCCAACCAGCACCTCCACTAAACAAGCTAACATCAAAAATCACTAATTTTCCAGGCTTAAGGAATTCATAAATGTCTGTTCCCTTTTCAGAAAAAATCCCCCATTTTTTAGCATTTAATAGCATGTTTTCAACTTTCAATTTAATTTTTTCATCAAAATCCTGCTCATTAATTTTCTTTGCAATACCATCAATTGAATAATTACCTTCCATCTTTTCCAAAGCTCTTGACAAAAGAATTCCTTCCAATTCATTTTGCTCAAAACCCAAAGCATAACACCAATCAGTTATGTTGAGCTCACTTGGCTTAAAAGAAAAGGTTTTATCGTAAGGAATATCCGCATTATCAAAATTCTCAGTCTGCCCTACAGGAATATATTCCTCTACACCAAAACCTTGAGGTTTTAAATCCCATTGATACAATAAATCTCTCTGTTTGTTGTTAGGATATTTCATAGTCCAGAAAACTCCTTGAGTGTCTATAGTTACAACACAAAGGTTGTTTCTTATATTTTCCGGTAACTTGCAAATTTCTTCAGCAATTACCATTCCTGTGTAAGATTTTCCTGAACCTCTTTTACCCACAATAGTTACGATGTGAGGTCTTAAAACATCCATTTTTATAGGGGTTGTTGTGTGAGTTTCAGTTCCTGTACCAACAATATTTTTTCCAATATCAAGTAATCCTTTGCTTTTGAATTCCTGCATATCTTTCCAGTCTCTCCCAGCAATAATCTCTGGCATAATAGAATCTTTTTCTTTAGAAAAGAAAAAGCTTCTAGCCAAAAAGAAAAATAATCTTATCCAAGCATAAGACACTTTCTAGCCAAAAAGAAAAATAATCTTATCCAAGCATAAGACACTTTCTAGCCAAAC
>JAGXOL010000004.1:52674-56578 GCA_023659895.1 Candidatus Aenigmarchaeota archaeon LH_S7
AAGAAAAATAATCTTATCCAAGCATAAGACATTTCATATTCCAAAACATTTAGTCTTAAGAAGTTCCAAGATTCTTTCAGCTTTCTTTTCCCCCATTTTCTCAATTTCCATTAGTTCTTCTTTCTTCGCATTAAATATTTTTCTAGGGGGACCGAACTTCCTTAACATTCTTTCAGCTAAGACAGAATTAACATAAGGTAGACCAGCAACCAAATATTTTTGCTCTTCTTCTAAGGAGGTAGGCTTTTTTCTGACTCTTATAGACAAGTTTCTTTTGTCCTTAAATTGTTCTCTTTTTGCACTCATATATAAAAAATTAGCACTTTCTTTCTTGCTTTTAGTCCATATAACTGAAATGTTATAATCCAGTATTGCAGATGATAGAGCCCCAAAAAAAGAACTTTCATTCCAGCCACCCATTGCTTCAAATCCCTCTATCAATAAAATAGGCTTTTCAAATTTTGACAATTCTTTCATCTGCTTGAAAAACCGTAAATCTTTTAGGGAAGATATAAAGTCTTGGAAAGTTTTCCTTTCAACAGCAGTCCTATCTGATAATATATAATCTGAGATATCCAGATTCTTCTCCTCAATCTTACAACCAAAATTCTTCAAATAATCCTTTATCCCACTTCTGAGCTCCCTCTTATCTACTCTAACAGTTGGATTCATAATTAAGAATATAAAATTACAGATAAAGTCCCAAGAAAGCTACAGACTTTAGTGAGGGAAGAGTGTCAAATTGTATGTTCCTCATCTATTCTCTTGTAAGTATGAGTATCTTCTTTTTCAAACCATAGTTCAATTTCATAATCTGCATCTTCTTTGTTTGCTGAAGCATGAATCACGTTTGCAACTGCTTTCTTTTGCTCATCAGCATGAGCATAACTAATATGTGAATAATCCCCTCTTATTGTTCCAGGTGGTGATGCTCTTGGTTCAGTCTCCCCAACAATTTTTCTAACGTTTTCAATCGCGTTAACACCTTCTATGACCATTGCAACAACAGGTCCTTTTATTAAGAACTCAGTCATCAAATCACGAATGTGTTTACCTCTTCTTTTTTCCAAATCTTCTGTGTAGTGTTTATAAGCAAATTCTCTATCTACCCAAACCATCTTCATTCCAACAACTTTCAAACCTACTCTTTCAAATCTCTTAATTATTTCTCCTATCAAACCACGTGCAACTCCATCAGGCTTTATTGCTACAAATGTTCTTTCCACAGCCATAATTATAAAATTATTAATAATAGGATTATATTTGAGCTCTTGGTGAAACCAACAAATTTCTTGATTCTGAAATTCTGTAGGTATAAGTTGATTTAGCTGTAATCATTTTTGTCATTGTTAGTTGACCCTGAGGCACTGCCAATAAACTGCTTGGCCTAATAGCAAAATAATATTTTTTTGGATTAGGACCTCTTACAGTTATTTTTTTATTGTTTTTCACTTGATTAGCAAGACGACCTATCACTCTAAATTCTTCAGAACAATCAACAAACCCCATATTCTCCATAGTCAAATTAAGATCATCTGCTTCTATTTTATCAACTTCTCCAGCTCCTTTATTCCTTACTTCCAAATACATATTGTAAGGTCCTGGATTATCCAAAATCACAGGTTGTTGTATTTGTGAAATATCCAAGTACAAATCAACAGGACCATCAGAAGGAACATTAGAAATATGAATAGGAATCTTCTTTCCACCTTCTATATATTCCACTACAGTACGTTTTTTAGTAAATGTGATAGTAGCTTTCCTGCTTGATGTGTATTCATATTTTACAGATGCACTCACTTGACCCTCCATTGCAATAGTACCTTCATTATCAGGAGATTTTATAGTGAATGTGAAACTTTTAATTTGTCCAGGATTCATTTCATAGCTATCATTACAATTACATCCATCACATCCACAACTAAATATTCCAGGATTTATTCTCACATCTTCTAAATTCACAGGCTTATTTTCATCCCTATTTTTGAGTTTAACCATCACATCAACTGTTGTATTTGGACTGACCCTTTCCCCGGATATAGTAAGAAATTTTATCTCCTTGATTGTGATTATATCAGGAATTTCCACCTCTTCTTTGACATCTTTTTCACATAGACCTATCTCAGCACAATACTTATCCCCAACAGGCAAAGTATCAGGCATTGTACAACCTGAAAATAGAATTACGGTCAGTATTAAAATCGTAGCGAAAATCTTATTTTTCATAATAATATATAATTAAATAATGTATGAGTCTTTTTATAAGTATTTCGTAGCACCAATTCTAAATTCAACAGGCTACAATTTTGTTAATACCTTCACTTATGCTGTGATTTTAGTCCTTGCAATCTTTCTGGTTTACAAAATCTTGGAAAAACTAAATATAAAAATAGATGGAAAATTTGGTTTAGCTCTTCTTCCTTGGATTTTCCTTGGCTCAATTCTCCGCGTTCTGGAAGATTCAGGTTACCTAATTAATTATTTCCTAATTTCCCCCTTAATTTATTTCACCCTTTTCGGACTAACTTTTTCTTTTCTATTAATATCTTTGGGTTTGGAAAAACAAACAAAAGTAAAATACCAAAGCTATTTCTTCACTTTTGGTTTTATCTTTTCAGGAATTTTCTTTACCCAAGTTAATATAACAAATTTTATTGGAATTCTACAAGTTTTATCCTTGGATGTTTTTTTCCTAATCCTTATATTGAAGTTAGGAAACCTCAAGAAATTCACCAGATCTCTCTTCAACAAGTTAACCATTTTTTCCCAAGTTTTTGATGCTAATACAACTTTCATTTCATTGCAATTTTACGCTTTCAAGGAACAACATGTAGTACCAAATATTATTATGTCTTCTTTAGGAGGTAATTGGTTTTTTTTCATATTTATTAAACTAGGTGTTGTAATTGCCTTTATCTATTTTGTTGAAAAATACTTGGAAAACGAGAATTTTAAGAACTGGCTCAAATTGATTGTAATAATATTGGGTGTTGCACAAGGCACGAGGGATACCCTTGCTTTAGGTATATTTGGATAATTATCTTCTAATATTAACTCTCATATCAGTTCCCGTAATGTTTAATTTTACAGAAGAAGCATTGTAATCATATTCTATAGAATATCCTTTTCCTTGCAAACTACCTTCAATCATCCTTAATAATTCTCCTGTATCCGCAAGCTTGTTTTCTGTTATTGGAGAATTATTTCTAGTCTCACTTAGATCAGATACAATATCCATTGCGTAATTATCTTCATTATTAAATAAAACAGAGGTCATATCAACCTTAGAATAGCTATAATAAATATGGAAAAACGAAAGCATAGAAAAAGAAATCAAGATTCCTGCTATAATATACCATTGCCCTTTTAGTTTACCCATAATAACCAATATATTTTTTTGATGAAATTGTTCCCATAATTATATCCTATAAATCTGAATATGTGGAATCCCTTCTATTATTTTGAAATCCTTTTCCTTAGCCAGATTCATCTTAGTTGTAATTTCTTTGAGATTCTCCCCAAACAAATTCATGATTTTAGCTTCTTTCAATAATTTATAGTTAACCAAAGGCAAGAAACTCCCGAATTTAATCGTGGAGATGAATTGCCTTATAAATAATTTTCTTTCTAAATATATATATGGGACTTGTAAGGAAGACTTTGGTTTTAAATAGAAAAGAGTTAACATTTAGGAAAAAAGATTTGTTGAATACAATAATCAAAGAATATTTAAAAGTTCTAAACTTTACCTGTCTACAATTACCTCTTTCTGATTCTTCCAATCACTTACACCACAAAACTTATAATAAAATTAGAAAAACTTCTTTTTTACTATCTGATATAATACAGGAAGCAAGAAAGGATATCTGGAAATTAAAGAAAGTTATCAGTAAAAAACTGCTTC
>JAGXOL010000050.1 GCA_023659895.1 Candidatus Aenigmarchaeota archaeon LH_S7
CTAATATTTACCATTACAACTAGTGTGTTATTTACTGGGACTAAACTTTCAAAAGAGATTTTAATCTGGTCTGTTGAGCCTGCAACAAGACTCTCAGAGATGTTCTTTTCCACTTTAATGTTATCATAAATAGAAGGATAAGTTTCAGAAGCAAAATTAATATTTGAAATTAGCAAAATTGTGATTAACCCCATCAAAAAAAATTTATTCTTCATTTTCCACCCCCTGAATCTACAGTTTCCTTAATTTCTTTTTTATATTCTTCGGTTTCCTCCTTCGGGTCTACATTATTAACCATTTCAACACCCTCAACTTCTTCTTCAACTTTCGCAGTTTTCCTTTCGTCCTCAATTTTCTCGTCTCTTTCAACATCTGAATTTCCTTCTTCTTCAGAACCAGTTTCTTCCTGTAATTCTTCTTCTGAAGAATGTACCTGCTCACTTTCTCCTGTTTCATCCTGTTTGTCATCTAAAGGCTCCTCTTCCCCAGAATCCTCCTCAACCATTTCCCTCTCCTCAGGAGTATTTGATTGATTGTTTATTTCATCTGAGTTATTTCCCTGTGTAACTGAATTATTTGAAGTGTTACTTACATCTGGAGAAATAGTATCATTATCTGGTTGATTATTTTGTGTTTGATTACTCTGGTTTGTTAAGTTATTAGTTAAGTCTTCTTCACCCTTACCCAAATCTTCCCCGGAAATATTAACAGAAAAATATACTTCTTCATTTATAACCCCAAAACTTGTGTTTACATAGACAACAAGATAATTTGTTTCTTCCCGGGTATTTATTGTTGTATTTGCTTCAAAGCTCACATTTTCCTCATTATTCAAAGAATACCACAATTCCTGGATTTCTCCTCTAGTTTCAACAATTAATTCTATTTCTGTAAGGTTATAAATTTTATTTTCAGGAGAAATTATTGTTATTCTTGGCTTGGTTTCATTTGCTCCTTCTGTCTGATTTCCAGTTTGGTTTTCTTTACAGGTTGAATTTGTCTGATTTGTTCCGTTATAAGTTATATTTTCTGTTAAATTTGTGTCATTTCCTTCTGTCTGGTTTGAAGTTAGATTGGTCAGGTTATAAGTCTGATTTGCAGTATTATTGATAGACTGGTTTACAGTTTGATTTCCTCCTGTTTCATTAATCTGTTCCCCTATTGTTTGATTTTCCAGTTTATTGGGTTTCCCTGGAGTAGGAAGTGGGTCAACCCAGTTTGGCTCTCCATCGGGCATTCTTGCATAAGATTTATCCTGCATTGTCGCATTTGTGTAGGATACTTTATCTATCTCCCTGTTTTCATTATCATAAAGAGTTATTGTGTCATTTTCTCCAAGTAAATTATCCAAAACTTTTGATAAATCAATAACAAGCCATTCAC
>JAGXOL010000051.1 GCA_023659895.1 Candidatus Aenigmarchaeota archaeon LH_S7
ACCAAAGGCAAGAAAACTCCGGATTTAATCGTGGAGAGTGTCAATGATTGGTTTGCAAAGAAGAAACCTCTATATTGAAATCCTCAAAAAGATTATTTTGTTTCAATCTAATTTTTTGTTGGTTTGCTAAGTGAAGCAAGGCAATGAAATACTTGGTGGATTCCAGAATCTCCTTGTTTTGAACCAATGTGAAAAAACTAGTTTTGTTAATATTCTGCAATTTCCTAAATACCTTGTCTATATAATCTTCAATCTCTAGTTCCACAACTTGCTGTAATTTCTCAATCTTTTCCTTTCTATTTTCTTGTATTTTTTCCTCTTTTCTCTCCTTATCCACGATTCTCTCCAAAGTGTGTGTTAATTCCTCAAAAGTGATGTTTCTATAAGGAATTCGGTTAATAGGGGGCTCCAGAACCTCTAAACCACTAATATCTATCTTTTCAGCCTCTTTATCTTTTCTTTCCTCGCTTTCATTCAAACTTTCTGATTTAAGCCTCAGTAAAATGGAAGAAACCAAAATAAAACGGGCAGGAATCCGGAAATTAAATTCTTTTAGCTGAGCCAAATATTTTAGTAAAGAATCTGAAAGAATTGCAATATCTATGTTCCAGGGATTTAGACCTTCCTCTATAATTATCTCTTTTAATGCTGTCTGGAAATCAGAGCCATTTATTATTAGTTCTAGTACGTCCATTATTCATCTAGCAATTACTTTTTTAGCTTCAGGTTTTCTGTCCTTCATCAAGATTCTATAACCGCAATGCGCACAGATAACACTCTCCTCTATTTTTTCCATCTTCCCCCTGCATTTTATACATGTGTAAGTCATTTTTTAACCCTTGCTACAGCTGCATGATTTGGGCAAACAACCAGGATTGATTTTGGACCCATTACTATATCACCTTCTATTGCAACCACGGTCTTTCTGATCCTTTCTATTGCTCTCTTAAGCTCTCCAATGTCCTTGTTTTTCAATTGTTCTGTCTCAACTACCACTATTTTACCTTCTCTTACCTCTTTTTGAATCCTTTCAGCATCCTTATACTCCAAAAGTTTCTCCATTTTTACTACAACTTTACCTTCCATTTTTGGCTGGTCCACAATTTTGTTGAAATCTATATACTCTTCTTCCTCCTTTCTATCCACGTCTTTTTTTCCAAAGATCTTTTTTAACACCATAATTTAACAAGAAAATTTTTATAATAATGTTTTAGTAAATCTTATCTAAAAAAAGAAAATTATTGAAATGGCTATTTCAGTTAGATGTTGATTACAGATTTTGTTATACTCAAATATTGTCTCTATTAGTTCTTGCACTCTCATTTTTAGGGTGATATGT
>JAGXOL010000052.1 GCA_023659895.1 Candidatus Aenigmarchaeota archaeon LH_S7
GACGCACACAACCTAAAAAATAATGCAGGAGTTCCAGCAACAATAGACTTCAAAACAAATTGTAAACGACAATATCATGGTTCTTGGCAAGGGACCACAACTGAGGACATAACTTGGGGAGGCAACTGTACAGGAATAACAACAAGATATGTAGAGTACTTTGACGATGCAGGAGCAGATTTGAGTAGTTATGAAGCACCAGCAACAGCAGATTGTGATGTGATTGTAGAGAATTTTAACACAATCCAAGAAGGAATTAACGAAGCGACAGGAGAAAAAGATGTAGTTTGTGTAAAATCAGGTAATTACAACAGTGGTTGGGAAGAAATTTTTCCAATTACAATAGACGAGTCAATAACTTTGGCTTCATTGGAAGGACCAGAGAATACAATTATAACAGCACCTACAGGAACAAATGCGATAGAGATTAGTGCCAACGATGTAACAATAAAAGGATTTACTATAACAGGCGGAACACAGGGAATTAATACAGTAGAAAATACAGGAATTGTTATTAGAGACAATGTAATTAGTGGCTATGATGGACAGGGTGCAGAAGGAATATATGTAGACAGCGGTAGTGTTAATATTTTAAACAATGAAATAGAAGCAAGTGGAGAGGCAAACCCAACCCATTCAATAGATTCAATCTACACAAAAGGTGGAGCAACAGTGACAGTAAACCACAACACTTTAAAGAACAATAGATACGAACCAAATGCCTATAGAGATAGTATAAATGACTGGTCAACTTCAGCAGGAATTGCAGTTCACGATGGTGATGAAGTAACAGCAACATATAATCTGTTTGACAACAATGACTTTGGTATACAGGTAAAAGGTGACGGTGATTTAGATGAAGTTACAGCCAACCACAATAACTTTAAGAATAGTAATTCTGTAGATTTCTTCTGCGAGAAAACAGGAGCGATAACATCAGGAACATCATTTGATGCCACTGAGAATTGGTGGGGAACAAATGGCATAGACATTGCAGCAGGAGATGCGACAGGGGTTATTGGTGTAGATAATTACATAAATGCAGATTGGATGACAAAGACAGATATGACATTGACAGCAGGAGAAACAGATTTGTTCGGAATAAAAAACGAATTCGATATTGCTTTGATTCCAGATAGCTATACAATAAGAACAAAAGTTATTCCAGTACAGTAAGTTTGGTAAACTAAATAGCTGAAAAAGATTTTTTTTCTTTTTTTTTAATTTTTTAAATTTAAAATGCTGAAAACCCGAGAGGGGATAACTTTA
>JAGXOL010000053.1 GCA_023659895.1 Candidatus Aenigmarchaeota archaeon LH_S7
CTTTTTTCTCATCTTTTAAAACTTCTTTTATACCCCAAGCAATATCCTCTGCTTTCTTTCCATCCACGTGCACACCTGTTTGATCCTCTCCTTCTGTAACAACTTGCTCTTTGAATCCAGAAATACCTGAAGCTCCCACAACCACAGGTTTTTTGAGGCACATAGCTTCCAATGAAACTATCCCAAAAGGTTCAGCAAAGCTAGGAAAGACGCAAACATCAGAAAGAGCATAGTGAGCTATTCTCTCCTCTTCTGAAATAAATTCTGACCTCACAATCACATTATCCTCAATTCCAAATCTCTTTATAAGCTCCATTATATCCTGATATTCCTCACCTTTACCTAAAATAATCAGTTTTGTTTTAGGGTAATCCTTCAAGACCTCAGGGAAACCCAAAACAAGATTCTCAACTCCCTTTATCCAATTCAACCTTCCAACAAAGAAAACCACCTTTTCATCCTCTTTTATTCCATACTTAATTCTTAATTTGGTTACAAGGTCCCAATTAACATTTTCCAATTTGTATTTTTCCACATCGCAACCATTCCAAACTACATTTATTTTCTCTTCAGGATAACCCAAACTTATCAAGTGCTCTTTCATAGAATAAGATACTGTAATAATTGCATCTGCTTTTTCTGCCATCTCTCTTTCAAGGTTCTTGATGATTGGACTTCCATCACCTACTCTTTGCTGTTCTGTTGAATGAATATGAAATATCAAAGGAATATTTGTGTTTTGTTTTATTATTAATCCAGCAATAGCGGAAAGCCAATCATGAACAACAACTAAGTCAAACTTTTCCTTTTGGTGAACTTTATTGAGGAACTTTGCAGTACTTAGATAGTTATAAGCAAAAATCTTGTTAAAAAAATCTATGTAAGAGCCCCAATTTATTAATTCGTTTCTAAGAATCAGTTTCATTAAGTCAGTTGCATTAAAGATGTAAGGTCTGTGAATTTCTATACCTGTTTTCTTCTCACTGGTTTTTAGCTTCCCATTATTCAAAGTGAAAATAGTAACACTTTCTTTGAATTCTGCAAACCTAGGCACCATTTCAGAAGCATAAGTACCAAGGCCTCCAACAAAAAAAGGAGGATATTCCCAGATAAAATAAGCCATCTTCATAATATATTAATAC
>JAGXOL010000054.1 GCA_023659895.1 Candidatus Aenigmarchaeota archaeon LH_S7
ATCAATAACAAGCCATTCACTGTCAGAACCCTCTGCTCCAATTGTTGTGTTTTCAAATCCAGCCAACAGAATACTTTCATTTATTGTAATGTTGTAGTTGTTTGTTTCAATTGTCCAGTTTTTCATATTTGCAGAGCCATTTCCTTTATTGTAAAATTCAATAAATTCAGAATAATTCCCGGCAATTGGCAGGAATTCGTTTAAAACAATATCTGCTTCTTGCACTTGTTGAGGGCTTGAATTTGTCGGGGTTGGTGTTCCCCTGATAACAAAATCTGCGGAATTGTTATCTGTATCATAGCCATGGAGTTTTCTTTCAATACTTTGATTTCCTGGTGGGGCATTCATAGAATTCCCTTCCTTAACACAACCAACATCGCCCCAACCTACAGCATCTATTCTTCCTGTTTTTGCTACTTCAGCGTTTTTTATGTCTGGGTCAAAAGGGAAAATTGCTACTGTGCCATCGCTATTAGATAAAGTATCTGCATCTCCCTTATAATCCCAGTCATAATCTGGAGTTGGTTCTAAATCTGGTTTTCCAGTTGTGCCATTCCCATCAATTTTAACCAAATAAAAACCTTTGGCAGGAATAATTCCAGATAATTTCTTTTTAGTATGTGCTGGGCTAGATGAATTATTCCAACCCTTGCCTGAAGAATAATATACAAGATAAGTTAATTTTTCACTCAAATTTATATCTTCTTCTGTGGGATTATACAATTCCACCCACTCAAAATTATTTGCCCCTATACTTATTTCATTAATAACCAAATGCCCACTAATTTCTTTCATCTTTTCAATTGTGAAACTGTAATTACCAGAAACTGCACTATTGCCTTCATCATCTGAACTATTTACTCTGAAAGTGTAGTTTCCTTCAGAAAGCCCGGAGATTTTTATTTTGTGGTTTTCAACAAAAGAAGAATTACTTGCCTTAACAAGCCAACTCCCCCCTTCCAAAAATTCAACAGTAGAATTTGCCTCTTCATCTGTTTCCCACCTAATTATTACACTCCTGTTATTTGGCTCTCCGGGTGTCGCAACAAGAATAGTAATTCTGTAGATTTCTTCTGCGAGAAAACAGGAGCGATAACATCAG
>JAGXOL010000055.1 GCA_023659895.1 Candidatus Aenigmarchaeota archaeon LH_S7
GGGAGCTTTCCATAAGTTGGATAGAGCTACACCGTAGACTTTGTTAATCCAACATCATTTGGACGCAACAACCCGATTACTGGGATTGGCTTCCTGGAATACTGGATTCTTAAAGTTGGGACTTGTAAGTTCCGCTCCAGGAAGGATTTTACGGCAATATTTAGACTTGATTGCCTATCAGATGTTACTATTCTACCACACTTCTTACATTTATATAACGAGTAATTACTTGAAACATGTCCTGGATTAATTGCACCGCAACCAAGACAGTTTTTACTTGTATGGTAAGCATCAACAGGGTCATAAGGGATATAAGAGATTGAGCAGTTAGATTTTAGAAACTGATTGAATAAGCCATAAGGTATTCTATTTATCTTTTTTCTGGCTTTTTTATTTAGGTTGTTTTTACTCTTATATTTTTTAGTAGCTTTCAGGTTTTTAAGTTTCTCAATAGCAACATAAGAATTATGTTTTTTAGCGAGAGTAACAATCTCTTTGGCAACCTGACCACTCCTTGTTTTAACAAAATTATTTTGTTTGTGTTTAAGTCTTTTTAAAGATTTTCTTGCCTGTCCTGAACCTCTATCTGTAAGAGATTTGAGTTTAGACTTTCTATTCTCATATTTTCTTTGTCTTAAAGCAACATCTCTGCCGAGATATAATTGCTTTTTAACTTTACCTTTTTTGCTATCCCAGATTGTAACTGCTGCTAGAGTTGTAGAGCCAATATCAACACCAAGAATATTGTGTTGTGTTATTTCTGGTTCTTCAAATTCCTTCTCTAAAACAATTGCAATATTTCCATTCTGTAAAAGAGAGATATTATCAAATCTCCAACCATTTTTGGTATAATCTGTAAATCGGTTAAATTGATTATCAGTTTCAACAGGGACTACAAAGGTCTTTTTTGGTCTATAAGTTAGTTTAAAACAAGGATAACCTTTATTTGTTAATACAAACTTGAACCATCTTTTGTTTAACCTGATTGAGCAGTTATTTAGATTTATTTTTGATTTGTCTTGAAGCAGTTTTTTACTGATAACTTTCTTTAATTTCCAGATATCCTTTCTTGCTTC
>JAGXOL010000056.1 GCA_023659895.1 Candidatus Aenigmarchaeota archaeon LH_S7
TGTTTTTCTGGACTTGTATCCAACTTTTTAGGTCTCAAGTTTTCTTCATTCATAGTTGTTTGTATGGCTGTTTGTATGGTTATCCCACTATAAATTATGATTCAAGAGTATTTGAGTTATTCTTACTTAAAAGTTTATACTAAATATTGGAGAAAAGAAAAGTTCGGGATAGCTGTATTATGTGCAATCCACCCGCTCGCCAGAAGGTTTTTATAATAGTTTAACTTTAATAATTTTATGAAAATTAGAAACGCAAAAAAAAGGGACAAAAAGATCATTTCCAACTTATATTACCAACTTCACCCAGTAGAAGAAAAAGAAAACAGAGAGAAAGGATTATTAATTCCAATAGAAAAATCAAAAATAAAGCCTATTTTTTTAGTAGTCGAAGAAAACAAGCGGGTAGTGGGATTTGTATGGGCACATCTCATCCAATATGGTTTTTTTAAATATGGAACAATCGATGAATTTTTTATAAAAAAAGAATTTAGAGGAAAAGGAGCGGGGAGCAATTTACTTAAGAAAGCAATAGAAAAGCTTGAAAAATTAAATCCGAAAATAATTCTTGTTTGTACACAAAAAGAAAATAAAGAAGCAATCAAGCTATATCAAAGAGTTGGTTTTGAATTAGGAAAATTAGGAAAAAGAAATTTATGGCTTTATTGGAACCCGAAAAAGAAACCGTCAAAATAAATTTTATCTCGTGGGCGGACTTTCTCACCAACGCTCGAACCACTCTACACTTTTACTCCGCTACGCTGCACTCAGGGCACATAACACAGCGGAAACCTCGTATACTTCGATTTCCCAAATTTTCCTTCGGAAAACTTCGCATAAGCCGATATGATTTTGAGTTTTTTAGTTCCAGGACTTGGACAAGTATATTGCGGAAAGATTGGTTTAAGTATCTTGTTTGTAATGTTTGCAGGGATATTTGATATTCTCTCTTTTTTATTAATAGGTATACCATTCTACTTAATCCTATGGGTTTACAGTATGTATGATGCTTATAAAACAGCAGAAGCAACTTGGAAAAAAGGTAAGAAAAAATAGA
>JAGXOL010000005.1 GCA_023659895.1 Candidatus Aenigmarchaeota archaeon LH_S7
ATTTATGACAGAGGCAGAAAACCGAAAGAAAAATTCAAATACACAAACAAAAAAGAGGAAACAAAAACTTATACTTGCGATGGAATCCTATATGAATTAAATATTAGCAAAGGGAACATCAGCAAATTTATAGAAAAGATAGGTTTTATTGTGAATAAACATCAAGGAAAAATCCAAAAACTAAATAGAAGATATTATTCAGACGAATTCGAAGATAAGATAAAAGAATTAAAATATATAGGTAAGAAAAAGGTTTATGATTTAACAGAGCCTTTATCTCATTCTATGATATCTCAAGGCATAATTACGCACAATTGTGGGGAACAACCTTTATTGCCTTATGAATCCTGCAACCTAGGATCAATAAACTTATCAAAAATGGTGAAAAAGAAGGAAAACAAATATGAAGTTGATTGGAAAAAGTTGAAAGAAACAGTTGAAATTGCAACTCATTTCTTGGATAACGTTATTGATGTCAACCCTTACCCTATTAAAGAAATTGAAAAAGCTACCAAAGACAATAGGAAAATTGGTTTAGGTATAATGGGTCTCGCTGATTTATTAATATTGTTGGGAATACGCTATGATAGTGAGGATGCTGTGGAAAAAGCAAAAGAAATCATGAAGTTTATTACTGATACTGCAAGAGAAAAATCACATGAAATAGCAAAGAAAAAAGGTAGTTTTCCTAACATAAAAAAATCCATTTGGAAAGATGATAGAGAGATGAGAAACGCAACAGTTACAACAATCGCACCAACTGGAACAATAGGTATAATAGCAAACTGTTCTTCAGGTGTAGAACCTATCTTCGCAATATCTTACATGAGAAATGTTGCTAATTCTCTAGGTGAAAATTTGGTTGAGACAAATCAATTATTTGAAAATATTTTGAAAGAAAAAGAATTATACAATCAAGAAATCATAAAAAAGGTTGGTGGTCGCGCTTCAATTCAAGATATAGAAGATGTTCCTAAAGAAATAAGAAGGGTTTTTGTTTCAGCACATGATATCTCCCCTGAATGGCACTTAAAGTTACAGGCTGCCTTCCAGGAATATACTGACAATGCAGTTTCAAAAACAATTAACTTGCCAAGCACAGCAACAATTCAGGATATAGAAAATATTTACTTAAAAGCATGGAAGATGAAATGCAAAGGGATAACCATTTATAGAGACAAGAGCAGGGATGAACAAGTGATTAGCTTCTATTCAGAGGATAAAAAAGAGGAAAAGTCTCAGGAGGATGAAAATAAGTGCCCTAATTGTGGAGAAAAGATGGTGAATGAAGAAGGTTGCAAGGTCTGCAAGAGTTGTGGTTATTCGGTTTGTGGTTAATTTAAATAACCTAAATTTTCTTGAGAAACTATAATTGTGGGGCTAGCCTGGGCTGTTAGGCGTAGCCTGTAACCTGAAACTGTCGAAATGCAGGAGGTGAAAACCCTTGGGCGGTAGCTAAAACATCAAGAGCCTCTCTAATTCAACTACGAAGTTCAGCCTTAGGAGGTGGTACTTTCTGTGAATCCCCCAGGCCCGGAAGGGAGCAAAGGTAAGCAGAAAATACTATGCTTCTAAGTTCACTGAATGGAGGCGAGTTAGGGAACAAGTTTTTGGTGTTCTGGCTATCCACTAGGGGAAAGCCCTACACAAACCGTTTGATCCAAAAAAGTATTTTTGGTTAATAAAAGGATTTTTCCTTCAACTAAATTTAAAATATTTTATTGATGTTATGGGCTCGTGGTGTAGCTAACCCTTTTTTGATGCAATCTTTTTAAGGTTGCTGAAAAACGGTCTATAATGGTTTAGCATCGGGGCTTAGGGTGGTACACTATAGGTGTTAAGCTCGCCAAATGGGTGAGGTATCAAAAAAAGCCTCAGACGGGAGTTCAAATGGAACTTTTAGAAAAAGTTCCATCAAAACAAGCTTTTAAAAAAGCTTGAGCAAAAAAGGGACTTTTAGAAACCTCGAAAAACAAAGTTTTTCGGGCCACATAAACCTTCGGTTTATGAGGAAGTTCCAGCAAAAAGCTCTTACATAATATGGAAATCTCCCCGAGCCCAAAAACAAGTTTTTCGGAGCCCATAAATCTTTGGTTTATGAGGAAGTTCCATCAAAACAAGCTTTTAAAAAAGCTTGAGCAAAAAAGAAAGGTTTGATCCAAAATAAAAACTTATTAAAATCTTTTAAAGTTCTTCTTTAACACCTATCTTAGGATAAACACCCATTGCCATCATCTCATCTATAGCCAACTTGAAGGCATAAGACATCTTCACTCTAGTAATCTCTGAAGTATTACAAATAGGACAATAACTCAATCCCTTTATTTTGTTTTCAATTGCTACAACACCACACTTCTTGCAAACAGGTACTTCTTCCTCATCTGAACTAAATCTTTCCTTCAAAGTCAAAGCTGCACCATGAGCTAACAAACAATCCTTTTCCATTTCACCAAAACGTAATCCTCCTTGCCTTGCCTTACCTTCTGTTGGCTGCCTTGTTAAAATTGTTGTAGGTCCACGAGCTCTCATGAAATATTTATCCCTTACCATATGATACAAAGCTTGGTAATAACAAGGTCCTATCAAGATGTTTGCTTTCAGTTTTTCCCCCGTTTCTCCATTATACATTTCTTCTACTCCAGATTCATCAAAACCCTGTTTTTTCAAAATATCTGAAATCTTGCTTTCAGAAGATTCATAAAAAGGGGTACTATCCATGATTTCCCCATTAATAGCTGCAGCTTTTCCATAAACTAATTCCATTAATTGACCAACAGTCATTCTTGATGGGATTCCTAAAGGATTAATAATTACATCAGGAGTTATCCCTTCTTCTGTAAAAGGCATGTCTTCTTCTGGTACTACAGATCCTATAACACCTTTCTGACCATAACGAGAAGCAAACTTATCACCTATCTCAGGTATTCTTGTTTCCCTTATAGTTGATTTAACAAGTTTGTCACCATTCTCTGTCTGAGTAATTACAACTTTATCAATTATACCACGCTCTCCAAACTTAACAGTCACAGAAGTGTCTCTCCTATTTTCTGCCTCAGACAAAAATTCTTCCATTGGACCATAGAATCTCAAAGGAGAAACCTTACCCAAAATAATGTCTCCTCCTTCAACTTCTGATTCTGGTGGGGCAACCCCCTCCTCATCCAAAAACCTGTAATCATATTTTGTCTTGTAATTTTTCACACCTTCATCAGGTATGGTAATTTCATCACTCTCAATGGACCAGTACTTCTTTTCTTCTGCTTGGTAAGTTCTGAAAAAGGTTGACCTAAATAAACCTCTTTCAACAGAATTCTTGTTCATAACTATAGCATCTTCCATATTGTAACCCTTATAAGGCATTATAGCAATAACAATGTTCTGTCCTTGAGGATGTTCACTAAGAATATTTGACTTGTAGATAACAGTATCCACAATAGTATGTTGAGGATAAATTAAATTATAAGTTTTTGTATCAGGTCTCAAAAGATAATTTATAGCATAAGTTCCTAAAGCCTGGCTCATCATTTTAGCACCATAGTTAACTCTGTCTGACCTGTTGTGAACTGCAAATGGAACCATGGAAGCAGATACACCTAATATTACTGCAGGACTCAACTCAAGATGTGTATGTTCCTCATTCAATTCTTTAATATTCAAAGCTATATAAGCATTTTCTTCCTCTTCTGAATCCAAATATTCTACTACTCCCTCTTCAACTAAACCTTGTAAACCTAATTCACCATTTGCTATTCTCTTTAAATGATCTTCTGTAAGTAAAGGGTTTCCGTTCTTGACAATAATCAAAGGTCTTCTCAACCTGCTGTTGTCTGTGTTGATTCTTATTTCAGCAATTTCCTCAAGATAAGTAATATTTGTTTCTTGAGAAATCTCATTTTTTCTCCTTTTATCCTTTAGTGCATCCACAAAAGTTTTTGGTTTTGTTGTTCCCCCTACTAGAACCCCATCAAAAAATACTCTCACATTTACCATATTATAATTTCTCTTTAACAAAATTTAAGATGTTTTCTCTTTCTTTATCAGACACCCCCTTTGATATAGAAGCTAAAGTTGCCAAATGTTTTCTCAAACCAATGTTAATACCTTCTGGTGTTTCTTGGGAACAAAATTTTCCCCAATGAGTTCCATGTAATTCACGAGCTTCAGGATGTTCCTGAGAAGAAGATAAAACTGAAACAACAGCTCTCATATTTGAAAGTCTTCTAATATAGTTCACACGGTCCAATCTTTGAGTTATTCCAACTCTTCCTCCTACCCATTGACCTGTGGCAAGTGCTGAAGCAATTCTCTTTGTTATGTAATTAGACTCAAACAATGCTTGCAAAACAGGATTCTTCTTTCTTTTGGTTAATCTTTGGTAATTGTATTTTATTCTACTTGCAAGTCCGTTTTTACCTAAAAGCAAGGACCTAAATAAAATATCCAGATAATAGCCTGTTAGTCTTATTCTCTTATTTGCTAAATGGTCTATATCATCTCCCTTATGAATATCTAACCCAACTTTAATCAACCTATTTGCAACATGTGCAAGATAAATTGCTTTGGTCTTTTGATTTTCAGAGGTAACACCTAAGTGATGTAATAAGAAATTGTTCAATAGATTTTGTACTCTTTCTTCAGGAGTTTCCTTACCCATCCCCCTAACAAATTTCTCAAGATATTGTAAGGCATCATTTTGACTTCTTACTTCTTCAAATTCGTAAATGTTTGTTAAAATTTCCTCATCCATCTTTGAGGTGTCTGAAATAGACTCAACTATTTCCTTGTCTGTTTTTAAACCTAAGGCACGTAAAACTACAATCAAAGGAACATTTCTTAAATTTGAGAAATTCATGTATAAAATTCTATCTCTTCTTTCAATCATGTGTCTCTGTATGTATTGATTCTTCTCTGAGTTTATTCTTGCCATCTCAATACCTTTCTTTTCTTCTTTGGTTATCACCATCCTATTGTTTGCTACTTCCTCTACTCCAACAAGGATCTTCTCTGTTCCATTAACCAAAAAGTATCCTCCTGGGTCATAAGGATCCTCTCCAATGTTAATTAACTCTTCCTTGCTTAGATTGTGTGTAGGATCCAATGAAGAACGAACCATTATTGGAAAATCGCAAAGTTTTATCTTTGTTGGCTCTTGATGTACATCATTCACAATAGGTACAACATTAACATAAAGTGGGCAAGTATAACTTAAGTTTCTTATCATAGCTTCCATTGGAGTGATAACTCTTTCACAAACATCTGCTTCCCTGAGAACAGGACTACCAAACTCAACTTTCCATAAAAGAACTTTAAAATTCTCCTCAAGAAGTATATATTCTATTTCATCAACAATCTTTTGTACACCCTCCTTAACAAATTTGTTAAATGATTCAATATGGTAATTTATAATAATGCTGGAAAGGTCTTTCTCTATAATATTTTTAAATCCCTCAAACAGCTTATTGTCATTCACAGTCATGGTATAACCACCCTATAATATAAATAAGTTTGATTTGTAGACACAGATTCTCTTTTTATCTCTATAATATCTCCTTCTTCAGGATTTAAGTTTTTTATAGCAGGGTCAGTTTTTTTTATCCTTGGGAACTTTTTTTCTCTGACATTGTATTTCTTCAGTATTTCTGTTTTTTCCTCTTCACTTAACTTTCTGTGTTCTGGAACCAAAACATGTTTTTCCACTTCAAGATCCTTCTTTGCCATAATATTCTTTGTTAAAAACTTTCTTCTTTTGGATCAAACCTTCATTTTTTGCTCAAGCTTTTTTTAAAAGCTTGTTTTGATGGAACTTCCTCATAAACCTTAGGTTTATGGGGCCCCGAAAAACTTGTTTTTCGAGGTTTCTAAAAGTTCCTTTTTTGCTCAAGCTTTTTTTAAAAGCTTGTTTTGCTGGAACTTTTTTTAAAAGTTCCCCTCTTTTTTTGCTGGAACTTTTTTTAAAAGTTCCCCTAAAAGGTTTGTATGAGCCCGACGGGATCTTCTTTTTGCTTGAGCTTTTTTCTAAAAAGCTCATTCGAACCCGCGACTTTCAGGTGTCTTCTTTCATAGAGGCATATATTATTTACCCTCAAAACTTTTAATAATAAAAGCCTGACGCTCTAACCAGACTGAGCTACGGGCCCATAAATTAGGAAAAAAGTAATTTATTATTTACTTAATCAACAAATTTTTTGCTTGTTTCTAAAAAGGTTTCTTGTTTGGATGAAACCTTTTCTAAAGGTTTCGCTGGGGAAGGGAATCTCAAACATTTTTCTTTTGGAGTTGGTAGATCTCTCTTTGGAACTTCCTCATAAACCTTGGGTTTATGGGGCCCCGAAAAACTTTGTTTTTCGAGGTTTCTAAAAGTCCCCTTTTTTGCTCAAGCTTTTTTAAAAGCTTGTTTTGATGGAACTTTTTCTAAAAGTTCTATTTGAACCCTTGCCTCCAAAAAGGAGACCAGCTCTCCAGGCTGGCGCCTTATTCCGTAGCCATTTCTTTTTTGATAAGAGTTCTAAGGTCCAAGAAAAAGCTTGACCGGACTCGGCCACCCCAGCATAAATTAAAATTTAATTTAATTTAAATCTCAAAAAGATTATGAAAGTTGATAGTTATAAATTTGGGGAAATAGTTATTGATAGGGAAAAATACACAAATGATGTGATTGTTTTCAAAGACCATATAATGGAATGGTGGAGGAAAGAGGGCCACCTTCTGCAAGTCGAGGATATCACAAAAGTTATTAAAGAAAAACCTGATGTTTTGATAATAGGTACTGGAGCTTATGGAGCAATGAAAGTTGATGATAAAGTTGAAGAAGAAATGAAAAATAAAGGAATTAAATTAATCAAAAAGAAGTCAAAAGAAGCTTGTGAAGAATTTAATAGAACAAAGGAGAACGCTATTCTTGCAATTCATCTGACTTGTTAAATAAAAATTTATTTATTATATGAAGAAATGGGAAATCATATCTTACATTGCAAACGCTTTAACATTTGCAGAGATTACTTTCTTAATATTAATTTATCTTAATGTTAGTTCATTAAGTTTATTTCAAATAATCTTGCTCCCAATTCTCTGTGTTTTTTTTGCAACAATAATTCCTATTGGATACATTTATTTCTTTGTTAATAAAGAGAGGAAATCCAATCACTACCATTTAAGCTATAACATCCCAATCAAAAATTTAAGATTCAAACCTTTCACAGTTTCTATAATCAGTTATGGCCTAGGACTACTAAGTTTATTTTTATTTGATGCTCCTGTTCTCATAAAAGGTTTGATGTTCTGTTACTTAATAAATGCAATAATGGTGATGTTTATAACTTTTTACTGGAAAATCAGTGTTCATACTTCTGGAATCACAGGACCTCTTACAGTTTTGATATATAAGTTAGGAATATTTTATCTTCCTCTATATCTAATTGTTTTACTAGTAGGAATTGCAAGAATAAAACTAAAAGAGCATTCTCCTCTACAAGTTATTGTTGGAGCATTACTAATCATACTTACTACTTGGCTCCAATTAAATTTTATTATAGTACCTTATTTCTAAGGTTTTAGGTTATGAAAGGAAAGATTTACGAGCCAAATGAGGACTCATATTTCATGATTGATTGTTTAAATGATATTCTTGAAAATAGAAAAATTAAAATGTATTAGAGATTGGAACTGGTTCAGGAATTATAGTTTTCAAAATTGCAGATAAAGTTAAGAATACCCTAGCTGTGGATATAAATACTAAAACTATTAGAATTGCTTAGGGAAAGCAACTTATTCGAAAACATGGGCTCAAAAAATTCAAAGAAAAAGTTGTGGTTTGAGAGTTTACATTGCTATAAATATATTCAAGAAGAAATTAACTTTGGTATTTTATTAACTAATTTTCCATTTTCACAAACTATTATAGTTTTTACTTTTTCTCCATGTTTGTTTGTGATATAAGTAAAATTTAAATATTGGTAATTATGAAGGCTGAATTAATAAGATGTCTTAAGGCAGGAATTTTATCTGGGATTATAATTGGGATTATTTTAGGTGTAGTTGGTGCATTATTTTTATATTCTTCTTTCCTTTCTACACAGTCTACCATACATGCTATTGGAGAAATTTCTGGTGAAGGAGCTGGTATAATTGGTATAATGACACATGAAAATCTTGCAAAAGAAATGATTTTTAGTATTATTATAATTACATTAATTTCCGTGCCTATATCCTATCTCCTTGTAGCATTAATAATATCAGTTTTGTTATATTTATTAAACTCTAAACTAAAGTCTAAACTGACTTATACTAAAGTGATTATTGCTTACCTACTAATTTTTGGAATAATATCTTTTCCACTTTTTCAAAAAGAAGTTTTAGCTGCTATATTTATTATTTTAATATTTTCTTTACCTGGCTCTGTCTTATTTTATTATTTCTGGAAAAAATTTGAGACTAAAAAACCTAAAAACCATGACGAATCAAAAATTAAAGAACAGGAAGAAACATATGATTAAATATGGCCTCTACTATAACTTTATTTAAGAGAAAAAGAAACTTTGATTTAAATGTTTGTATTATTATATACTAATTTAAAATTTTATTAAATTATGCAAGATGGAGATTTCATTGAGATTGAATATACAGGAAAAATTAAGGAAAGTGGGGAGATTTTTGATGTAACAGATGAGAAAATAGCTAAGGAAAGGGGGATTCACAATGAAAAAGCAACATATGGTCCAATAAAGATTATTTTAGGTGAAAATTTCGTAGTTAAAGGCCTTGAAGAGGAACTAAAAAAAATGAATGCTGGAGAGCAAAAAGAAATCACAGTTAGCCCTGAGAAAAGTTTTGGGAACCGTGACCCTAAGTTTGTGAAAACTGTGCCTCAATCAGAATTCAAAAAACAGAACGTTACTCCTGCCCCTGGTCTTGTTGTTGATTTTGGGAACATGAAAGCAAAGATTCAATCTGTGAATTCAGGTCGTGTTAGATTAGATTTCAATCATCCTCTAGCAGGAAGAGACCTTGTTTATGACGTGAAAATAAATAAAAAAATTGAGGATAAAAATGAAAAAATAAAATCAATCCTGGAATTCTTTGGTGCTGGAAAAGACAATTTTAATATTAAAGAGAATGTTCTTGAAGTAGAGGAAAAAGAGACAATAAATGAAAAATCTAAGGAAAAAATCGCTGAAATGCTCAAGAAACATCTGAAATTTGAGAAAGTTAATTTTGTTAAGAGTTATTAATTTTCTAAGAAAAAATTCTTTATCATCCAGAATACAGTGTAAAGAACTTGTTAAGATTCATCCTGAAGGGATATGGGAAGGAACAAAAGTTCCTCCTAAAGATAATGAAATATATGTGAAAGTTGAAATGAACAGACCAAAAAATAAAGTGGAATGAGTGTGAGAAACAAATCAATCTCTTATCCCCTCATCTGTTACCTTGAAGACTGTTTCTGAATCTGGTAAGGATGGTGCATCTATCAATTTAGCAACTCTCTTCTGGTCCCTGCTCTTTCTCAAATATAATCTGAATGTTGCTGCATGTCCTAAAACGTGTCCTCCTATAGCTGATGTTGGGTCCCCGAACAAAACATCTGGACGAGCCATTACTTGATTAGTTACATAAACAGCCAAATTATAAACCTCAGAGAATCTTTGTAGTTCATGCAAATGCCTGTTCAATTTTTGTTGTCTTGGAGCAAGCTCACCTCTACCTGAATAATCTGACCTAAACAAAGAGGTTAATGAATCAACTATCAATAACTTAACATTCCCTTCCTTTACTTTTTCCTTTGCTTTCTCTATCAACAAAAGCTGATGGTCAGAGTTGTAAGCTCTTGCCACAAAAACATTCTTCAATGTTTTTTGAGGATCTAAACCCAAAGCTTTTGCTATTTGCTCTATCCTCTCAGGTCTGAAAGTGTTTTCTGTGTCTACAAACAAAGCTTTTCCTTCTAAACCTCCTTTATCTTTTGGGAGTTGCACATTAACTACTAGTTGGAAAGCTAACTGAGATTTGGAACTTCCATATGCACCGTGAGTTTCTGTAATAGATCCTGTTTCCACACCACCTCCACCAATCAAATTATCTAGATTCTTACTTCCTGTAGTTATTCTACCTATTTGCTTTCTTTTTTCATAAATCGTATCTGCAGTGTCGAAACCCATCTCCACAGTACTCCTCGCGCTTTCAATGATTTTTTCTGCGGTGCCTTCTCCAACACCCACAGCATCACAAATTTCTCCCACAGAAGATGCTGCAATAGACATTAAATCATTATACCCTGCTTCTGTCAACTTTTCCGCGGTTTTATCTCCAATTCCAGGCAGGTTTTTTAGTTCTTTCACCATAATTTGATGAAATTATAAATAAGAGGAAAATTTTTATCCTCACCATAAATGATTGGGTATTATAGTAAATAAAAAGAAACCAAAACTGGCAAACTCATCATCTATGTTCCATTAACACAAATATTGACAATAATCATTGATAGCACTATCTTTAGAAGATGAAACTTAGCTTTACAAAAACCCAACTATTTAATTATCTAATTTTACTTATGTTTATAATAATAATATAAAAAGTTATGGATTTAAATAAAGTTAAAATAAAAGAAAGAGTTGCAGATGAAAATTATGATGAATTTTATAGAAATTATAAAAACAAAAATTTGAGAGAGGCTTCCAAATATTTATGGGTGTGTATAAAATCTCTTGTTTGTGCTTTAGGGTTATATGAAAATAAAGAGATAAAGTCTCAGGAGGAAGTTATATATTTCCTTAATGAATTAACAAGCAGTGGAGAAATCACAAAAGAGGAAGTTGATACCGTAAGAGCTATACATATTAATTTTCTTAGAAATACAATGGATGAACAAATTTTTGAAGTATATAGAGAAAGAACAGAAAGATTAATAAATAAATTAAAAAATATATTGAAGGACAAGATAATGAGTTCTGGATTATGACAAAGGGTATAACAGGTTCTGTTTCTATATGGATGTGGATTGTTGGCGGAGTGATTGCAGGACTTATACTTTTTACAATCGCTTACTCACAGTTAACACAAACAACACAGTCTATGGTAAAACAAAGAAGTTTGGAGCAATACGAAGAACTATTTAACCAAATAAATGGATTATGTTGGAGTTTCTCTGAAAATGTTAGGGAATATTCATTAATTTTAGATGAAAGTGTAAGAGGAATCTATTTGACTTCAGATAAATATATAGAAATTAATAATTCACAATTCATTGAATATATATCAGATGAGAACATATCTTCTGGATATTATTTATGTATTAAAGTAGAAGGAAAGAGAACTAATTGCAAAAAATTAGATTGTACAGCAAAGATGCCTTATCTTGGTGCTATACCAACAAAGTTCTCTTTAAGAGCATTACTGAATAAAATTAGGGGTAATTACGAAAAATTTGAATACACTTTAGAACTTGTGAAAGAAGGAGACTTAGTTAATATAACCAAAAAATATGGGCCTCAATGAATACATTATTGTTGTCGGTATAATTATTGTTGGGGTAATCTTTTTTCTTGCTATACAAACCTATGTTATGAGTAGTACAAAAGAAACTTTTGAATATGGAATTCAGGGAACTGCTGATAGAATTTGTTGTGTATTAGAAAGACTTTCTGCTGAATCATCTTATACTAGATATTGCTTGAATATATCTTTGAGTGATTTAAAAGTTGAACAAGGTTATTTAACCTTTAAGCAAAGAGAAGAAAGTTATATTTTACCGGTTCCAAAAGAGGTTAAGAATACAGATTTAAAAGAAATTGCAACTGTCTGTTTTGTACATTCTCCAAGTGGAGAAATAAGTATTTATGGAGAAACTCTTGCTTGTGATATGGATACAATCTGTACAATAGATGAATGCAAAGAAGACTGCCAAGATTGTTATGGCCCAGATTCTATCTGTATTGGAGATGGTTTTTGCAATCCTTATATTAGAGAGAACTGTGATACCTCCCCAGAAGACTGTAACTGCTCAGATAAAAACCCTACTTATATTTGTTGTCCCTCTGACCTAGTAGCAGATGATTTTGGTTGTGTCAATGAAACCAGGCAAAATTTATCAAAAAGTAAAGAATGTTTTTGTAATAATGAATGTAACTCAACAGCGAACTTAACTTGCAATCCTACTACACCAACTTTCACTGATTTTAACAATTCTAAAGCAATACTAACAATAATGTTTGAAGATATAGGAAATAAAATAATTATCAAAAATTAAGAAACTGATTTGGTAGCAAGATTTTTTAGTTCTTTCATAATTCAACAAAATATTAATTTATAGTTAGGGATTTTCAGTAGATTCTCTATTAAATTTACCAACTTTAAAAAATATATAGGAAAATATCCCTGAGATAGGTGCAAATAATATGCTCCTTAAAAATTCCAAGACAACCCATATACCAAAACTCATGAAAATAGGGAACCAGGTATATAAAGATTCCACAATTAAAGAATTTTCTATATTAGCTTCAACAACTCCACTCATGTTAATATCCTCTGTGGAAAAAGTACTATTAATAGAGTTCCTTAATTTTTTCTCTATTTCTGAGTATTGTTCCTCAGTTAAATTTGGGTACTGCTCTCTCACTTCTTTCATTCTTTTTTGAATTATATCATCTTTAACGTCTCCTTCTTGAATATTATTAACTTCAGAACTAATTATATTTCCCAAGCTTGAAGTTGTAGTATTCATAAAAGATTTTTGATAACTGTTATCCAAAGAGTAGGTTACAAAAGAACCCGCAAAAACTAACAAAAACAAAATGAAAAGCGCTTTAGAAACAGCATGACTACCTACCCTGAAGTGCTTCCACTTTTTTAATTCTCTCTCGTAGGTTTCTCCAAGAGGTATGACATAAACGCTTACTATATACAAACCGAGACAAAAGAAGATGAATAATATTGAGAAATTAAACAAAAATCCAAAAGGCAAGAAAATCAAAATTAGGAAATATCTCAAATCTCCTAGTTTATTAACAGAAAGGAAAGCTAGCCCACAAGAAAAAAATATTATTGCAAATAAAAAAATAAAGAAAGGTTCAAAATAAGTTAGTAAGAAATCTGTTATTGATAAATTTTGAATTTTTAAAATGAATAATTCTACTAGTCTTGATTGAAAAACTGTTATGTAACTTAAGCTAAGTTTACTAAAATACAAAATAAAAAATCCAATAGAATATAAAACCGATACAAACACAAATTTAAAAATCTCTAGATTAAAGAACTTATTTTCCATATTTATTTTTCTTTAAATCATTGTAATACTTTCTCCATTCTTTTAGTTTCTTCTTCCTCAAAACTTCATCCTGGCTTTTCCCTTTTTTGAATTTCTTCATTAAAGGATTTAATACAGAATTGATAGTGGTTTTTATTTTATCAGCAAAACTACTTCCTCCTTCAAATTTGTAGATTTTCTTTATATAAGCTCTCTTTTTAGGGATAATATAAGTATAAGCTAAGATAACCCCTAACAAAACTATTACTAATGTTATGATCACAATCAAAAAAAGATTTCCTTCCTCACTCTGTATGTCTTCTTCTTGCAACCCTGTACTCAAACTTGAATAAGTTGAGGTTGCGGATTTAATCTCACTCTTTGCTTCTATGTAATCCTCCCTCTCAATACAATCTTTTATCTTTTTTAAGCTATTGTTCAAACTGCTTGCTTGTTGTTCTAATGAAGAGATATTCTTACCTTGATTTTTTGCATCCTCTAATCTTTTTGTTAAGTTTTCATATTTAGCTAAGAGTTCCAAATACTGATTATTTATATTCTCCTTTTCCTGTTCACAAGGTTTAATTGTAAGTTTCAAAGCTTTTGAGAAATCCTTCTCATCGGAAATTATTCTTAAAGTTTTTTCTTTTACTCCAATTTCCTCATTTTTAGAAATTGAAAAATTTATTTCATATTCTTTTTCTGTGTTTTTGGACAAATTAATCTTTGCTGAGGGGATTATGATTATACCAGATAATTCAGGGTATAAATTGTGTAACTTTCTTTCACCTGTATTTTTTATTTTGAATTTTTTTGTTAACTGCTCTCCTTGCGTAATTGTTACATTTGTTAGATTTATAAATTCAATAGAGAGTTTATAAACAGTTAAAGTAATTGATTTTGTTTTGTTTTTCTCATCAGAAATTGCTTTTAAAGTTAAAGAATAATCTTTTGCTTCGAAATCTTCCGGAATTGAAAAATTTACATCAAAATCAAGAGTGGAACCTACATCCAAATCTCTTTCAGTTGTTGGTGTAATTGAATAATAACTTGAATTTAACCCTATTAATTTTAAAGATAAATCGTGCAGTTTTGCATCTCCTGTATTTTTTATTTTTACATCCAAATCAGTACTTTCACCCTGATTAATTGTAAGTGTTGAAGAAGTTGGTTTCTCAAATGAAAGGTCATAGTTTGTTAAATTTCCGCCATCACCATCTTCACCATCTCCATCTGAAGGAGGACTTGTTATTGTTATGTCACCAATTTTTCCACTTTTCCACCAAGCCCCACAATCTCCACCATTACAAGTAGAATTTCTGACACCTGTTAAATTGATATATATATTTTTATCTCCTGTAGAAGAAAAAGAAAAAGAATCTGATTCGCAAGTAATATGAGAGTTATCATTTATTGTTTTTGAGGAACAATCTGTCGATTTCTCTTCATTTGCTGCAATAACATTGACATCAACATTGGAAGCGGGCCAAGTTCCGTCGTTTTCTATTTTTACATGAACTTTGAATGAAGAATTTACTTGTTTTGAATCTGGGGTATCTTCACCTAAAGAAGCAACTAAGTTTCCATATTTAACTACAACATTCTGCTCTTTAGTTTTATTAAATCTTCCATCATCAGAGTAAGCAGTTATGTTTATTGTGTAATCTCCTTTTATAGTCCCATTCAGATTCCAAGTTGTTGAGTTTAAACTTGTGTTATTTATATTTCCTATTGAGGTACAGTTGCTTGAATCTGTGTTTATTATATTCTCAGGCAACTCCAAACAAACCGTAATATTATCTGCACTTAAGTTTCCTAGTTTAGAAACATTTACTTCAAAGTCAAAAGGATGGGTTTTGACAATTGAACTTAAATCACTTGTTACATTTAAATTCAGATTGTTTAATAGCTTAAAAGTTAAATTTATATCTGCTGTGTTTTTTGCAGGGTCACTTAGATTTCCTAAAATTGTATAATTCTTTCCTTCGGTTAAATTTGTTGTATTTACTTGTCCAGAAAACAAACCCCCTGAAACATTAAAAGTTAAATTCTGCAAAACCTGTGAATTATTGGTTGAATTCACTAAACTTAAATTGTATTGTTTAGAAGAGTTCCAAAATTTACCAACAGTCTGGTTGTCATAGAAATAAACAGAAAAATTTATCTGGGTTAAGTTATCTGATTCAAGATAATAAACTCTGTTTATTTTGTTTAATCTTGGCAGGGTTTGATTTGTTACATTAAGATTTAAAGTCAAATTTAAGTGAGTATAAGGCTGACCATTGGAAGAATTTAAATAAACCCAGCCCACAAAAGTCTTATTTGTATAAGATGAATTTTCTGGGGGTTCTATAGTTATATTTAAGTAGCCTGTTCCTCCAGCAGAAACATTTTCATCTAAAGAAATGTTTGTGAAGTTTAAGCTCAGTCCTCCTCCAGACAAATTTGTTGAATTTTCCTGGTTTAGATTTGTTAAACCTAAACCGCCTGTGTTGTTTATCAGGAAGCTAAAGGTTTTTTTCTGGTTTAAATTTATAAACAAATTTCTTGCTGTGTTGTAAGTTTCTGTTTCTCCAGATTCTAAAGATTGATTTCCAATATAATAGTTATCTGTCCACTTTGGTCTGAGTTTTAAAATTGGTGCTGAAAGGTTTATGTTTAGATTTATAGACTGGTTATTGTTTGTTGCTGTGATATTTATAACACTGTTATAATTTCCATTCACAACCCGATTTTCAGGAGAACTCAGGTTAAAGTAAACAAGGGACCTGCTTTTATTTGTCAAATTTCCCAATTCTGTAATATTGTTTCCTGATAAATGAATTGTTAGATTATAAGTAAAATTTGCTGAAGTGTTTGTGTTATCTACCGAAACATTCCAATACCACTCTGAAATATTTGTTGTGTATAAAGATGCTGTTCCGTTTGAAGTATTTGTTGAATTTATCAAATCTTTTGTTGAATTATATAAAGACAAATTAATATAATCTTCTGCATTTGAAACTAAAGAGACATTTATTGAATTAACAGAATTGTTGTCAACATAGAAACTCCAGTTTTTTTCAGTATTGTTCCCAATTGTTTTGTTCTCAAATTTATGATTAATATCAATAAAATTTATTTTAAATCTATTATCCAAAAGCTTGATTGTTAGGTTGAATGTTTCATCACTAGTAGAAACATTTTCTCCGAAAATAGATGCTTTCCAAACTCCATAAGAGACATTATTTGCTCCTAGTCTTATTATCTGGCTTTCAGAACCTGAGCTATTAAAATAAGTCTGGCTCTGGTTTCTCAAATTTGTCAGGTTAATAGTCAAATTATTATAGGAGTTTGTCCAGCTCAAGTTCGCTGTTAGATTACTGGAGCGAGGGATAATGAAAGTCAAGTTGCTGTAGCTTCTATTAGAAATAGTTTGGTTGTTCCAACCATAAACTAAATAATTATTTCCTGTGCTCAAAGAAACGTTTTCTGTGGTGTTGGTTGAGATATTAAATGAAGATGATGCTGGGGAACTCACGTTCAAAGAAATAGGGGATGAACTAGTAACATTTAAAGCTGAAAAAACTGGATTAATTAACAAAATAGCTAAAAAAAGCAATAGAAAAACTTCTTTCCTCATATAATAAATATTAAAAAATTAAAATACTATTCTATTTCAAAATCTAGAAAAATAGGCGCATTTATCTTTATTTTCTTGTTTTTGCTAGTGATATAATTCTCTATTTCTTTCCTTATTTTTAAATTTATTGAAGGCAAGGTCTCAGAATACTTTATAGTGTATTTTCCCTTCTTTTTTTGATCTACTAGCCATGCAAAATAGTTTGAGATTGCATCAATGAAAGAGCACACTCTTATCCCTTCTTTTTCTATTTTCTCAAATTTCTTCTCACCTGGTTTTATTGCAAGTATATTTCCCTCATAAACATAAAGTTCATTTAGTCCTCCTGGTCCTAATAATTTCTTTCCTTCCTCAGGCTCAATCACAGAAAGTTTCACCTTATTGCTGTAAATCTCCTTTTTTGTTTCTCCAATTAAATCCTGGTTATCCAAAATTCCTTTCTTTATAATATTTACTAGTTTTTTACCTTCCTTTGTAGTTGGCTTTTTAATAAATTCAATGCCTTCAGCAATTTCCTTGTTAGAGTACTCTGCCTCACTGTATTCCTCAGGATAATAAAGTTCTCTTATGTCATCTATTCCTTCTCGTGCCATCACAATCCTACCCAAGCCAAGACCTATATTAAACACAGGATATTTTATTTTGTAGTTCGCTAATGAAATTGGGGAATACATTCCCATCTCAGCAACCTCTATCTCCTCATCCTTAAATTTAACAAAGACCTCCAAATTCGTGTTCTTAGCATAATAAGCTGGCTCATTAGGTTTTTTTCTGAATTTAATCCCTTTAAAGCCAAGCTTTTTCAGAATTTTTTCTGTGATCTCCTTACCATTTTCTATCTTGAAATTCTCATCCAACACAACCAAAGTAAAGTTCATGTGTGCTTTCAAGTGGCTTTTGTCCTCCTTCTGCTCTCTCCTATATCTCCAAGGTAAAGCAAACAACATTATTGGATGTTCCTTTTTCTCCTGTAATCTAGCTAACACAGGGAACCAAGCTGTTGTAGCATGGGAAATTAAGGATAATTTTGTGGGCTTTGGCTTGATATTCTTCATCTCAGGAAAAACCTCATTAATCATGTGTATTGCATCTGATGTGGAAATTTTTAGTTCTGTTACCAAGCTCTCAGTAAAGTCTTCTCCCCCTTCTATTTCCCCTCTTTTATATCTCATCAAAATGTCCTGTAATTTATCAAATTTGTTGAATTTTGGAATTCTCTTCTTAATTAAATTCTTCTTCTTATCAGATAATCCAATATCTGGTCTTGGCAAGGTTGCCAAATAGTAAATCCTATCTAAGATTGCTCCTGATTCAGGACCATATTGCTTCGAGACTTCTTCATAAGGTTGTATTTGCTGCAGGATTACCTCATCAAAACCTAGTTCAAGCAGGACCTTCCTTATCTTCATTATATGCTTGTACAACAAGTGCTCTTTACCTTTCTCTTTCTTTGGCTTGAATTTTCCTTTTCCCTCTAGCTGCTTAGAGGATTCTCTCCAAGTTTTTTCCCAGTCTTTTTCCCCTTTTTTCTTTAGATTTTCTGGTTGAAACATAAAATTTTAATATTTAAATGTTTATGTATGACATTGCCATTATAGGAGGAGGTGTTGCAGGCCTATACTTAGCTAATCTGCTGGAAAACAAAAAAGTTTTGTTGCTGGAGGAGCACAAGAATCTAGGTCCTAAAAGATGCTCTGGAATTGTATCAAAAAGAATTCATGATTTAGCTGACTTCCCAAAATATTGTATTGAGAAAGAAATTGATAATGCTATCTTGAACTGTGGTGAAACTTCTATAGAGATTAATATAAACTCAATTATCTTGAACAAAGAGAATTTTGAAAAATATTTGCTTAAGAAAGCTGACAAGAAAGTTGATGTAAAGTTTGAGCGGGTTGAGGAAATAATTAATGGAATAAGTGGGGTAAGAATAAGAACTAAAGGTAATGAGTATAAAACTAAGTATATTGTTGGTTGTGATGGACCAAACTCAATAGTGAGAAAAACTTTTGTTAGAGAAGACCCAAAAAGATTTTACTTTGGGAAGTTTGGTTATGCTAAAGAAAGGGGCGCTGATTATCATGAGGTATTTCTTGATTCAAAATATTCAGATTTGTTCGCATGGAGATCCCCTAAAAGAAACAAGGTTGAGTATGGTATGATTTGTGAGAAAAATTTGAACAAACATTATAATTTATTGCTGCATAAAATGAGACCTGATATAAAAGAAGAGGGTTTTGGGGTTATCCCTGTGGATTTTTTCAAGTACTCATTTTCAAAAGGTCTATTGATTGGTAATTCAGCTGCTCAAACAAAACCCTTAACTGGAGGAGGAATCATATATGGGATGAGCGCTGCACAGATTGCAGCTGAAGAGTTAAACAAAGAATCCCCTGATTTTTTGAGATATGAAAATAGGTGTAAGAATTTCTTTGAAAAGGAAATAAAAAGGCAGTTAATGTTCCGAAGAATGTACTCAAAATTAAGTGATAAGAGAAAAGAAAAATTATTACAATCCTTTGCTAAAGGAAATTTCAAGATAGATATGGACTTTCCTATGAAAAGTATTTTGGGTAAAAAGAAACTTAAATTATTTAGGTCTGTTCTTCAGGCGTTTCCTTAGTTTCCTCTTGGTTCTCCTCTGAATTATCTTCTCCATCGTTATCCTGCATAAATCTTTCCAAGTTTGTTTTCGCTGGCTCTTTTCCAAAATAATCAATGAAAAGTTGAGTGACCTTTAGGATTTTTGTTCTTCCGTGCTTCTTTGCTGAAATTAGACCCCTATTCTCTAACTCCTTTGCATACTCATAAGTTCTGTTTCCGATTGTATTCACGAGCACACTTTGCTTTAAAGGACCTTTAAATGCAATGATTGAAAGAGCTTTTAGCAGTCCAGGAGAAAGATCCTTGTAAGGAGATATATCCCTAACTTTTGATAAAATTTCTGGATTAACTATTAACTGACATGTGTTTCCATTTTCCACCAATTTAATTCCACTTTCCTCATCATACTTTTCTCTCAGTTCTTCCAGAGCTTTCTTTATCTCAGAAGAAGAAACCTGAGTTATTTCAACCAACTTTGACACGCTCATTGGCTTAGAATTCAAAAAAAGGGCTGCTTCAATGGTCTTCTTTATCATAATCTACTACAAAACTTAAATTAAACTAATCAAAGTAGTGAGGATTATGGATTGTTAGTTCTTTACTTTCAATCATTTTAACTCTATAAGTTGCATCCGATTTCACTCCAAAATTTATTTCTTTTATGTTTAAATTAGTTGGGAAACCTGTTAAAGATAGTTCCACACCTGAATATAAGAATTGTTTTTCCCCAGAACCTAATTCATATCTACCTTTTTTCCTTTTCAATTCAACTTTATCTTCTTCATCGATATCTGAACAATCAACAAATTCACTTTCATCTTCACCACAAGCTAAATCAACAAATTCCTTCCCCTTTTCACCAACTATATAAATTGTGATTTTATCTGGATAGCCAGTATATTTACCTTTTACCTCATACATAGAATTCGCACTAGACTCATTACATTGTGCTTGACCATCAACATCTATTTCTAAATCAGTTGATTTATTCAAACATGCTTCATAACCAACCGAATTATATATAGGTGTTCCATTCTCGGATTCATTACATTCAGTTTCATTTGAAACATCAATTGGCTCTCCAGCTTTACAATCAGAATAAGTTCCATCCTCCTTTTTAGTAAAACCTACTACAGCTTTATTACAAAATTCTTCTTCCTTATTAATTGTCTCTCCAATTGGAGTAATCTCACAATAAGAATAAATGGATTTTACTTTCTCCACATCATTTGTGCAACCACTAGTATTCTCCTCATTACATCCTGGCTCTAAAACACCTTTACAGAATTCCTCGCACCACTTTTCTTTGTTCCATATCTCATTCATAATTACTATAGCTTTCTCACTTTCTCCCCTAAATATTACATCCCCATTAACTCTCTCATTTTTGAACCCTACTTGAATATTAGAATCTTGGAAACTTTCTTCAGACCATATAAGAGGACCAAATGTAAGCATCAAAACATTTCCTGGTGCTGCTTTTTCTCTTGCTGAATTTATGTCAAAACGAGGATCTGTTTCCTCAGTATTTCTTATAGCTCTCAGCTTATCTATATAAGATTCTGTTTGATAATCATAAGCATATTCTAAATTAATCTTTCCTCCTATAGAAGCTTTGTTTTTCGCATACCCACAATCCACATCCTTTGACCAGGGGTCATTTATTTTTCCTTTAAATCTAAAATTGTAAGTTTCTTCTGGCCCTATTGTATAAAGTTTTTTTATTTTCTCCCCAGTTAAATTAAAAACCTCTGTCTCACATTCTCTGTATTCCCCACCAGTAACCTTTATAAGAACATTCTCAGCATTATAATCTCCTTTATTCTCAAAGTTTGTTTGTGCTTGGAGAGGCATCGATGCATAAATATCTCCTGTTGAGGTTCTAAAATCTAGCATCTCAAAACCATAATCTTCAGGATTTTCCTCTTCTGCCCTACGTTGGTCAGGAGCTACACACTCGGTTTGATAACTCATTGGGTCAGTCGTTAACAAAGACAAGCAATGTATTTGATGTTCTATTGTTCCAGGAGCAGTCTCCATCCCTTCACTTATATCATCCATTGGACCTCTTAAATATTCTGCATAAGGACCATACGCAGCGTATCCCAGAACAAGTAGAATAACCAACACAACTGAAGTGCCATATAACTTTCCTGGAACTCCAATGAAAAGTAATAAGATAAAGTTAACAACAAAAAGACCTGCAACAAAAGGTCCAAACTTCCCTAAATCCATCACACCAAAATATTCAACAAACAAGAAAGAGCTCAGACTTATCAAAAATCCTGTGAGTATAGCCTCCAAAAAGCCTTGTCCTTTCATGATTTATCTTCCTCATCTGAAGTATCTTCCTCATCTGAAGCATATTCTTCGGCTTTAGTCTCAGCCTTGTTAGGTTCATTATCTTTTTTATTTCTTCCTTTAACATGTTTTAATTCTTCCTCAAAAAATTCTTTTTTGATTTCCTTCAAGTTTTTTCCTCCTGACATGTGCCACAATATATAAAGTACTACTGTGTTCAAACCTGTATAAAGTGTTAAATTCGCCAAATTCGCAAGGTCAACTTCTATTCCTGCCCACCCGAGGAAACGTGGTACTATTGCAACTAAAAGGGAAACTGTTAATACCATCTTGAAGCTTTGTGCTACAGGAGGACCTAGCTTTCCTAATGTTTTGTGAGTTGCAATCTTATCCCCAATCATGAGGAAAAAACCTAGTATTGCTATTCCTGCTCCATACCACAGATATAAATGGAAGGAAATAACAATACCTGCAATTATCATTATCAATCCTGCCTGGTGCACGAATTCCATCTTTCCCCAAGGAAGGAAAATCAATCCAATAATCAACAAAGGTAATCCAAAAAACCAACCAAATGGAAATCCGGTAACCACAGAAAACAATCCTATGAATAGTGCAGCAAAGCCCATCCCTTCCCCAATGTCGTGAGGGAGATAAGCATGGTAAGGTTTTTCTTTTCTCTCTAAATCAGTCTCACCATATTTTAAATAATCTGAGATACGTTTTTTACATCCTTCCAAAAATTTAATTGCTTCTTCCAAATTACCTCCCTTCTTTTCTCTTTCTGCTAATTCTAAAGCATTACTAATATCCTTTTTTAAGTATTCAGGTATATCAGTTTGTTTTTCTAAATTACTCTCTATTTCTTTATATAATTTATCAAAATGTTCTTTTTGTCTTTTTTCTCTTTTAACCTTATCTCCTTTAGAAGGAGGTTGTTCAGATGTTCCAAATAATTTCTCTTCAAACTTTGGTTTGTTTTTTCCATATCTTAAAACATAATCAAGTTCCCTTCTAATTTCATTTAATCTTGCTTCCAAATTTTCAACTGGCCACTCATTATTTTCCTCATAACCCTTCTCTAAAACCTCTATTTTGGACTCAACATTTGAAAAATCTAATCCAGGATAATCTTTCTTCAGCCTATCTAATATATTCTTAAGTTCTTTTACTAATTCTTTAACTTCTTTTGCATATACTTTACCTGAAGACCCTAACAATTTATTCTTAGCACTTATAAAAAAATTTCCAACTTTGGAACCACCTTTTCTTTCTTTTTCTTGGTTTACAGTATTTTCTATCCCTTTGATTATTTGTTGTAAATCCTCCTTAGTTACATCTTCCTCCTTAGTTACATCCTCGTGTTCTGTAATAGCCCCTTTATGAGGTGTTCTTTTTCCTTCTCCTTCCATTTTTCTTCTACTTTCATCTCCCTCATCTTTTTCAGTTCCTTTTCTCTCATCTCTTCCAATTCCTCCTCCTTGCTGTTCACTCTTTTCTTTTTCCCATTTGTCCAGTAATTTTTTACCTTCCTTTATTATATACCCTCCTTCTCCTCTAAGTCTTTTTACAGCTTCTTTACGACTGATTTTTCCTTCCAAAAATTGTTTTTTAATCTCTTCTTCTAAATCATTATTTTCAGCCATAATCTAATTACTTTTTATATTCAAATTTGTTTAATTCTCTTTCAATATCTTCAAATAATTTTCTCTTTATTTCTTCTTTGTTCTGGTGTTTCTTCAGGCAAGGCTTTTACTTCTTCTATTAATTTCTCAAATTCTTCATATTCTCTTTACCTAATTTAGGTTTCTTTGTCTCTTTACTAATCTCCTTTTCTTTTTCTTCTTTAAGTTCTTCGGTGGGAGTTTCTTTTTTGGTTCTTTTTCTGGTCATTTCTTCTCCTCTTATCCATGCCCTATCTATTGAATCTAAGTCTTTGAGTTTCTTATCCAAAATTTCACCTTAAGGAGGAAATTAGCGAATCTTAAGCTTATCAAAAAATAAAAGATAAAATTCTAATTTTATTTATGGCACTGATGTGCTATTACATGTTTCCACGTTTGCTGATGAATTGTACTGCCAATCAGTTTTTTCCACATCAGTTACACAGAAAGTAAATGTTGTTCCACTCTCTGGTTTCCACACGCTATCTGATTGAAGTGTTACTTTCCCACTGGCATCTGTTGTTCCAGAATCACTGTCAGTAGTTGCATCACTCCAATTACCATATACTGTCGCATCTTCTACTGAACTGCCAGTATTGTCAACTATTGTTACAGTCGCAGTTACATAGTAGTTCCATCCTTGATATCGTGAAACTAATTCCATATCAATACTTGCTACGTGCATTTCTGGTGTTGGTAGTGCCTCTTTAGTAGTGAAATTATATTCAAAGCTTTCAGCTAAGTTTCCACTCTTATCTGTGCTGTTCACAACATAATAGTATGTTGTCTCTGGTGCTAATTCAGTAAGGTCGATAGCATGAGAGGTAACATAGGCAGAATCGCTTACATTGTCTGTATAATTCCCTGATTCTGTTCCATACCTCACTAAGCTGTCTGCTGGTTCATCAGTATCCCATGTTATCTTTACTGATAAGTCCGTTATATCAGTTGCATTTACATTTGATATTACCGGTGGTGTTATATCTGGAGCTGCTGTCCATTGAAGAGCAGCATAGGCATCAACTATTCCCCAGCCATAGGTATCATCTCTGCCAGTATCACCTTTATCTTTTGCAGTCTCTTGAAGAGTAGTTCTTACTTCATCAGGAGTATTTGCATCTCCATTGGCAATTAACAAAGCTGAAACTCCAGAGACATGAGGAGTAGCCATTGAGGTTCCCTGGAAGAAATAGTAATCGAAGTCGCAAACCGGCGAGCTGTCGAAGGTCTGTTGTAAAACTCCATCAGCATAGCTATCGTTGTTTTGGTCTAAGTTATTGTTTCCACCTGGAGCTACTAAATCAAGAGAAGGTCCATAATTAGAATAAGGTGCCTTTGTCTCATCATACTGAGTAGCCCCTACAGCAATAACATAATCATCGTAAGCTGCTGGATAAAGAGCAGTTGATTCATTATCATTTCCAATTGCAGATATCATTGTTACGTTGTTTTTATAAGCATAAGCTACTGCCTCCTCCAAAGTAGTTGATGGGTAGCTACCACCCAAGCTTAGACTAATCACTTTTGCACCATTATCCACTGCAAAGCGAATACCATCAGCCACATCAGCATAAGTCCCCTCTCCGTATCTATCTAAAACTTTAACTGGCATCAAACAAGTATCAAAAGCAACTCCGGCTACGCCAATGGAATTATTAGTGCTCTGAGCCACTGTTCCTGCTACATGGGTTCCATGTCCGTTGTCATCATTAGGATGTTCATCATTATTGGCAAAGTCATAGCCTGAAACAAAACAGGTCTGAGCTAAATCTGGTGCCTGACAATATTTCCTATAATCTTCATAGGCTATTCCAGTATCAACAATTGCTACAGTTACTCCAGAACCAGTAGAGATATTCCAAGCTGGTTCTACATTAATACCATCCATGTGCCACTGATAAGGATAGTATTCATCATTGGGAACTATCAAAGCATAGGCATAAAAGTTTGGCTCAGCATATTCAACATTTGGATTTTCGCTGTAGATCTTAACCATCTTATAAACTGCTCTTCCCTCTGGAATCTTTAATCGCTTAAAACCTGCATACGGACTGGCATAGATTACAGAAGTTCCATGTCTTGAGTTTATCTTAGATATTACTTCATCTGAAACTCCTGATTTGAACTTAACGATAATCTCTCCTGGATCATATTCCTGTATTGGAAACGGTTTTTCATTATACTCAAATATTGCTGGATTCTCTGTTTGTGGATTTGTTTCTGCTCTGTCGCCCATCACTACTAAAACACTCGCAATCATTATCGTCGCAACCAAAATCACCGTAATTGGCTTTAATACACCATTCGTGTTGTTTTTCATTTTTCTCACCTCATAAGTATGTATTTATATATATAAATAAGTTATATATATAGCTATGTATCTCTTTTAAATGATTTATATTTTTTATTTTGTGGAAAATTTTTATGTTCATCTCAAACAAAATTAACTACTTTGGAGCATCAATAACCTGCCTTCCATTACCAACTTCTGTAATTTTAAATACTAATTCCTTAACAAAATCTAAATAATTAGCCTTAGACGAAATGATGGCAATGGGAATTTATCCAAAATTCACCTTAAGGAGGAGATTTAAGTAAAAAATTAGATCCCGAATTTTGGACTTATCTATATTTTAGTAAAACTATCAGTAATGCTATGATAACAATTATTAGGATATAAAGAAGGTTATCTTGAATATTTATCAATACAGGCTTTGCTTCAATGGGTTGAACATTAATTATTGATTCTTTTGGGAAGGTGATTTTTTTAGAATAATAGACATTACCTTTTACAATATATCTCCCCTGCTCCTTTGGAGTAAAATATGTTGTTAAATTAATCGTCTCTCCAACAGGAACATCAAGTTCATCACTTTCTAAAACACCAACAATTCTATCATCTAAATGAATTTCACCTTTAAATTTAGCACTTGTTGTCAACTCTCCTGTATTCTTGAAAACACAATCTATTTTAACAACCTCACCAGTGTTTACCCATACTTTATTCGCTATGCGTATTAATTCTCCTTTTTTCTTTAATGCACCCTTTGCTAATATATCAAAAGTTAGTAATTTCTGTTTCAAAACTTTCCCTCCTATTGATACACTAACATTTGCCCAATACTGTCCCTCTGTTAGATTCTCAGAAGAAATATTAAATTTGTCTGTTCCTGTTGTAGTTGGTAAAACTTCACTACAATCAAAATCAGCAGATTTTAAAATCTTGGTTTCATCTCTATCTAAAATATCTATATGAACCTGTGGACTTACTCTTACATTTCCTTTATTGTTTCCTGAGATAAAAAATTCTATAGGATAACCTACTTCAGCATCATTAATTGAAATTGAACTAACTTCATATTCCAAAAGTTGTTCACCTGTTATTTCTAAAAAAGACAATAACTTAACACCTGTTCTTGTGGTTGTAGCAAACTGAGTTGCTACACTCTCATTTGTCTGAGGGTTTGAATGTAAGGTAATTGAGCCATTATAAATTCCAATTGGAATATCTCCCGGTGGTTTTATAATTGCTTTAAGTTCAAATGTAGAGTTAGCAGGTATTATAAAGTTTTTTCCAAATTCAAAAGCTATCCAATCTTTGAATGGACCCTCCAGTGTAATTGTAATCTCCACAGGGACATCGTACCCATTAGTAATTATAATTGTTTTTTCTGCATAACCTCCTCTGAGAACTTTTTCAAATCTTACCTCCCCAGGACCAGCTCCTATTCCTCCAGCATAGGTAGCATTTAATAAAAACAAAACAGATAGAAAAAATGTAAAGATTACTAATTTTTTGTTTATTAGAATTTTATTTTTATATTTAACAGGAAGCATAAATTTATAAATAAAAGTTAATAAAAATAGAAAAATATTTTATCCTGCTTCTGCAACGAATTCTGTTTTTCCTGAACAGGTTCCTCTAACTCCAGTATCTGGAATCTTTATTAACCAATAAAGGTTACTTGTTGATTCACCATCCGTAGTTCCTGAAGCATCATAGTAGTCCAAGTCAAAACCTACAAAGGCAGTTGAAGTTCCTGTAAGTTCAGTTCCATTAACAAATGCAAAGCTTGAGGTTTCATTAAATCTTATTCCTGTTGACGCAGCATCTGTTGTAATATTTGCTGAACCTGTTGCTGGACAATACAATTGTCCTGAATACTCACTTTCCCGTAGATCAACATCTATCAGCTGATTGCACCAGTTCGTAACATTTGTTTTTTGCTCTGAAGAAGTCTCTCCTAAAGCCAAAGTTCCATATTCGATTGAAGTCTCTTTTACATCCAAACCCAACATTGAATCTACTGTGTAAGTTGTTTCATTATTTCCAGTTGCATCTGAACTATCATTTACCACAATTTTCACTGTCCATATATTTGGTGATACTGTTGGGTCTATGAAATATCTTGTTTTATACGTACAGTTTACAGTTATATCCGTTCCTGATGCATCGGTCCATGTACAGTCAGTTCCTGCATTAGAGGCTGAACCATTTGAATAATGGTCATTTAAATCATCTGCTGAAGTCTCTGTTTTTGTTTCATTAAACCAAAAATTTGTGATTAATTTTGACTGATTAATATCCCCATATCCATTGTCATCACTTAAAGTCGACCAACAACTTACTGTAGTATTACTTCCTGCTGCTGGTGTTAATGATGAAGGTTCACAAGTTATTGCTCCAACTGTTGGAGCCACATTACTTACTGTAACATTTGTTGTAAGATTTTCGTCAGATTGTGATGCTGCTGCTGGTTCTGGAGAAATTAGCCCTAAAGCAACTATTATGGAAACGCTAATTATTGTAATGCTTATTTTACCACTTATCTCAACCATATATATATATTGATTTACATATATATATTATTTTCGGTTGTAGAAAAGTCAATATACCTATAGAAATTAACTATAAATATATTGAAATATTAATAATTATGATATCGAGGAGTGAGATTGATATTTTGGCAAGTTTGTTTCCTGAGAAAAATTTTAAGACCATAAGAGAAATTCAGAAAAATTGCAATTACTCTTATGAAAGAATTCATTCTGGTCTATATTCATTAAGGAAAAAAGGAATACTGAAATTGAATAGAATAGGCCAGACAATTGTGGTAACTTTAAATTACAATTCTGATCTCGCTTTTTTAGGTTTTGTTAATTATTCTATAAATAAAAAAATAAAAAATACACAATCGATAAAAGATGCAGAAAATTTTACCAAATGTATAGATGAGATACAAAACATAGATTCTGATTTAATATCTATTATTGAAATCTCAATAATGCCAAAGGACAAAATAAAATTTTTCTGCATAGGCAACAAGAATTTAGAAAATAAAGCTCTTGGGATTGAGTATAGGTATAATATTAGAGTTAAACCAGTAGTTTTAACAGAGAAATCATTAAGAGAAAAAAGAAATGAAACAGAATTCTTAAATAGTACTGTTCTAAAAGGATTTGAAAAGTTTTATAATTTGTTTTACTTGGATTAATATAAACTCATCACTAGTTAAATACTATCTCAGTTTTTATTTCTCCTTTTTTTATTGCTTTTTTGAAATGAATATTTCCTTTCCTCTAAAGGAGAGTGTTCTTTTAGAATTTCATCTTTGATTTCTTTAATAATATTTACTGATGAAACTTTGTGTTTGTCCAAGTGTCCCTCTCTTTTACGTATTATTATTTTATATAAAATAACAAGGATTATCAAAAATAAGATTACTATAATATTCTGAGTAATGAGACTTGAAGTTGCTGTTACAAATCCCGTAATACCTGCTCCTATATTAATTGTGTTATTTGTTTCAACTTCCCCCTCACTTTCTTTGATATCTGGCTCAAGTCCTTTGATGTTTATTATAAAATTTTTTGTTGCATTTGCCTCACCATCTACTTTAATCCCAACACTATATTGATTTTTGCAATCAACACATTGCTCTTTTGATACAGAGATATTCACTTCAATCTCTCTTTGCTCACCCACGCCCAATTTATCAATACTTGATGGATTTAATGTATACCATGAAAATGGAATATTCTCAATTTTTATATCAATATCACTTAAAGATACTTGGCCAGTATTTTCAACAATAATTTTTATAGTAGAAGAATTACAGAGTTCTGAATCAACATAATTCGGAACTGAAATTTTCAATTCCTTCTTTTTGTATACATTAAATGAAATAATTTTTTTAGCAGACGCATACATCTTTCCTGCTTCAGTAACAATATCAGATATTCCTTTCTGTTCGGGAGAATTAAAACTTATTGTAAATTCACCATTATTGTTAGTGGTTGTACTACCAGAAATATTAGAATCAGAAATGCTGTAACTTATTTTAGAATCTCCAACAGAATTGTTTTTATTATCAAAAACTCTTCCATGTAATGTAGCACTCTCCCCCATGAAATAACTCTCTTTATCCAGATTTATTTCCAATTGAAGTGATTTTTCCTCACTTACAGCAAAGGTAGATAGAGAAGAGACATCAAAACTTATTAAGTTTTTATTCTTATCTACCTCATAATTAATAATCCTTTTCCAATCACCATTACAATACCTCTTTCCAAAATTCCAATTTCTACACTGATAAACAATTATTTTGTCTTCATCAACCTCAGAATCCACATATGGAATTATAATGTGTGCCTTTTGAAATTGAGAAGCAAACTCTAAAGCGATAACTTTTACAGCATCTATTTCAGTTCCTTCAAAGAAATCATACTTTATAGGATTATATAAATAAATATCTTCTGAATAATTTAAAATAGCATCGTAGAATTTAGCACTCACATCATCAAATGTCAGTTCGACATCATAAATCCCAGGAACTATTGCAATAGAATACTTCCCACTATTATCAGTTTCCAATTTTTCTTCTATATCTTCACCTCTTAATTTTATTTCAGCATACACAGGAGAATTATCAGCATCTACTATTGTACCCTTAAATGGAATTACAAACTGAATAGGAAGTGGTAGAGAGGATTTTTTTGTAGTATTTTCATATGTCACGAATATATCCAGGTTATAAGGTTCTTTTCTTGGTATTTGTTTTGGTATATTTGTATATAATCTCCAAACACCTCCTTCTTTGTAGTTTATTTTCCTTATTGTTACTTCTTCATTGTTTAACTTTGCCTTAAACTTTAAAAATTTACTTGAATCAACTGGTTTCGATTTGTAATCCACTTTAACACTCAAATTAATATCAGCAGTATCAATAAGTTTATAGGGATTTAAAATTGATGGTTCAAGTATATTAACATCAAGTAAAGGTTTTACATTTAGGTTTTTATCAGAGGTTGCAGAAAAGGAATGATTTTTATAAACAGCATTAACTACGAGATTTTTATTGTTAACAGATTTAAAGTTTTCTGGTACTTTGACTTTCAGTTTCCATGGAGAGATAGCATTTTCTGGAGAAAAAGTTTTTATTAGATTAAGTTCTTTATTATCTATCGTAATATTAAACTTAACACCAGAAGGTGATACTGTTGTTATTCCGTTCTCTATTAGATCCAACTTAACTTTGACAGTCATCGGATCTAGGAGATATATTGTTGTAGATTTAGGATTTGTGGGTGGAATTACAACATCTGTGATAGAAGCACTAAATTTATTAACATAAAAATCTTTACTTTTATTCTCTATTGAACTACTATTCTCACAGAAAACTGTAACTGTGTATTTATCAGCACTTTCCTTTATACCAGTTAAATGATATGTAATACTGTAAGTTTGTCCTTTTTGAATAAAATTATGTATTGAGACATTATAATTTGAACCTATTATATTTGCAGAGACATTAGCATTTTCTGAACAACTAAATGATATGTTGATTGCATTACCATCATTTAGCCATACACTTTCTGGAGTTATATTAAAATTTGATACTTTTAAAGCCGATGTTGGAAACCCTAAACTAATTAAAAAAATAAAACCCAAAATTAAAATCTTATTCCTTCCTATCATTTTTTGAACCTTCTTAAAAATCTTCTCATACTCAAAAAGTTTGGTGGTTGATAATCTTTGCTGAGTAATTTTGCAGCAAGTTTATGGAATTCTATCGTTGCTTTTGAATAAATGTTGTAATTTATTATTGGTGACCTGACAAATAAACTTTTTCTCATCTCTGGATCTTCTGGAATTTTGCAAAGTGTTGGAACTCCGCACAAAATTTCAATTTCATCTGGTGACAATTCATACCCATCATTGTTGTATCTGTTAACGACTATACCCAAAACATCTTTTTTCATTTTTTTTGCAATTTGAATGGTTTTCATGGCGTTTGTCATAGCAGGCATATCAGGAGTTGCAACAACAATAATTTCATTACATGCACTTACTGTTTTAAGTGATTCTTTATCCAAACCCGGTGGAGAATCAACCAAAACAATTCCACTCAATTTCTTTAGTGTATTTTTTAGTTTTGATACATTTGCATGAATAGAACCAACAGATATAGAGGATGGAATTACCATGAATCCTGTAGAGGTTACATAAGTAGCCTTACTTATTCTTGATTCCCTATTTAATACATCCTGAAGAGTAACAGGAAAAGAATATGTACCGAGATGAAGCCCTAAATTTGAAGCAGTGATATCCGCATCAACTACTGTAACATCCCCCTCAAGTTTATTAAGTGCTAATCCAAGATTTGCTGTTACCACAGTTTTTCCAACACCTCCTTTTCCAGACACAATTCCTATAGTTCTTCTTGTTTGCTCACCCTTAACTTTACTATTAAGTGTATTAATTTGATTTTTAAATAAAAATTTCTCTTTTTTTTGATACAAATCAGACATAATATTTAATATGTTTTTATCAAATAAAAAGGTTAATTGCATATTTAGAAGGTTTTAGTATTCAGGATAACAAATAAAAACAATATCAAATGCACCAATTTTTATTAAATAGTGTTGCTGTTGAGTTGAATATAAATGATTGTATATTTGAAGTGTAATCCTTTATATATTCGTTATTCCAATTTTTGTAAACGAAATAAAAATCTGAAGTTGATGGGTCTATTGGTAACCAAGTCTCATCTATTTTAGTAAAAACATATCTATGCTCATAACCATCAGCAACATAAGCATTTATATTTTTTGCTTCTAAGAGAGCTGCTAATAGAATGGATTTCTCTGAACAATCACCTTTTCCTTTAGATAAAATTTGTTCTGGTGTTAAAAGATCATCTACTTCTTCATATTTAATATTATTGTATACAAACTGATGTAGAGTATAAACTATTTCTAATTCAGTTGTTAGATTAAAAGTTAGATTATCTGCAACTGCTTTAATTTTTTGATTTTGCTGTAATAACTCTCTTAATCCGTTATGGTCTATGCAATATATTTGATGAAATTCTTCAATGTAAGGGTTAAACATTGAGGTGATATTCTCTTTGTTCTCTATCCAGTAATCTTTATAATTAGAAGTAGTAGCTGGTAAAACAAAATAACCTGTAGAACCAATGCTAAAGATTGGGCTAATTAGCAGTAAGATTATTATAGTAAATGCTAAACATACAAAGATTAATATTAGCCTTCTATTATAGTATATATTTACCACCATAATATAATTAATAACTCTTTATTCTTATTTATTTCTTTTGTCGCCTTCCTTTTTTCTTTACAAAAACAGAGGATTTATTTCTAAATATTCTACTTTTTTTGTTCTTTACCTACTTCTTTCAATTTATGGTATATGTCTTTTTTCTCTTTTATATAATCACTTTTTCCTGATTAATTTTTCTTTAAAATTTTGCTCTAAAATCCTTAATTTTTTATTTAATTTATTCCGCTCTTTTTTGAGTTGTTTTACAGATTTTTGTTTTAGTAGAAATAATTTCTTATTCCTCCTATAAAACAAGAGGATAACCATTAGTCCTATTATTATAACTAAAGCAATAATAAAATAGATTTCTGGGGTAAGTATAGAATCTATTTTAATCACACTCTTTGATTGTCCTTCATCATAAATAGACATTATTTCATAATAATAAGTTCCTTTAGGTAATTCAACATCAATTGTTGTTGATAACTCTTTTTCTATAACATCAAAATGTTTTATAAAACCTATTCCTTCAATCATGACATTAACATTGTGCAAAGAGAAATTGCATAGATTTTTGATATTCAGATTAATTTGCGTCATTTTATTAGCCTCAATTGTAAAGTTTTGCGGAGTAGATACTATACAATCTGCTGGAATAGAAACTCTTGGAATTTCTGGAGCGTAAATGATGAATGCACTTTTCCACTGTCTAGTTAAATCAGAAGCAATTACTCTAACAAAATGATGAGGATTTGTATAATTACTAATTACTACCACAATATTCTTTTCCTCACTGGGAGAAAGAGACCCAATACTTTTGTTGTATTTTAAATCTAATTTAGGCTTAGAAGTTAAATTTATAGTTAAATTTTCTAAACCAACATCTCCAGTATTTTTAACCCTAATTGTAACCGAAGTTACTTCAGTTGCTTCAACCAGCCAAGGTACTTTAATTTCAAGGTCTTTATACTTAACAGTGTATACATAGTGCGATGGACCTCTTACTTCAGTTACTTTTTCAACAATCCTGGTAGGTATTTCCCTGGTCGGTATCTCAAAGCTGATTGTGCCTGTCGCTGTCGGAACTATAATTCCTGCTACAGATCTGTCTGTATAGTTTATTTCTGGTTTTTCTACTTCTACTTTTGGCTTAAATATAAGTGTGTGATTTTCAGATTGTATATCTTCCGGATTTATTATAACCTCGAAAGGTACTTTTATATCTGCTGGTTCTAATATAAGGTTTTTGGGATTGAAACTTACATGGGGTTCTAGATCTTTTGTTAGTGTTTCAAAGGTAATGTTTAAATTATAAGGATATGAATTTGTTAGTGTGAAAGAAAAATTATACATTTCATTAGTGTTTAGTGTGCCAACCTCCATATCGGATGGTAATATACCAACACCCAATACAGGAGTAGTTAAACATATCAACACTATTAAAAAAATCATTTCAGTCTTCATTGTTCTCACCAATTTTTACATAAGTACCCTTTTCTTTGCAGGGATTGCTTGTCTCATTATTGTATGTTGTAATTGTTATTTGTGATGTATAATTACCAGAGATCCCATTTCTAATCCGAAAATCAAAACCTGTTGTTTTATGCCCCACCAATAAAATATCTGCGATGCATAATTCTTTATCATCTTTTTTTCCATCTATATCCTTGTCATTGTTATCTGGTATATTTTTCCAGCCAATTCCCGGAATATATATTTGAAAATCACCATTTACTCGGCTTACATCTATATAATCTTCATCTATACCAAAGTCCTCTGCTGCAATAAGAACATCAACATTTGTACTACCAATGTTTTCCAAAGTAAAAGTTTGGGTTATATTGTCAAAGCTATCATACCCCCCTTTTACCCCTCCATAACTTCCATTATAACTGTACCAATTTCTATCTGCCTTTAAATTAATTTCAAATATAACATCCTCTTTTTGTTCTTCATAGAATACAGCATCTACCTGGTCTGTAATACCAACAGAAGTAACAGAGCTAAATAATCCTGTAGTACTAAATTTATCATAAAAAATTGTGCTAAAACTCAAAACCAATAAAATGGGTATTATAACCATAATTAAAAATCTGTAATTCATTTTCGCTTACTATATTTTCTCTTTAAATAAATGGATTTATCCTTCTTCTTTGAAGTCCTGAAATAAATAAATATTAGACCTATTACCACAATTATTAAGATAATCCAACTATTTTCTGAAATTGAGTTAAATATTAAAAATCCTGTTGGAACTTTCTCAGGCTTCTCTGAAAGTTGTTTTTGAAGTGGTTTACTCCAACACTCTTTTTCTTCTTTTTTGTCTCCATATTTTAGTTCTACTCTGACTTTATGGTCTCCGGATTTTCCACCATACCAAGATTTTTTTATTTCTTTGATTCCCCTCCCCTCTATTTCTCCGGAATCCTCTATTTCATCCACTTTATTTCCAAATTCATCAAATATATTGAATACTATTTCGTAACTTATATTGTCCTTAAAAATATTTTCAATTCCCAAATTTATTATCAAATCTCCGGATTCTGCCTGTTCCACTTTTAAACTTGAAACTCTGAGTTCTGCTTTTTCTACTTCATGTTGTGTATCCTGTCTGGGTTCTGCTTTTTCTACTTCATGTTGTGTATCCTGTACTTTACCACTAATATTGATTGTATAATTTTCTTCTTCTCTCACAGAAATATTACTCTTAATTTCTGCTTGTTCTTCTTCTGATTTCTTTATTTCAAATGTTTTAGAAATAGTGCTTGTCTCATTGTTATCATATTCAACTTTAGCAATTGCATTATATCTTCCTGTTTCAAGTGAGGCAGTATTATATCTGATATCCATTTGGGTTAAACTTCCTGGACTAATTAAATACTGTGTTCTTCCTTTTACACTAGAATAATAAACTGGAGATGATCCATAATATTTTTGTATTTCAACGAAAGGAAATGCTCCGACTCTGACATTTCCTATATTCTTAGTGAATAACTGAAAATTTATATTATTCTCTTCTTGGATAACTTTAAAATCCTTTAATTCTAATTTTTTTATAACTTCTCCTGGAATACTAAATTTTATCTCTGCTACAGAGGTTGATGTAATTTTAACACCACTTCCGCCTACTGCAGAGACCTCAGGCAAAATAGTTAGAATATGAATTCCGGGACCTACTTCGGAGATAGTATTTAGTAAAGTAACTTTTACTTCTTTTGTTTCGTAAGCACCAAGTTCAAAACTGCTTGAATTAAGTGTAACATAAGTGGATAAATACTTAGCTCTTGGAGTTAAAGACAGAATTATATTATTATTTGTATTATCCTGATTTCTTATAGAGATAAAAAATTCATAACTTTTACCTGACTCTAATTCTCCAGCATCAATTGGGGGGGATACTTTGATTGCCAAAGTGGTCTGACTAAACAAAATTATGAAAAGTAGTAAGGTTAATATTCTTCTCAAATTATCCATAATTGTAACTACAATTATTTATTTCAATCTAACACTGCATCCAGATTATTTTCCCAATTTTTAAAACTTAAGGTACAAAATAACTACCAACACTACAACCAGAAATATCTGAATAAGCAACAAACTGTAGAGTGGCGCTATAACTAGATGGTGCAACTCCATCAGGAACCCTAACCTGAAAATCTATATCACTCAGATTTGTATTAGCAGGAAGATCACAGGCTACCGCCATTCCATATGCATCACCATCATGAATTTTACTTGATACATTGAACCAGGCAGAACTATTATAAATCTGTATATTATCAGCTCCATTAGCCCCAATAGCTGGTGGGTCCTGACATCCTGAATCATCTCCATCTGTAGTTGAATCAGAACTCGAGCAAATATAATAACTAGAAGAATAATCTCCTAAAGCATACATAAGAATATCTACAGTATTGCTTCCATTATTTTCAATAGTGAAATTACAAGTACTGCCATCTCCATCATCTGCTAAACTCGAATTACAACTACCATCTACTCCAGCATAGCAATAATATTGAAAATTTAAAGGAATGTCATTAATATTCCATGACTTATCACTAGAATTATCTGTTTCATGAACAGAAATAGTCAATGCTGTAATCTTTATTTCTCTTGTTTCTGTTTTGTTTTCATTTCCTGCTGTATCATTTGCTGTTGCGTTTAGGTAATAAGTATCTCTTGCTAAATCCGTGTAGTTAATGTAGATTTGTGTGTCTGAGGTTGTGTTTTCTTGGTATAGACCTGTTGAGTTGTAGAGATTAAGAGTTAGGGTATCTAGGTTAGTATCTGAGACTGTCACATTTGCTGAGATCCAAGTCTCGGTTTGATTTCCTGTTTCTGTTGTAGGGGTTACAAATTGTATTTCCGGTGGAACAGCTATTGTTATATTTGTATTTGTTGTTGAGTTTGAATAACCTACTCCATCATAGGCTGTTGCAGTTATGTTATAAGTTCCATCTGGAGCATATAAATGGACTTCCCAATCTTCAGAAGAGTTGGTTGTTGAGTTTATGATTGTTCCTCCCTGTTTTATTGATATGTTTGTATAATTTAGGGTAAGGTCTGTTGATGTTCCATTTATGATATAATTGTTTGTAATGGAATTTGAATCTGGGTAAATTATTGAAATTGTTGGTGGTGTTGTATCAACATTTAAATATCTTAGTTTATTGTTATCTGTCTGCCCTTCATTAGAAGCTGTATCATTTGCCCAGCCGTAATAAGTATAAGTTCCATCTGCTAAATCTGTTACATTATCATAAAACCTGTATTGAGTTGAATTGAACTTTGAGAATTCTGACTTATAGTGCATTTTTATTTCATCTGGTGAAAGAGCCCTATTGTAAATCCTGACTTCATCGATTGTGCCATTGAATAAATAATCCCCAATTAAAAGATTATTCGTATTTGTTGAGATTGATCCTGTTAATGCTTGAGATGTCTTCAATTCTCCGTTTACATAAAGTTTCTGCTCTGAGCTATTATAAGTTTGGGTGATATGGTTCCAGCCAGAAGAAATTGCTCCTGCTATTGTCTCGTTGTTTATTGAGGCAAAAGCAGTTGTTGTGTTTGCACCGATTCCATAACTTCCTGCCTTTGAAATTCCTGCTGCGGTTTCATTTCCAACTGTTGCATTTGGCTCAGTGGAGGTATATTTGCGGACGCGGATGTCATCTACATGTACAGTAATTGTATTACCAGCTCCTTTACTACCGGCTACTATAAACATTGGATAAGGATCCTGAAACTCATCATCTTTGCCTTCAAGGGTTATATTATTATCCCAAATCGATCTCAAATTGCTTTCATTGGCTAAGAGTTTTATACTATGCCAGTTTGAATCAGGATCATGAGTGTGGTTTTCAAAAGCAGTTGAGGTAGAACCCTTTATTTTTCTCAAGGCAATCCCGTCATAGTAATCCTGTTCTGTGAAATCATAATAATCACGATCATCACCACTATAGTCATGCCGCAAGATTCCAAATTGATACATATAATTTTGTTCATGTATCTCAAATCGATAGTTTGTCTCATAAACTACTTTTCTAGGGAGCTTTGTAAATGTTTTCCATCCTTCGTATACCCACGAATCTGCAGTCGCAGTAACTGAAAGATTAAGCTCCCCATTTATTATTTCAGAACTCCCATCTGTCCAGCTATGGTTCCATTTAGAAGAATCTGGAAGGCTCCCGTCAGGTAGATTAAAATCATCAAAAAATTCAAAGGTATTAGCTCCACCTTTTGTGTTGTTATAGGTTGCACTCGGATTTCCATAATACATATAAATCTTATCTGTGTTATTAGTTGCTACTTTAACCCAGATTGTAGAATTTCCTGTTGTGTTCCATTTCTCGAGCCAGTAATTCAGCTTTGTTCCATTTGACTGATAGAATCTTAAATCATCACCATCAGACTGAGCATGTGAATAATCGAAATTAGTTGTGTTTAATTCTACCTTAACCTGATAATCAGTTTCTGGAGTGGCTGGATCGAGAGTGATTGGCTTTTTATATGCCCAAGCATCCAAAGGATTCATCCAGGATTCTACAGTAATCGCATCAGTAATATCCAAACTACTATCATTCCCGCAATCCACATAATCATCTAAGCCATCAAAAGAGAGAGCCTTGCCAAATTTGCCATCTACATACTGTGCCCTAATTACACTTTCTTCTCCTTTATCAACAGTTAGATCATAATTCTGTTCAGTAGTAATTCCACCAGTATTTGGAATTCCAGCCTCAGAATTTCCATAATAGACATAATAATCTGAGGTTAAGTCTCCATTTCCGATTGTATCCTGAGCATTGAACCAGATCATTGTATCTGAGGAATTAAATTCAGTTGAGTTTGTCCTGTTTATCTCTGTTGTTACATGGATAATTCTCAGATCATCTCCATTCGCCAATAATTTTCCAGCAGAAACCAAACTCGCAGTATCTAAAGTGAAGTTTATTGGATCTCCTGCTGTAAGATTTGTTGCATTGTTATTTGTGATTGTTAGTTTCTTTCTGTATTTAAAACTGTCATTCCACCAATCACTTGGTTTTGCTATTGTCCCATTATTTCCATACTTTGAAATATCTACTGCTTTTGTTTCGTTTTCTCCAATAGCTGAATTATTGTTGAAATTCATTCCTAAGACTAAGGAATCATCATAGAATGTGTAATTTGTTGTGTTCCAGTTGAATTTGAAAGTATCAAGATTCAGTTCATCAATTGTGATGTTTGCTTCTGTCCAATTTCTTGATATTGTTGTTCCATTTGGCTCTGTTGGGGGAGTAAAGTTCAGAACTGGGTTGGTTGTGTCCAAGGTTATTGTCCTTATTTTTTGTCCTATGTTCCCTAAAGTGTCGTTTGCTGTTGCATTTAGGTAATAAGTATCTTCTGGTAAATCCGTGTAGTTAATGTAAATTTGTGTGTCTGAGGTTGTGTTTTCTTGGTATAGTCCTGTTGAGTTGTAGAGAGTTAGGTTTATTGTGTCCAATCCTACTCCTGAGTCTGGAGCTGTTACATTTGCTGAAATCCAGTCCTGGAAGTGGTTTCCTGCTTCTGTTGTTGGGTCTGTGAAATTGATTTCTGGTGGTGTTGTGTCTAAATTAATTGTCCTCGTTTCTGTCTGATTTGTATTTCCTGCTGTATCATTAATATAAGCCTTAATTGTGTAAGTTCCATCTGATAAGGAAGTTTTATTCTCCCAATAAACATCTCCTGATTGATTGTCAAAAGTTTCATTAGTTCCATTCCATTCAAACAGAACTGTATCTTTGTTTGTGTCTGAAGCAGTTACATTAATGAAAATCCAGTTCTGAGAATAATTACCTTCTTGGGTTGTTGTTGGATTATAAGATATTGTTGGTGATGTAGTATCAACACCAATATCTATACTAGAACTCTGCCCTGTTTTTTGACTAGAATCAGTATCAGTACAATTAACATAAACTGTGTAGGTGCTATCTGACAAACTTGTATTAGATTCAAGATTTGTTAATGTGTTGTTCTGAACTGATGAATTAGTTCCATAAGCAGTACCATTAAAATAAACAGTGCAGCTAAAAGTTTGGTTACTATCATCAGTTGCAGTAAAATTAACATCTGGTGTTGTATCAGTTGTGTCGTAACTTGTGGAGTTCATTGTAACATTTGGAGCTTGGTTTGGGGTATAAGTAACATTTATAATAAGTTGGTCGAGTAGTATATCAACATTTTGGTCACTATCTTCGTAAGCAGTAAAATTCATAACCATTTTGCTTGCTTTTGCTGCTGTGTTTATAACATCTTTTATGGATGTGCCATTAGCTAGAGTATCATAGTAATAAGTGGTATAACTCGCTGGTGCTGTATTGGTATTATTCCACTCTTCTAGCAGGTACCAGTCAGGTGTTCCAGACTCATTATCACCTATCCACAATTTTGCCCAGCTTCCTGCTTCATTAGTTAGAGCTTCATCTGTATCCCATACAAAAGTTGCATTTATTAAATCTATAGTTGAGCTGTTAGGTATAGTTTTGTTATCATAATCTGCTACCACAGTCCATGTCCCCGCTTTATCCAAATCATTAGATGTGCTAATAGTCGTATCATCTACATCGTGAAGTGCACTGACATCTACTGCACCATCCAAATCAGGGTTATCTGTATACCTTGTTGCATATTGTGTAATTGTAGTCGGGTCGCTCCACTCCACCTCAACAGAAGAACTCAATCCTTTAATATTTGTTGCAGTAATTGTTGTTATATAATCTCTTTGCTCAGTGTTGTGAACAAGCCAATCTCCTTGCCAGGTTCCTTGATATAAAGAGCCATTTATCAATTCCAATTCAATTGTTTCTATACCACCAATATCTGCTATTACTGAAGAAATTCCATAATTGTCCTCAATTTCTGCTGTTATTATCATTGTATCCCCTGGTCTGACTTTTGATGGTTCTACTGAGGCTGATTTTATTTTTGGTGCAGAGATCTTTTGAGAGAGTTGATTTTCATTTCCTGCTGTATCATTAATATAAGCCCTAATTGTATGATTTCCATCTCCACCAGTAAAAATCACACCAGATAAAAATACAGAAGCTGCTAAAGATAATAACAATCCAATAATTAATCCAGTTTTAAGAGTTTTGTTTTTCACCTTTCCTATATTCTTACTCATCCCTAATAATTCTATACCCATTTTCTTCACCTTTTTCAACAACATAATAAAACTCTGTTGCACCTTATTTATAGTTAATGTCACAATTTTTTATACAATCCTGGTAGGAATGTCTTTACTCATTGTGACATAAATAATTTTCTTTTTGAGAATATGTAAAGGAGTGACCTTATAGTTTCTATGAACGAATGTTGAGATTTAACAAATATCTGTGATATCCTTCTTCTTATACTTCTCCATATTTGTTCTATTGGATTCAAATCGGATGAATAAGGTGGAAGAAACACTAGGGTTATTCCAAACGATTGCATATTCTACTACTTCTCTTGTATATTTTTTAAGATATTGTCCTTGAATTTTCCAAAAATCTTCCAAATTTATGTTTTTTGTGTTTTGACACTCTCCACAAAGTCGGGAGATTCTGATGTCATATTGCATCAGTTTCGGGCAAAGTCAAGGTTGCCCCGTCTTCCAAGATATACCCAGAAGACAATTTATTACCTATATTGAAAGCACCATTTATATCTGCATTAAAGTCTTTTAGTCCACAAACAGAACAATTGAAAACTCCCTGCCTTGGTCTTGAGCCTTCAATACCACATTTGGAGCAGGTATGACTTGTTCCCCTTTCATTCAATTTAATTACCCTTATTCCATTCCAATTTGCTTTGTATTCAAGCATTTGGGTTAACTCCAGATAAGGCATATTTGAAACAATCTTATTGAAGTTTCTGCCTTTCACTGAACTTCTAATCCCTTTCAAATTCCCCAACACAATTACAGAGTTATTGGTCTGTGCAAACTCTATAATCCTATTAGAAATATTATGGAGACAATCAGTTACTTTTCTTTGTTCTTTCTGTCCAAATCTTTTTATTTCCTTTAACAGTTTCTTTTCACCAAGTTGCTTCCTAATATAGTCGTATTTTCTTCTTATTCCTCTGACTTCTTTGCCATAGAATTTAGGAGTCATTAAAGCAGAGGGTTGCATCACTGATACTCCCATATACTTCTGTCCTAAATCAAGACCAAGAATAGAGTCATAAGTATTATTTAGTTCAACTTCTTTTTGAACTGTTAGATTTAAAAACCAATTATTTTTCTTTCTAAATAGTTTGGATTCACAAATCTCATAATCTTCAAAGAGAAAAGGTTGTGATTTAATTGCTAACTTTAAACCACCTGCCCTCTGTTTAGTAGGTATTTTAACCCAATATTTAGATAGTTTGTTATCTGTTTTCCTAATCTCTAATAAATCTTTTCTAAAGGATATTGGATATTCTTTATTTGGTTTAATCTTTTTGTAAAATCTTAAGGCTTGTTGTATATTTGCAGAATAAATCTTCTTTTTAAGAGAATTGTAAATAGGTAGAGAACCTAATCCAAATTTTTCTAATTGTAGCAGTTCTTGTAAATTGTTATTTTCTTTGTTTAAATGTTTTAGTTTTAATTCTGTTGGCTTTATTATCTTGCATTTAACTGTTTTTCTGACCCTAACCATATTTAATTATTGTTTTTAAATTATTTTAAGGACAATTCATCTCCACAATTAAATTCGGGAGTTTTCTTGCCTTTGGTTAATTATAATCGTTAAAATTTTTTAACCCTAATACTCTGAATTATTCTATGGAATATATTAAACCTCCCCTTTTTCTCCTCCTCTTTCTTTCTTAGATTAGCGTTATAAATTATTTCAGCTAATGTTTTTGAGGTAATTTCCATGATCTTATTAAATTTAATATCAACTTCAGACATTTCTCCCTTATCTAAAAGCACCTTGCAATCATTTAACAAATCTTTTGCAGCTTTTATATTATAACTAAAAACATCATATTCTTCAGGGTAGTAATCCTTAACCAATCTTTCTTGAGTTTCCTGTTTTTCTAATTTATCTCTTAATTGATTAATTGAATTTCTTATCTTACCTTCATCCATCTTAATTAAGTTTGTTTTCTCTGGGTAAAAAATAATTACCTGTCATTACCCAAAACTACCAATCACTAAATCTATCTCTCCTACTATTTTCTTGCTTACTTTCTTCTTTATTGTCTTTACTTTCCCTGTTCTTTTTTTCCTCCTTTCTCTTCATATCATCAAAAGCCTCTACTCCCTTATCCTGCGATTTTCTTTCTCTTATCTTCGCGAATATATCTGGTAAGAACTGTTTGAATGCTCTCTCAAAAGCATTGGAACGAACACTAAGATCCTCTACCTCTTCTTTGAGTTTTTTAATCTCTTCTTTTAAATTATCAATGCTCTTATCTTCTTTTTGCGTAGAAGAACCTATCACTTTCTTTAGTTTCTCGTTTTCCTTTTTTAGTTTCTCGTGCTCATTGTGGATATATTCAAACTTTGAGTCAAGTTTTTCAAATTTTTCCTCAACCACTCCTTCAACAACTTCCTCTATCAGATCAGTTGGATCAAACTGAGCTTCTAAAGGTACTTGACCTGTAGCAGGTACACTTAATTTAGACTTAGGAGCAAGTTCTCCCCTGGTTGGTAATTCACCTTGTCCCCCACCTTTCTGTGTTCCCTGTCTAGTTTGAGGGGGTTGAGATTCATAAGTTTTTGGAGATCCTTGCTGTTGATAACGTTGTTGAGAACCATATTGTTGTTGGCTTTGCTGACTTTGATTTGGTTCAGTTCCTTCCTTCAAGGCTTGGAGCATTGCCTTCTCAATAACTTGAAAAGAATAACCATGACTCTTAAGTTGGTTGATAATCTCTTTATCATGTTTACCTTCATCTCTCAACTTTTTAACTTCATTTATAGGGACAGTACCTTCCTCTTCCCCTTCCTTATGTTGGAACGGCAGTTTCATCTTTCAATTTCCTCAATTCACGATTAAACTCAGTCCAAGTAACAAACTCGTGTTTGATTGGAGAGAGCATATCTAATAATTCAGAGAGTTCTTCCACATCTCTTTTTTTAGCAAAATTCTTATTTTTCTCATTAATCTTCATTATTTCTCCTTTTAGTTCATCAATACTCTTGTTTAATTCATCTATGTTGTTCATAATTTTCTCTATTTTCTCATTATATGCTTTCTGGTCTTTGAGTTTTTGTTCCTCCATGTTCTCAGTCTTGGAATTAATATGTCTTATTTGCTCATCCACCTTTCTAAGCCTTTGAGTGTGTTGATTAGCCCTCCTAACTAATTCCTGTAAAATTGCTTCGTTTTGCTTAGATTCAGCCATAATAATTTTATGTAAGTTATTATTAAAAAGACTAAAAATTAATTAGGGACTAAATTATGCCTTGTGATTATACCCATGAGAACCATGTATTGAAAATAGATTGTCTTAAATGTATTTACGGTTCATCAGTGGAAGATTTCCCTCATTGTATGGCAGCAGTTATAAACTACTTGATGGCTGTGAAGGATGCTAATTCCATAATACTCAGCAAGGAAAGAGAATACGAATATAATTATGAGCAGACCCAAATGTTATTGGAAATCGCAAAACTAATAGAAAAGATAACCCGTGATGTCAAACTTTTTTCTCCTAAAAATCTTGTAATACCTAAGTGCGATAGGTGTGTTTCAAGCAGGATGGATTTCCTACAAAATGTAATCTTAACAAAATTGAAAACAGACCCTGTTGGAGCTTATGTAATTTTAAGTAGGAGAATAAGGCACACAAAAGTCTTGATAGAAAGGATGAAAGGAATTTGTAAAGGATGTTATCAACATTACTTGGACAACACTTTAGAGCCACTCAAAGAAATGTTGGAAGAAACCACTTTGATAAAACAAAGCCAAGAATTTCTTCCTGGTTACAAGGTTGGGGAAAGATCTATCTACAGGCAATTTTTTATACCATCTGTAAGACCAAATTTCACTTACACAAAATATCAATCAACACCTCCTGAAAAATCTGAACTTATAGAAAGCTATAGCTTAGAAAACGCGAAAGTGGAAATATACAAAGTCCCTGGTGAAGTACGTTTACTTTACCATATAGTTCCAATAGAATTTAATCTTGAAGAGGAAGAGTATGAGTTGCTAGACCAAGCTAAGAGATACATGGCTAATCACCGCCCTTCGGAAAGACAAGAACTGGCTACTGAAGAAGTGAGAAGAAGTTTTTATAATATAGGATTAGACCTACTAAGGGACTTGTCTGGAAGCCAAAATATTTCTGAAGATAGATTAAAGTTAATCGCGGGGATTTTAGTTAGGTACACAACAGGGATAGGGATTTTAGAATTGATTCTTTCTGATTCAAGAGTACAAGATGTTTATGTGAACACACCTCCTGGAAGTTCACCAATTTATATTATCCACGGAACTTATGGGGAATGTAAGACAAATATTGTTCAAACCAAAGAAGACGCAGAATTATTAGCCACTCGTTTAAGACTAACTTCTGGAAGGCCCCTTGATGAATCCAACCCTGTTTTAGATGCTGAAATAAATGTTCCAGGTGGCAGGGCAAGAGTTGCTTCAATAATGCAGAGTTTGTCCCCTGATGGTCTGGGGTTCGCTTTGAGGAGACACAGAGAAAAACCTTGGACTTTCCCTCTTTTCCTCAATGAAAACATGTTCAATCCTTTGGCCGCGGGTTTACTGTGGTTTGTTATTGATGGAGGGCGTTCCTTATTAATTGGGGGTACTAGGAGTTCTGGAAAGACTTCCTTGCTAGGTTCATTAATATCGCAAATAATGAAAAATAAAAGGATTATTACTTGTGAAGATACTTTAGAGCTTCCTGTTAACAATTTTAGAGATTTAGGATATAATATCTTGAGATTAAAATCAAGAAGTGTTATCACAATGGTTGAAACTGAATTACCTGCTGAAGAAGCCTTGCGTGTTTCATTGCGTTTAGGAGATTCCTGTTTAATAGTAGGTGAGGTAAGAAGTAAGGAAGCTATTGCTTTGTATGAAGCTATGCGTATAGGTGCTATGGGTAATGTTGTGGCTGGAACTATACATGGAGAAAGTGCTTATGGGCTTTATGACCGTGTAGTCAATGATTTGGGTGTACAACCAACAAGCTTTAAAGCAACTGATTTAATAGTTATAAACAACAGTTTGAAAAGTGCGGATGGTTTGAGAAGTTTTCGTAGAACAACAGCATTCACAGAAATAAGAAAGCACTGGAAGGAGGATCCTTCTGAGGAAAAAGGTTTCGTGGATTTACTTGAATACAATGCTAAAGAAGACAAATTAAAACCAACTCCTACTTTACTCGCGGGTGAGAGTGAGATAATAAATTCTATTTCAAGAAATGTTCGTGAATGGAGGGGTGACTGGGATGCTGTATGGAACAATATAAATTTGAGAAGTAAAGTTCTCAATACAATTGTAGATATTGCAAACAAATCAAACAAAAAACAAGTTTTGGAAGCTTCTGTATCAATATTATCAAACTCTATGTTCCATTTGATTTCTGAACAAGTAAAAAAGGAGATGGGCGGGTTGGATTCAAAAGAAATTTACAACAGGTGGTTAAAGTGGTTCAAGAATTATGTGAATCAACTGTAATCTACTCCACAACTAAAGTCGGGAGCTTTCCATAAGTTGGATAGAGCTACACCGTAGACTTTGTTAATCCAACAT
>JAGXOL010000006.1 GCA_023659895.1 Candidatus Aenigmarchaeota archaeon LH_S7
GATACTAACCTGGATACCCTAACCCTCTCCCTCTACAACTCAACAGGTCTATACCAGGAAAACCAAACCTCAGACAATATCTACATTAACTACACAGATTTACCAGATGACACCTATTACCTAAACGCAACAGCAAATGACACAGCAGGAAATGAAAACCAAACCAAAACAAGAGATATAACAATAGACACAACAAACCCAGAAATCCAATTTGTAACCCCAACAACAGAAGAAGGAAATTATTCTCAAGACTGGATTTATGTTAATGTTAGTGTTGCAGAAACTAATTTTAAGAATATAACTTTTTATTTGTATAATTTAACAGAGTTAGTTAATGAAACTGCATATTTAACAGAAACCTACAATATCAACTTTACCTCTTTGCCTGACATTAATTATTCGATAAATACTACTATTTGTGATATAGCTGGGAATTGCAATTCTACTGACACAAGAAGCAATATTACTTTGGATACAACTTATCCCTCTTTTTCAAGCTATTCAAGAAATCCAAACCCTCCAAATGAAGACCAGGATATCCAGGTAAAGGTTACTATAACTGAAACTAATTTAGACACAGTAATTTTAGAGTGGGGTGGAGCAACAAATTATACTGTAACAAGACATGTAGGAAATGAATATTATTATACAATTGACAAAGCAAAATATACTGCCCATGATGAGATAACTTATTATTGGTATGCTGAAGATTCTGCTGGTAATTTAAATCAATCTGCACAACAATCTTTTACTGTAGCAAGTCAACTACCTCCTGTATCAGCACCTGGGGGAGGAATAAGTTATAAATGCACTAATGATTCAAACTGCAAAACAAACCAATACTGCTATGAGCATAAATGCTATGATTATGAATGCACTAATGATTCAAACTGCAAAACAAACCAATATTGCTATGAGCATAAATGCTATGATTATGAATGCTATTCAGATGCTGACTGCAATATTAAAGATGACGAAGTATGCTTAAATCATAAATGTGTAAAATTATTTGATGTTAAAATAATAAGAGCAGATTCTCCAATAGAGCCAGAACAGTTATTTGATTTCACTTATTTAATAAAAGGAAGGGCTGATATTAAAGGAGATGTTATAGTAAAATTCTGGCTGGAAAAAGACGGCAAAACAGCAACATCAGGCTCGGACACAATTTATTTAGGTTCTTTTGAAGAAAAAACAGAAACAACAAGCATATTCCTGCCAACTGACACTCCAACAGGGAATTATGACTTTTATGTGCAGGTAGATTTTGAAGGACATAAAATAAAAGCTCACAGAGTTATTCAGGTTGGTCATAGTGTTCCCTTGATTTTGGATATGGAACTAGAAAAACTGCCGCAGGTGATATCCCAGGATGAGTTTGAATTTTCAACTGTTTTATCATTTAATAAAGACTTGCCAGCTGTCTTGCATTTAGAAGAAAAAATATACAAAGGAAGAAATGTTATATGGCACAAAGAAAAAGATTTGGAAATTACAAAAACAGCAACAATAACTGAAAATGCTGGAAAATTAAAGCCAGGAAACTACAAGATTGAGTTAATAGGTAATTATGGAGAAAATAAAACATTAAGATTAAGCAAGAGCTTTAGTATCGAGGCAACTGCAAAAGACTTTGAATTATATGCTATTACTGCTTTAATTGGGTTTGCTATTTTCATACTCTGTTTTATATTCTGGTGGGAAAGGAAAAAGATAAAAGCAGGAATTATCAAAGAAGAGAAATGGTTTAAAAGGCATAAAGTCACAATTAGTATAGCTGGATTATTCGTTGTTCTCGGAATTTTAGCTTATTATTTAAACAGCATAGGAATTATCTCACTGCCCGTTAAACAATTTTTTGTTAATATTTTTTCATGGCTCAAAAATAATATTGGGCCTTATTTTTCACCGTCTAATCCTTTGTTTTATTATGTTGTTGGTTCAATTGTTCTGATAATTGTAATTATTTTGTGCAGAAAAAAACATTTTACTAGAAATTGGCAAAAAAAGAAAAAAGAAGGAATTGATTTTGCTGTAAAAAAGATAAAAGCTCAGAAACATGAAATTAAGGTAAGAAGGACAAAGCAAATTGCTAAGAAGTTTAAGAGCTTTAAAAAGATTGTAGATAAGCACAAAACTCTATTTATTATTTTAGAAATTTTGATTGCTTGCTGTGTTGCTATTGGTGTTTTGTTTTATCTTAACATTGTCTCATTGCCAGAACTAACCTCCATAATGCAAAATATTAGTAATTCTATTGCAGAATTTGGGAGAAATGCAGGAAGTTCAATTGCATCAAGTTGGAACTCAGTTGTTGATTCTGCAACTAATTTAGGAAAATCTGTTGCAGGTTTTGTCGCTGATTATTTATGGCAGATTACTGCAGGTTTTATCGGAATAATTAGTTTATTAATTGGTTATTACAACAGAACAAAATTAGGGGTATTATTTGGAAAAATAAAAAAACAAGCTCAGAAACATGAAATTAAGGTAAGAAGGACAAAGCAAATTGCTAAGAAGTTTAAGAGCTTTAAAAAGATTGTAGATAAGCACAAAACTCTATTTATTATTTTAGAAATTTTGATTGCTTGCTGTGTTGCTATTGGTGTTTTGTTTTATCTTAACATTGTCTCATTGCCAGAACTAACCTCCATAATGCAAAATATTAGTAATTCTATTGCAGAATTTGGGAGAAATGCAGGAAGTTCAATTGCATCAAGTTGGAACTCAGTTGTTGATTCTGCAACTAATTTAGGAAAATCTGTTGCAGGTTTTGTCACTGATTATTTATGGCAGATTACTGCAGGTTTTATCGGGATAATTGCGGCTGCAACCATAACTTACATAATAAGATGGTACAGAAAGAGAATGCTGGAGAGATTAAGATATTTAACACCTGTGGATTATGGGAGCTTGCCTAAGGAGGGTGTTGAACTTGGGAAAATCGCTGAAAGTCAAAGGAAAGTTTACCTTAATAAGAATGAGTTAATGACTCATGTGATTTCAGCAGGAGCCACAGATTCTGGAAAAACTGTTTCAGCAATGATAATAGCAGAGGAAGTCTTGAAACAGAAGAAGCCTGTTGTAGTGTTTGACCCAACAGGGCAGTGGACAGGATTTGTTAGATCTAGCAGAGACAATTCAATGCTTTCTAGTTACAGGGATTTTGGTCTTAAAGACACAGATGTGAGGAGTTTCCCAGGAATGATACATGAGATAAAAGATCCTAATCAAGAGATAGATATAAAGAAATATTTAAACCCAGGTGAAATTACAGTTTTCACTTTAAACAAATTAGAGCCTGCAGAATATGACCAGGCAGTGCAGAACTTGATTAACAAAATCTTCCAGCAGGATTGGGAAGAATCTGGAGAACTGAAAATGTTGATAGTATTTGATGAAGTACACCGTTTACTGGAAAGATATGGAGGAAAAGGAGGCTATGTTTATTTGGAAAAAGCAGCAAGAGAATTCAGAAAGTGGGGTCTTGGTATAATAATGATATCCAAAGTACTTTCAGACTTTAAGGAAGCCTTAAAAGGTAACGTTTTAACAGAAATACAGATGAATACCAAGGCAACAAGGGATATTAATAGGATAAGGGAAAAATATGGAGAGGAATATGCTATGAGAATCACAAGAGAGCAAGTGGGTGCAGGAATGATACAAAACCCTAAATACAACAATGGAAGACCTTACTGGGTTAATTTCAGACCATTAGTTCATAGCCCATACAAGATACCAGAGAAAGAATTACAGCAGTACAAGAGATACTCTGATGAGTTGGAGAAATTGGAGGACAAGATACAGGAGAAGAAGAAAGCTGGAGAGGATACCTTTGACTTGGATTTGGAATTGAAATTTGCAAAGAAGGAATCGAAAGTAGGAAAGTTCAGGATGGCAGAGATATATATAAACTCATTAAAGAGTAAATTAGGTGTTAAGTGAAACATATAAGGGATTTTAATTTTTGGATTATTTTGTTTCCAAAGCTTGAATTTTATACTTACCTAAATTCCTTAGAGCATCCTCAACAGCGTAAATGAGATTCATTCTTGTTCCAGTTTGACCTCTTGTTTTAACTCTAATATCCTGGATACCTACAAGTTCAAAAAGTTTCTTGATTTCATCAGAAGCACAGAGACCCAAACCTTTTGGTGCTGGCATCAATTTAACAGTAATAGAACCTGTTTTACCAAAAGTTTCCAAAGGGATTGAATGTGTTTCACCACATTTACATTCCCAGCTCCCACAACCTCTTTTAATGAAGAAAATGTTCTTCCTTGCGTCCAAAGCAGCTTTTTTCAAGGCTTCTTTGTTTGATTTTGCTTTCCCCAGACCAATACCTAAATAACCTTTTTTATTACCCACAGATACCATTGCAGATAAATTCATTCTTTTACCTGATTTATGTATCCTCACAGTTCTCCTTATAGCTCTTCTCTGGATTCCACCACCTTTCCCAGTAGTGCCACCAACATAAAGAACTTTTTCCTCCAAGTCAGGAAGCAAAAAATCAGTTATTTCTGGTTCTCTAATAACATAACCTTTTGAAAAAATATCTTCCAAAGTAATTTTACCTTCTTTAACAAGTTTTCCTAATTTGGTGTAAGGCATCCATCCTTCACTTATTTTTTCTTTTGGAGTTTCTTCAGGGATTTCCTCAACCTTACCTTCCTCATATGTTACTAATTCTTTTACATCCTCAGTTTTTATAATTTCACCTTTTATTTCTTTTAATTCCTCAATACTCTTTTCTTTATTTTCCTTTTTTACCATAATAATCCCAAATCTTTTTCTTTGTTTCCTCAAACTTTTTTTCCATATCATCAGAGATGTGTTTACCCTTTATTCTGTCTTCAGATGGTAAGTGCTTATCTGAATGGTTTATTTTCATCCCTGCATCCACACAACCTTTCAAAGCAGAGAAAATTTTATTACCCTTTGTAACTACTTGAGTACCTAAATCTAAGACAGTTTCATTTTTTTTCTTGCAATTAAGACCAAAAGCTAATCCAGCTAAATAACAAGCAGGAAGGTTATTTTTTGAGTGATTCCAACTGAAACCACCCAATTTCTTAGAATTGTAAGCATATTTAGTATTCTCATTGAATTTTTTCATATCAAACTCCATTAATTGAAGATTTATATAATTATTTGATTTCCTAATCACCACTCTAGGTTTTTTTGATTTTAATAGTTTAAGTCTTCTCTTATAGTTTGTTTTTTCTTTAACTCTTCTTTTCAAAGGTAAAACTTTTGCGCTTCTCATTCTTTTAACTTGTTTAAAATTTAAAATATCCTTTGTTTAATTTATGAAGGGAGATTTTTACATAGATTTTGCTGTAGCAGCAGTCTTGTTTGTACTAGCTTTCTCCTCAATATTTTTCTATTATAACTCAGAATTTGACTTGAAAATCCAAGATGAAACTAAAGAGACAGCAAGTTTAAAAATTCAGAATATAATAGACTCCTTGGAAAGAGAGACTGTGGAAAAAAGAATTATAATCATTAATGGGAGTTCAAATAATGAATTCGTGAATCTTTCAGGTTATGATATTGATTTGATTTTGTATGAAAATGAGAACAGAAAGTGTTTTGACCCTCATTTAGAAGGATTTATCACAAATGTGACAACAGAGAAAAAGTTCTATTTGTACTCCACAGAGAAATTTATCAACAAGCATACTTGCCAAATTACCAATTTCACGAATTCTTTGAGTGAGCAGATATCCACACCAATTTATGAGGAATATGTTGAGAGAGCGGGTACCTATGAAGGATCTTACTGCGAGCAAAAAACCTTTCCTAAATTCACAGAATATGGACCTGAAGAATTAAAAACAGAAATTTGCTCCTAGAAAACTGTGAATGATGCTAACAACTGGAACTTTACTACATAGAAAATTCCTAATTCAAGAAAAGTTAAAATAGGTATGTATTTAACCCCTGCGAATTCTTTACCTTCTTGGATCAAACCAATCAAAATTCCTCCAAAAGCAGCTGCAACTATCATCAAAACTACTGAATACCAGAAAACAAATCCTGCTGTGAGGTTTACCCCTGCTAATGAAAAGGACAGCATCCCTGATTGCATTGTTTCAGCAGGTAAGACCTCACTCAAACCAATCAAAGTCTCAGTCAGGAAAGTGGAAGAAGCGTAAAGAATAGGGGATCCTATACCAATAGCAAGGAAAATGAACATTGTGTAACTTGTTACATGAGCTTTTATGTCCTTCCTTAACATTAATGAACTCTTTATATCCTCAGCCAAGTGTTCTAATAAAGGGGCTAAATTACCACCCTTTTTCACACCCTCAACAACCAAATTCATGGTTTTGCTCAAAACAGGGGAATTAATTTTTTTTGGAATTACCTTAAATGCCTTGTCTATACTTTCACCAACTACTAAGGATTTTCCAGCTTCTTTAATTTGCTCACTCAAAGGACCAAATTCTGTTCTTGCACTCATCATGAAAGCTCTTTCAGGTATTATACCTGCTTTCAGGTTTGATGAAATCAATCTTAAAACATCTGGAAGCATCTCCTCAGCAATTGCAGCCCTCTTGTTTGCAACAGATATTAAAACCACGTGAAGGAACAATTCAGCTAAAAACAATACAACTATTATTGAAATGCAAGCAATTATTCCTGAAATAAAGTACATCACTATGCTGAATGAAAACATTATTATGGCAAGTATTAAAACAAATCTTATAAATCTCTCTGGAGGCATCTTAAAATTACAAAATTTTATTTGATTCTCCACCCATTTTACATATCCTTTCATTCTACTTTAGGCCTCTTGGACTTCACGAGTCCTATAAATAAGAATTGGAATACTACTACTAAAATAAATACCAATATCAATAAACCTTGGGAAATCCCAAACCCTGAGAAGAAGGACAGGATTACAAGAAAGGTTACACCTATTGAAGGTAATATAATCGCGAACATCATGTAGACCAAAGCTAAAGAATTTAATTTAGCACCATACATCTTAATACTAGTTCTTTGCTCTACTGAGAATTCCTTAACCAATTCTTCTATTATATTACCTAAGTCAGAACCAGATTTAATAGCATTGGAAATCTGCCAAACAATTCTCCTGAAATTTTTGTTAGGGTTCCTTATCATTAGTTCTTCAAGAGCATCTGTTTCAGGAACACCAACAGAAACTTTATTTATTACTTTCCCAAATTCTTCAGAAACAGCACCATATTCTGCTTTGCTTAAAGATAAAAAAGTATCATAAACCGGTACACCTGATTTAACTTCAACTAAGAGATGACGTAAGGAAAATAAAAGGTTTTCTTCAATATCATTAACCCTTTTTGAAACAACCAAACTGGGATAGGAAATATTATAGAAGAAAGCTAATCCACCTAAAGCAAAAGGTATTATATAGATAAATATTCCAAGACCTTCAGGAAGATTTATTATTAAATTTAATGGGAGCAATATTACAAATATTAAAACGAGCATGAAGATTGAAATCATGCTTGACCTACCTAAATATTCTTCAGGAGATTTTTTAATCTCTGCCTGTTTTAATCTCATCCCCAAACCTGGAAAAAGTGGAGAAAGCAACTTACCTAATCTTCTACTTTTCTTCATTTTATTTTCTTAAGTACACTTTTAGGATCTTTAACATATGAAGAGATGAATTTACCTACTGAGTTAACATCATTTATATTTTCCTTCACCATATAGTTTAGAACTTTCTTTCTATTTTTCAGCTCTTTTTGAACCTCATCATCACTCAATCCTGTAACCATTTTCAATTTTCTAATAGCTTTCTTACTTTCTCTATTTTGGAATATTTTATCAGAGGAAGGCTCCCATTTGTAAAGAATATTTATTTTCTCAATGCTTTTTTGAGTGGAATAAGGAATTTCTCCTACTTCAGATACCCTCCTTATACCTTTTCTTCTATCTCTGAACATGACTACAAACAAGTCAATTCCTTCAATTAAAGTTTCAGGAACAGAAATAGGTGGTGTTACCAACCTTTTATAAGTCTGCATAGCAGTATCAGCGTGAATAGTACTATAAACACTATGTCCGGTGTGCATTGCCTCAAACAAAACTTCAGCTTCTTTACTTCTTCTAATCTCACCTAAGATTATCCTGTCAGGTCTTTGCCTTAATGAGTTAACTAACAAATCAAGCATAGTTATTTCACCTTTACCTTCCTGGTTTGGCTCCCTGGTAACCATAGGTACCCAGTGAAGAAAATCTGGTAACTTAATTTCTCTTGTATCTTCTATGGAAATGATTCTTTGGTTGGGAGGGATAAAAGGCATCAAGGCTGTTAAGAAGGAAGTCTTACCAGTACCTGTACCCCCTGAAATCAAGATAGTTTGTTCATATTGGATAGCAAACCATAAAAGAGCAGCAACTTCCACACTTACTGTATTATTAGCAATGAATTCCGTGATAGTCCATGGAACCTTCTTAAATTTTCTGATTGTTATTGTGTTCCCTTCATTTGAAATTGGGTATAAAGTGGCATTAACACGGTCACCTGTTGGTAAGTGAGCATCTAAAAGAGGATTCAAGTTAGTAATCTGTTTTCTTATACTCCTGCCTATTATGGAAGCATAATTAGCTATTTCTTCCTCACCCTCTAAATTAAGATTGGTTTCAATCCAACCATATTTCTTGTGGTAAACTTGTATAGGTTCCTGGCTTGAGTTAATAACAACTTCCTCTAAATTTGCATCAGCTAAAACAATCTCCAATTTACCCAAGCCAAGCATTTCCTGAATAAGCCTACCTATAAGATACTTTCTTGTCTGGTCATCAGTACTAGGAAGTAGTTTTTCAATTTCCTTTTCCGCTTTTTCTTTGAATTCTTTCTTTAGTTCTTCCCTTCTCTCTGAAATCTCATATGAAACAACTTGTATTTGTGATATAAGACGGTCCCTGATTTCTTGGTATATTGCCTCAGTGCCCTCATCTAATTTTGGGAACTTGACCTTGTAAATAGGTACAAATTTCTTTTTATCTTCTTTTATCTCTACTTTTACACTAAATATCTCCAAATCTATATAATAGTTATCCAACATTCTTAACTTTCACCTTCAACTTACCAAACCTGGATTTCTCAATATTTATTACTTTTTGCTTTTCCAATATCCTTAACCACTCCTCAATGATTTCTTCATCCATATTTAATTTACTTTTCAAGTCCTCCATGCTAACTTCTTTTTCTTTTCCCAGAAGATCAATTAATTCATCCACTTTTGTTTCAATTGGCTTTTCAGAAACCTTACCAGTTTCTTTGGTAAATATTAGTTTAGATATTTTCTTGAGAATACTAGATTTTGTTACCATTCCAAGCATATTGTCATTATCAAATACAACCAAACCAGGGAGATTATGTATGTTCATAACTAATATAGCTTTTGATAAAGTATCTTTTTTGTTTATTCTCATAATCTCTTCCATAATACTTTCTGCCTCAAGGTTTGCAATATCTTTCCTTTGCCTGAATGACCCTAATAATTTAGATAGAGTAATAACACCCACAATTTCATCTTTTGTGGAAACCAAGATTTCACTTGAATTATTGTCTGACATAATATTTATAACTTCTTCCACTGATGTGTGGATATCCACTACCTCTGGCTTTTCAACAATGTCCTCAACCTTTATAGACTCCAATATATTTTCTTTAAAATCCTTTTTCTTTTCATTCTTGTCTTTCTTTGTTAATTTTTCATCTAAGTTTTTAAATCGTTCAGTTATTGAATCCAAATCCTTCATAATTTAAATGAAAATTCTTTATTATGAAAGCTCAAGTTTCTGTTGAACTACTTGTTATTGTGGGAATAGGTGTTGCACTTGTATCTATATATGTCCTCCATAGTTATAATCTGTTCTATAATTATAAAACTAACATGGATAATACAATTGCAAAAGATGCTTTGGAAAAAATAGCTAAGAAAGCGGAGTTTGTTTCTTATCAAGGAAAACCTGCACGCCAAAACATCAACATTTGTTTTCCTTCTGGTATAGAAAACTGCTCAATTCTTAGTAACAACAGAACTCTTCATTGCAACATGCATGAAGGTAAAGAAGTTTTTTATGATTCTGAGGTTGATTTAAATGGAACTGTTCCACAAATCTCTGGTTGCTGGGACTTAGTGATTTCCGCAAAAGATAATTTTGTTGAAATAGAAGTAGAATGATTGGCCAAGCATCCGCTGAGTTTATAGTTCTATTAGGATTTTTGAGTTTGGTTTTTGTTATAATCTTTGCAAGCTCCCAAGGGTATCAATTTTATTCTGACAAATTAGAAGCGCAGCAGGAATATAAGGAAATATGTAATGACATAAAGTTTGAGATTGAAACCGCTTTGGAAATGGAACCTGTGTACAACAGAACTTTTTATTTACCAGAAGGAACTTACAATGCCTCAATCTCAAATTATGAAATCTCTGTTGAGTACAGTTATGGTGAGGTGAGTTGTTATATACCAGCTAATGTAAGTGGAGAGCCTATACAAGGAAAAAATACTATATTATATAATGAAACAGGGTTGTACCTCAACTAATCATTTGAAAGGTCAGGTACTATCTTTTGATTTGCTTGTAGCTATTGTAATTTTTTCTTTGGTACTCGCAATGTTGATTAGCCAAATCAGTTACAGTTCAAAAGAAATTGATGAAACCAGAAAGCAGAATGAGATGATGGAAGCTTCTTACAAGGTTAGCGAGGTTTTTTTCCGTGAAGGTTATCCAAATGATTGGAATGAAAGTAATGTGGAAATCTTGGGTTTGGAGGATGATGGTAGAATGAGTTGGGACAAATTACAAGAGCTTGAGAATATGGGTTACCAGAAAAGCTTGTCTCTCCTTGGACTTAATTACAATTACAATATCACAATTGAGAGCAGTACTTTGGACTGGACTTTTGGAAAAAACCCTGAAAACTCCACAAACTTAATAAAAATAAATAGGTTAAGTATCTTGAATTCTTCCTTTGTTTCTATACAAGTCATGGTTTTTGATTATGAATGAAGAAAATAAAGGACTGGTTTTTTTAACAGATATCATCATAGGAGTCTCAATCTTGTTCATTATTATATTTTCAAGTTTTTACCTTTTTTCAACCCCAGAAACACAAAAAGAAAAACTCTATGATAGAACTAACTTAATCTCAAGTGATTTGATAAATTCCTTCTCTGAACTGAAAGTTAATGAAGTTCAGGACTTGAGCCCAACAATAAACTCCCTCATCCAGAACGAGAGCCTTACTGAAGATGAGCAGGAAACCTCTACTTTTAATTTAATTTTAACCTTGTGGGCCCAGGGAGAGGATGAGGGAAATGAAACAAAAAAGGAGCTTGCAAGGAACATTACTAATGAATTAATAGACTCAGTAGGAAACTACTCCACAAATATAAATATATCCTTTTTGGTTAGTAATTCCACAATATATGGGAACTATTCATCTGTTCCTGAAGGGAAGGGTTTAGCGGTTTCCACAATAGTTGAAAGTGCTTACAGTTCAGGAGAACCTAGATATGGATATATGGCAAGAGCTTACTTGAGCGAGGTAAACAAGGAAGGAAAATCATACCTTCACTTTGGTGGTTTTGTAGGTCAAGGAAATATTTCCTCAAACTTGAAGATGCCTTCAGATGCTTCAATCACTGGAGCTTATTTGGAGGTTTATAGTGGAGCAAATTTCAGTTTGTATATTGATGGAAACTTTTCTGGATCCTTTACTCCAACAACTTTCGGAAACTTCACTGCGAATGTAAAAAGTTCTGATATTAATACTTCAAACTTGAAAACAGGAAACAATTCCATAGAAATAGATTTTACCTCTGGGGAAAATATGGACCATTTCATAGGAGGAGGCTTCCTGCGTGTTACTTACACAACCTCAAATTTCTATGAAACAAAGGAAGTAGGAAAGAAAAGATATTATTTTCCTGGAATAGAAGGGATTATAAATCTTTATGACGGGTTTTATGTTCCTGGAGATTTGAATAATTTGAGTGCTTATTTGCATTATAAAAATAATGTAACAAATGGGGTTGTTTATCTGAATATTGCAAATTCAACAATTTTTGAAAGCAATGAAACAGGGGAAGTAAATGTTAGTTTAAACAATTCAAATATAAGTTCCTCAATATTGGGTTCTGGTTTGAGTTACAATAATTTAAGCAAAACAACAACTCCATTAAGGCTTGGAATGAAATCAACAACTTTTACAGAGCAGGAAATTGGAAATGCAGATGTTGTTCTAATTACCGATGTTAGTGGAAGTATGTCTCAGTGCGTGGAAAACAATAGTGATTGTCCTTCTGGACAGCAGAGAATTGATTTAGCAAAACAGTTGGATAAGGAGTTTGTTGATGTAATTTTAAACATTACAGGAAACCGGGTATCTTTGGTTTCTTTTAATTCAGATATTTCAAATTATACCTCCCTTACTGATAATGAAACTTACTTAAACTCTACTATTGATAAATACACCGCAAATGGAGGGACTTGTATTTGCTGTCCAGAAAACAAAGCTTATGAGATTTTAAATTCAGAGAGTAATAGCTCAAGGCAGAAATTTGTAATTATGATGACAGATGGGATCCCTTCACACAAATGTACTTCTTCAGCAGGTTGCGAAGGAACATCTAGTTCTGGCTCCTTTGAAGAAGATTGTTATGGTTGCACTTATTGTTGTCCTGCTAACCCTGATACAGGAGCTAATTGTGATTGTCCGACCTCTCAGAATTGTGGTTATTGTTATTGGTGGGAGTGGTATGGATGTGATAGTTGTTGCCAGGATAGCTGCTCCTGCTCTTGTGAAATGCAGAATGCAAATTTCTCAAGTTGCAGATTACACAATGATTTAAATACAACAGTTCATTCAGTAGGTTTTGGCCCAATAGCAAACTGCCAGATGGGGAATAAAACTTTAAATGCAATAGCAAATTGTGGAGGAGGGGATTATTATAGTAGCCAGAATGCTTCTGAATTACAGGAGATTTACAGAAATATTGCCCAGTCCATTGTTTCAATAAGTTATACAACCCAGAAAGTTAGAGTTGAGGGGGATGTTAGCATAGGAGGGAATATTTTGTATAATGATTCTTACCTAGAATTTAATTATAATGAAACAGAAATTGATTTTGGTTTTGGGGAATTTTCCTTAACTCTTGAAGAAAATTTTACTTCACCAGGAAATGTTACTTTAGATAAACCAAACAATACTGAACTCATTGAAGCAAAATTAACCTCTTATTCAGGAGATTATTGGAGCAGCTTGGTTACAATAAACAACTCTCAAGGAAATCATACAGCTTACAATCTTTCTGAATTTGGAGAATATAGCAAACTTGGAGATCCATTTACTATTCATTTACCTAAACAACAAATTGCAAATGGAACTAACAACATAACCCTTAAAGTTGGATTAGAAGAGGGAAATCAAACTTTAGGATCAAATGATAGCAAACTGGTTTACAAATTAAAAATACCTGGTTATGTAGGTTATGGAGACACTTTCAACACATCAGAAAGAGCAAAAGATGATGCTGTTCAAAGGTTAATAGATAGGATTTATGATTTGACTGGAATTAACACATCTAGTTGGAACATCACCAAGCCAACAGAACCTATAAGAGGTATTCAGGGAATTTATAGTCCAAGTCTGATTAAAGTTGTAGTATGGAAGGAATAATTATGGGAGCAGGTAAAGTTATCTTACTTATTTTTTTACTTTTTTTCTTTTTAACCCCAATCCATTCTTTAAATGTTGCAATAATTTCTTTTGAAAAAGATTTGAGTGAAAACTTAGAAGTTCTTACTGCAGACAAAACGAAGGTGCTTACAACTCTTTTTTCAGCAGAAAAAAATGAAACAAAAGAAGTGCCAATTTTTATATCGAATGTTGTCAATTTATCAAATGCAACTATCTTTGTTAAGTATGACAAAAATATAATTGAGCCAGAAACCATTTTAAATGGAGATTTTAATTTTAGTTATATAAGAATAGATAAATTTACAGATAAGATAAAAATAACTCTCAATTCAAATAAGAGTTTTACAGGGGATTTTTTATTGGCGAGTGTTATTTTTAGAGCAATAGGTGATGAGGGGGAAACAAGTTCTTTAACTTTTGAAGTAGAAAAGCTTTTAGCTAATTCTAAAGAAGTTCCTTACAAAACTATTGATGGTGTGTTCAATATTAAGGTTAAAGAATTTAAGGAAAAAAGGAGTAAAAAAATTGCAGATGTTTTGGAAGAATTTATAAAAGCAGAAAACAAATCTAAGTTTGCAGGAGATTATAATTTAGAAATAGAAGATGATAAAGTGAAGGTTGAAATCACTACTGATGAAGGCAAGGAACAAAAAGAAGTGAATGTAGATGAGCTGAAAAATTTGACAGAGAACCAGTCAATCATTAAAATTGAACCTTATAGGGGATTTAATTGGGGAGATTACATAATTCCAATAGTATTGCTTTTCATAATTCTTGGTCTGGCTTTAATCTATAAGGGGTTAAGATGAAAAAGGGTGTTTTGCTTGGATGGATTCTAATTTTACTTGTAACAGTCCTTTTCTCTGTTTTAACCATCCAGAAAGAAGTGGTTTCTTCTGAGAGAGGGCAAATAGCTGAGAGACAGGAGATAAGAGATTTAAAGAGAACTTACACAAGTGTTGACAGGAGTCTCCGTGTAATAATTGATTCCTCAATTAGGAGAGCAGTTATTTCCTCCACAAACCATATCTTTAACACTTCCAATTATTTGGATGATGCTGAAGAGGATTTAAAAGAATTAATGATTAATGGGACATTGAATGGAAGTTCTGTGGAGACGATGGGAAACAATACTTTAACTAAGTGGGTTAGTGATTTGGAAGATTTTTATTTTGTGAGCAAAGATTACAATGTTTCCATTAAATTGAAAAATACTTCTCTTTCCCTGAATGATTCCTTCCACATACAATTCAAGACAACAATTCACGCAAACATCTCAAAAGAAGATGTTGCTTTTCTTTCAAAGGAATGGAATGTTTCAGAGAGAACTTCAATAGTGAATTTTGAGGACATTTTTTACTTGGAAAATATTTCAAAAGGTGGAAACTCAAAAATAATTGATAGACCTGATTACACGAATTTCACTGAATTACTCTTGACTGGAGTAGGTGACAATGGATGGTGTTATAGAAATTTGACAACAAACATAGATGCTTCCAACAAATCAGATAAGATACTCTTGAAAAACAATATCTCAGGAAGAGAGGACACAACAAATAATTTTTGTGGAGTGATCTTCCGGATAGGAAATGAAATTCTAATTAACACAACTTACTTGAGAAATTCCTCAGATGTTGAACACTTGCTATCAAACTACACCGGAACTAAGATTTTGTTTTCCGGAGAAAAAGAGAAAGCTTGGAATGTATCAAACTTCATTGACTTTGTGAAGAATGGTTATTATCACAGTTCAAGCACTGGACCAAGCTTCTTTGATAGATTGGAAGGAAATAACTACTGCTCTTATTGTGGTTCAGAAGATGTTGGAATTGAGAGCTTCGTGAACAAAAACTTGCTTTTGGGTTTGGGTATTTCAGTGGATGAAGATGCCTCCAACATAGATTATCTCTATGCAAATCAGACCACAGGATATGAGATTGGAATAAATGAGAATACTGTGAGCTCAGAATTTTACTCCTTTAGGATAGATGACACCACTTTTGACAATTATTTTGAATAAAAAATCATTAGAAGAATTTGAAAAACAAATACAAAAATAAAAGAAAATTATTAGGAGAAGTAGCTTCCAGATATAGTTTCTGTTCTATTTATAGTTAACTCACTCCCTTCCTTTCTGAAACTTATTGTTGCCTTTACATCTGCTGTTCCATCTTCTGGTATATTAACAGTAACTACGTCGTTTGGAGCTACTGTTTCAGAACTAACACTACAATTAGCAGATGCTGAATCACTAGATGCTGTACAACTTAATTCCTTTATCCCACTTGGATCATTTTTAATTTCTAACTTTAAAAAAGTTCCATCATAGGTATGTTCATTATATGCAAAATCATTGAAGCAAGGTTCACAAGGTGGAGTGCTTGTTGAACTACTTGGACTAAATACTCCCATTGAATATAATGCTGCTACTGCGATTACTACAATTGATATTGCTATACCATATGTCATTAAGTATTCGAGAGATACCTGACCTTTTTGTGCCTTATATTTCATAAATATATAATTTTATTTAAATATAAAAAGGTTTTAGGGTTTTACGCTTTTTAGAGGTTTTTTTTGAGCTTTTATAATAGGATAAATTATTTAACCTCAAAAAATCTTTGTAGATAGGCTTCAGCCAGACCTTTCCATTTCCCAAAAAGTTCTTTGCTTTTTTCCTCAAAGTTGCTTTCAATTCCATACTCCTCCCTAAAAATTTTTTCCACAAGGCAGTCAACATAAAAGCTAGATCACTCTTCTTGGCTCTTCCTCATAGAAAAAATAAAACAGGCCTGAATTGAAAATCTTTTCGCTATCATCTCTTATCTTATTTGTTCCTGGATTAAATGAAACTAACAATAATGAAACAATCCAAGAAGGATGCGGAAATGGAATTTGCGAAATAAATGAAAGTTGGGAAAGTTGTCCAGCTGACTGCGGTGTTGAGGGATCCTCCACAGAGGTTTCAGCAGATTTGAGTTTAACAGAAATCAGTCAAGAAGAGAACAAAACCTTTTCACTCTTAATCACAAATAGTTTCTTGGTTAAATAATAATATGGACTTTATTTTTGTGTTATTAATAGTTGCAGCAATAACCCTGGCTTCCATATTTGCAGGTATCAAATTTTATCAGAAAAGAATGCTTAGAAAACTTAGATACTTAACACCAACAAATTACAAAAGCTTGCCTCAAGAGGATTTGTATGTAGGAAAAATACCTGTGGACAAAAAAGATGCTTATCTTAATAGAAATGATTTGATGACACACGTGCTTACTGCAGGTTCTACTGGTTCTGGAAAAACTGTTTCAGCAATGGTTATGGCTGAGAAAGCTTTAAAGAAAAAAATACCTGTTGTAGTTTTTGATCCAACAGGTCAGTGGACAGGATTTGTGAGACCTAACAGAGACGATTCAATGCTTTCTAGCTACAAGGATTTTGGTTTAAAGGACACTGATGTGAGAAGCTTTCCAGGAATGATTTATGATTTTGAGGACCCCGAGAAAAAAGTAGATTTAAGAAAATACTTAAACCCAGGGGAAATAACAGTCTTTGCCTTGGATAAATTAAAACCTGCTGAATATGATACTGTAGTCAGGAATTTTATTGATACAATCTTTAAACAAGGTTGGGAAGAAAGTGGGGAACTACAAGTCTTAGTAATCTTTGATGAAGTACACCGCTTACTGGAAAGATATGGAGGAAAAGGAGGCTATGTTTATTTGGAAAAAGCAGCAAGAGAATTCAGAAAGTGGGGTCTTGGTATAATAATGATATCCCAAGTATTGAGTGACTTTAAGGAAGCATTGAAAGGTAATGTTTTAACTGAGATACAGATGAATACCAAGGCAATAAGGGATATTGATAGGACAAGGGAAAAATATGGAGAGGAATATGCTATGAGAATCACCAGAGAGGAAGTGGGTGCAGGAATGATACAAAACCCTAAATACAACAATGGAAAACCTTACTGGATTAAGTTCAGACCTCTTTTGCATAGCCCACACAAGATACCACAGAAAGAATTGGAACTTTACAAGAAATATTCAGAAGAATTGGAAAATATAGAAGACAAAATGAAAGAGAAAAAGAAAAAGGGAGAAGATGTTTTTGACATGGAAATAGAACTAAAACTTGCAAAGAACAAACTTAAGGGAGGAAAATTCAGAATGGCGGAAATCTACATAACTTCCTTAAAAAATAGATTAGAATAAAAAATTATTTTTTAACAACATCCAATTCCACTGCTTTTTTGTCAAACTTGCCTATTTTCTTTTCACCGTGTTCTATGGTATCTAAAGCGAGTTTCTTTGCTTCTTCTTCTGTTAAGTTCTCTTTGTAATTCTTTTCCAAATATTGTGTAGCTTCTTTATCACCTCTTCCAACTGCTTTTGCTTTCCACCTATTCAATGTTCCGGAAGGATTAATTACATATAGTATTGATTCCTCATTCATACCACCTAACAATATTGAAGCTCCGAAAGGTCTTGCTCCAGCATACTGAGTGTAAATCTGCATCCTGTTTGCTAGTTTCTTTGCCAATAGGAACACATCCATGTCTTGGGTGTAGGTCAACTTGTGTATTTGTGCTTGAACTCTTAAGAAGTCTATTAAAACACGTGCATCCGCGGTTAAACCGCATTCTACAGCCCCCAAATGACCATCAATCTTGGAAACCTTACTTGACTTTGATTTCATCTGCAAGTTAGACATTGGTGAATAAGCTGCCAACACAACACCATCTTTGAAACTAATTCCTACACTTGTCTTACCTAATTTAACAGCTTGTGCTGCATATTCAACCTGGTAAATTCTTCCTTCAGGTGAAAAAACTATAATCGCTCGGTCATAGCCCATTTGGCTAGGCATTTCCATATCTACCATAATATAACATTTAACTTATTTAAATAGGAACCACTTTTTTTAGAAAAAAGAAATTTTATCTAAAGAAGCCTTTAAAAAGAAAATTCCAAAAAATCAATACTGAGGGATTATCTTTGCCTTGGGAATCTGGTTTTTTATTCTTTTGTCCCTATACAAACCGCAACCCAAAATGTCCTTTTTGCACTTCAGAATCACATAACCTTCCTCAATCTCTTTCTCCAAATCAAATCCTCTAATATATTTTTCTTTCTCTCCTTCATCAATTTCAACAACATTCTTGCTAGCATGTTTCCCAAAAACCTGCAATAGGTTAGTAGTTGGCTTAAATTTGTCTTGCTTTTTGAAAAATCTTCCGAATAACAATCCTCTACTTTCTATATTGAAATCTCGCAAGCCTTATTGGTTCTTTCATACTAACTTAAAGCTATCAATTTTTTTATACTTTGGTCCTCCTTTTTGCAACATACTTTCCATCAAATAAAAATTGTTAACTTCAAAATTTTCCTCAAGTTGAATCTTTTTTAATTCCTCTAGAATTTTTCCTTTATCTTGTAGGAATTTAACTCTTGCAATAGTTAAATGTGGCTCAAACTTCTTTTTCTCTTTCTTGAAATTTATTTTGGATAGTTTTTCATCAATCTCTCCTTGCAAACCAATCAAATTTTCTCTCCCTTCTCCAATACCTAACCAGAAAACCTTGATAAAATTCATGTTCGGAAAACAACCTGTTCCTTTTAATCCAACTGAAAATCTCTCAAACTCAATCTCTCTCAACTTTTCCTTTACCTCCTCAATTTTATTCTCATTTACTTCTCTTAAGAACTTCAATGTCAAGTGTAACTTTTCAGGGGCAACTTTCTTTAAACCTTTATCCTGAAGATTTTTTGTGGCCTTTCTAATCTTTTCTTTTAAATCAATGGGCAAATTCACAGCTATAAAATATCTCATAATAATCCCAAGATTTTGTAAACTACAGATTAATTGCCTTAGGAACATCTCTTATTAAATCACTCGCTAAGACACCCTCCTCGAACTTCTCTGCTGCTAATTCCCCAGCTTTCCCATTTACATAAGCACCAAAGCATGCAGCTTCAAGAGGTTTAACTCCTTGGGCAAGCAAGCTACCAATAATTCCTGCAAGCGTATCTCCTGTGCCTCCTTTAGTCATATAGGGTGTACCTGTTTTGTTTAAATAACTCTGGTTTCCATCAGAAATTATATCAGTTCCACCTTTTAAAAGAATTACAACACCTAATTTCTTCGCAATTTTCTTTACCTGTTTCTTCTTCTTTTCCATTTCTTTCTCAAGTTTCTCCCCACTTAAAACATAAAATTCCTGTGAATGAGGTGTTAAAACAAAATTATTTTTTAGAACATCTTTTTTCTTTACAATTGCATGTATTCCATCTGCATCTACAACGCAAGGTAATTCTGTTTTCTTCAAAAACATCTGAACAGCTTTGGAAGTTTCTTTTTCCCTGCCAAGACCACCACCAATCACGCAAGCAGTTTTGTTTCCCGCGATTTTGTTAAGTTCATTTAAATGACTGGAATTAAAATAATCTCCTGAGAGTGGATGGGTTATTAAATCTGGAGAAAAGGTTGCGATTATATCAGCACTTCTTTTTGGAGCAGTTATTTCAACAATATCCACTCCAGCCCTCAAAGCAGCCAAAGCATTGAAAGCTGGAGAACCAGAGTAAACCTTGGAACCTCCTATGATTAACAAAGACCCAAAATCATATTTGCGAGATTCCTTGTATCTTTTGTGAATACTTGAAAATATCTTTTTCATCTTAAATACTTCTTTATTATAGGACCTACATGCAAGATAAGCACAGTGAGTATAGCAGCTGTGGTAGGTAAAATGTAATTTCCAACACCAACTAACAAACCAACTGCTGCACTAATCCACAAAGAAGCAGCTGTTGAAACACCCTCCACCTTGTCCTTATGAGCAATTATACAACCAGCACCAATGAAACCAATACCTGTTACAACACCAGCAGCAACTCTTGCAGGCTCAATACTAAAAGTTGTTGAGCCTAAAGTAAAAAGGCAAGCACCCATAGCAACCATCATGTGAGTTCTCAATCCAGCAGGTTTTTTCATCTCTTCTCTTTCAATACCAATAATACCCCCAAGTAAAGTAGCAATTATTATTTGGATTATTGTTATTTCCATAAATAACTATTTTATTATATATATTATAATGAAAGTGGCAATAAATGGTTTTGGAAGGATAGGAAGAAACTTTTTCAGGGCTGCTTTACAGGATAAACAATTCCAGAAGAAGCATGAGATAGTTGCAATAAATGATTTAACTGATGCAAAAACATTGGCACATCTTTTAAAATATGACTCTGTTCATGGGATTTTGGGAAACAAAATTGAAGCAAAAGGAAATAACCTTGTAATTGATGGGAAAGAGATTAAAGTAATTGCTGAAAAAGATCCTGCAAATTTACCTTGGAAAGATTTGGGAGTTGATGTTGTTCTTGAATCAACAGGTTTGTTTAGGGATAGGATAAATGCAGGTAAGCACATAGTAGCAGGAGCAAAAAGAGTTATTATCTCTGCACCACCAAAAGGAGACCAATATATAAAACAGATTGTTCTTGGTGTAAATGAAAATTCTTTTGATAAAAGTAATAGCGAAGATTCAATAATTTCTATGGCAAGTTGTACAACAAACTGTTTAGCACCAATGGTGAAAGTTCTCAATGATAGTTTTGGTATAGAGCAGGGATTTATGACTACTATACATGCTTACACCACAACGCAGAGAATTCTAGATTTACCACACAAGGACTTAAGAAGAGCAAGAGCTTGCGCAGTTTCAATGATACCAACCACAACAGGGGCAGCGAAAGCTATTGGAGAAGTTATACCAGAAATGAAAGGAAAATTGGATGGAATGGCTGTTAGAGTACCTATTCCAGATGGATCCTTAACTGATTTAGTTGTGGACTTAAAGAAAGAAGTTTCAGCTGAGAAAGTTAAATCTGAATTCAAAAAACATGCAAAGAAAATGAAAGGGATCCTGCAATATACTGAGGAGCCTTTAGTGAGTGTTGATATTGTTGGAAATCCAGCGTCCTGTATCTTTGATTCTGAATCAACAAAAGTAGTTGGGAAACAAGTCAAAGTACTTGGATGGTATGACAATGAGTGGGGTTACTCCTCAAGGTTAGTGGATTTAGTAAAATATATTGGAAAGTAATTTTGTATTTTTTTTAATAAAAGACTCTCTAATCTCTATTACAATTTTTGACTCAAATCTACGTTGATTAACTAACCGTTTTTAGGAATATTCCCTCCATGTGTTACCACATTTCGTGCACTTGTAAAATCTTGTTGGAGGTTCATCCACACTTCTTGTCTGTTGCAACCACCAATATGCTTCATTATTATCGCATTTTGGACAGTTAATTTCTGTAGTAGGCAAATCTTGTTTTTGTTTTTCAACAACTCTTATATTTCCTTCCCTGTTAACCTTTTCAGTAATTTTTATCTCACTACCTTTATTATATTTTTTACCGCAGATTCTGCAAACGAACTGTTGAGTTCCTTTACTGGTTTTTTTAGAAACCAATAATCCACCGCATTTTTCACAGAATTCCATTAAAATATTACTCACAAAAAATTTTAAATAACCTCTATATCCCCAGATAATTGTAGATTAAATACCTTGGGTAACCTAGATAAGGAATATGTACTTGGCTAATACACATTATTTGCTTCTCTTTTACTGGGGGATCTGAACTAGGATTATTATCCCCTTTTATATGATAACAAGTACCTTCTTTTATCTCCTTCCTGCAATAATTATCATTAATTCCCACAACCCTGTGGATTATAGGATACTTTTTTGGTCCAGAGTAGATTATTATATCACTTTTTTCAGGATTTCCCTTAGCACAAATTACTAGATCCCCTGGTTTAAGTACAGGTTCCATTGATTCAGAAACCACAACATCAATTGGATGAGATGTGCCGAGAGCAATTCCCAAAAGTTGGTAAAATACAAACACTGCTAGGATTGTTAAAATAACATCCCAGTATTCAAATTTCTTAATTTTCTTGATGATTTCTTCTTGGTTCATTTTATAATTTCCATAAATTATATAAATAAATGTTTTCACAAAAAATTTATTATTTCAAAACTTCAATGACTCTTGCTTGAACTTTTGCCTTACCACTGATTGGTTTAGCTAATATTTTGTTGCACTCATTACATCTTACTAAAGTTGAAGCTCTGTTAAAAACTATCTGGTTGTTCCCGCATTCACACTCTAACTTAAGGAACCTTGAATTATTCTCTCTCATATTATATTAAATTTATAAATTTATAATATTCAAAAATATCTCAAAATTCCTCTAAAAAACCAATAAATAAAAAGTATTTATGATTTTAAAGTATAATATTATATGGCTGTAGTAGATAGTCTCGAATTCTCTTTATTATCTCCAAGTTACATAAAAAAATTGAGTGGGGTGAAGATTACAAGAGCAGAATTATATGATGCTGATGGTTATGCTGTTGAGCATGGTGTTGTTGACCCTAGGATGGGTATTGTTGACCCAGGAATAACCTGTAGGACTTGTGGTCAAAGAGTAGGGGATTGTATGGGTCATTTTGGAAGGATAGAATTAGTTAAGCCCACTATGCACCCAATTTTAGCACCGAAGCTCTATTTGTTAATGCAAGCTACTTGTAAAAGTTGCGGTAAAATTTTGGTTCCTGAGGCCAAAAGTGCTAAAGAAGCTGCAAAGAAAAATGTTGTTAAGTGTCCTTATTGTGGAGCTAAGAAAAAGAAAATTAAGTTTGTTAAGCCAACAACTTTTGTGGAAGGAGGGGAAGAACTTACTGCTGAGGAAGTAAGGGAATGGATGGAGAAAATTCCTGATGAGGATTTAAAGAAAATGAAATTTAGAGGAGGGAGACCTGAGTGGGCAGTTCTTACTATTTTACCAGTTCCTCCAATGACTATGAGACCCTCAATTATTCTTGAGACTGGTGAAAGGAGTGAGGATGATTTAACACACAAGATTGTTGACATTGTTCGTATAAATGAACGTTTGAAAAGAATCTTGGAGATTGGAGCTCCAGATTTTTTGATTTGTGATATTATAGAATTACTTCAGTATCATATTGCAACTTTCATTAAAAATGACTTATCTAATATACCTCCTGCAAGACACAGGTCAGGTAGACCTCTAAAAACCTTAGCTCAAAGGATTGTGGGAAAAGGAGGAAGATTCCGTTATAATCTAACGGGGAAGAGAGTTAATTTTTCAGCAAGGAGTGTTATTTCACCTGATAATTTCATTTCAATTAATGAAGTTGGTATACCAAAAATAATCGCAAAAACATTAACAATCCCTGAAAAAGTTACAGAGGATAACCTAGAAGAAATGCAAAAAACTATATTAAATGCAGGAGAATACCCTGGAGCCAATTATGTGATTAGAGTTGATGGCTTGAGAAAAAAGATAACTGAAGAAACAAAGGAGATGATATCACAGGAAATAATCCCTAATTATACAGTTGAAAGACACTTGAAAGATGGGGACTGGGTGATTTTTAATAGGCAACCTTCTTTACATAGGATGAGCATGTTGGGTCATAGAGCAAGAATTTTTGATGACAGAACATTTAAGTTGCATCTTTCTGTTACAACTCCTTATAATGCGGATTTTGATGGTGATGAAATGAACCTGCATGTTCCACAAACTGAAGAAGCTAGAGCAGAAACAAAACACTTGATGAATGTTAACAACCATATCAGAACACCTCGTTATGGTCTTCCAATAATTGGTTTGAAACAGGATCATATCATAGGTACTTATTTCCTCACGAGGTCAGATACTAAATTCACTAAAAAGGAAGTTGCAAATTTGCTCATACATACTGACTTGGATGTTGATTTGAACAAGGAAAATTATACTGGAAAGGAGATTTTCTCCATGTTAATCCCTAAGATGAACTTTAAAGGAAAAACAGCTACTGGAAAGGAAGTATTGATAGAGGATGGTGTTTTAAAGAAAGGATTTGTTGATGAGAAGCTTGTTGGTGATGAGAAAGGTGAATTATTAAACAAAATAGAATTGCTTTATGGAGGAGATGAAGCTGCTAGGTTTGTAGAAAACACAGTTAAGCTTTGTTTAATGTTTATGTCTACTGATTCTTACACAATTTCCTTGAGAGACTATGATATACCTGAAAAAGTTGTAAAACAGATAAACAGGATGATTACTTCAAAAATTAATGCTTATAAGAAGAATCCCACAGAAGAAAAACAGATAGAATTGGAACAAGTGATCAAGGATGTAGAGAAAGTTATAAAGGAGAATTTGTCCAAAGAGTCCAGTGCTAGAATTGCTGCAGAAACAGGTGCTAGAGGCAGCTTAATTTCTGTTTCACAGATAATTGGTTGTGTAGGACAGGAAAAATTGAAAGGTGAGAAGATTACAAGGGGATATTACAAGAGAACCTTACCACATTTCAAAGAGAATGAGATTACCCCAGAAGCTTACGGTTTTGTGAAGAATGGTTATAGAAAAGGAATAAGCCCAACAGAGTTCTTCTTTGATGCGATGCATGGGAGAGAAGGTCTTTCAGACACAGCCTTGAAGACAAAACAATCTGGTTATTTGGAAAGAAGATTGGCGAACAGCCTTCACGATTTAATAGTTAAGAAAGGTGGAACTTTAAGAAATGAAGGGGGACAGATAGTACAATTTACACCAATGGAAAATAATTTGGACCCTTACAAAGTGAATAGGGGTAGAATTTCAATAGAGGATGTATTATGACAGAGAAGATATATGAAGAATTAGAAGAATATTCAAAAAAACACAAGTTGAGCAGTGAGAAGAAAAAGGAATTGAAAAAGAAACTTAAAAATTTAGTAGATAAAAGTGGGTTTGAGACTGGAGAAGCTTTAGGAATTGTAACTACACAATCAATTTCAGAACCTGCTACCCAAATGACCATGCGTACGTTCCATATTGCTGGGTCCGCTGGAATACAGATGACTTTAGGTTTACCCAGGTTGATTGAGTTATTTGATTTGAGAAAAAACATAGAAGGGGTTTCAACAATTTACTTGCAGGAAAATTCTAAGGAGTTTGCGGAAAAGATAGCTTTAGAGATTTCCGAATCTGATTTGGGAAATGTGATTAAGAAAATTGATTATGATGTTTCCAATATTCAAGTAGAGGTTGAACTTTCTAAGAAAGATCTAGACAAATTGGACTTGGATTATGATAAGATACTTGAAATTGTTAAGAAATATGTTAAGAAATATCCTAGTAGTAGGGAAGGTAACAAACTTTATTTTGATAGTGTAAAAATCTATTCTGAATTTAGAATTCTTAAGGAAAAATTGTTAAACTTGCACATAAAAGGTGTTAAGGGAGTTAGAGAAACAGTGATTTTGAATAGAGATGAGGAATGGGTTATACAGGCAAGAGGAGGAAATTTCAAGAAAATTATTTCCATTGAGGGTATTGATACTACAAGAACAATCACTACTAGTGTTGAGGAAATAGCTTCTGTTTTAGGAATAGAAGCTGCTAGAGAGGCCTTGGAAAGCGAAATAAAGGGAACCTTGGATGAGCAGGGTGTTGATGTGGATACAAGATATTTAGGATTAGTTACTGATGCAATGGCTGTTAATGGAGAACTTGAGGCAATTAGCAGGTATGGAATGATGAGAAAGAAAAGAAGTCCTTTGGCAAGGATGAATTTTGAGGAAACAATAAAAATCCTTTTCAATTCAGCAGTTTTGAACAGGAAAGACACTTTAAACACTTTGATGGCAAATTTAATGATAGGGAGAATAAGCCATGCTGGTACAGGAACAGTGAAATTAAGATGGAAGCTGTGAAAAAGAAGAACGTTTTAAATGAGCTAAAGAAGGAATCTGGAGAGAAAAAGTTAATTCTCGGTACAAAACAGACCCTAAAACTAGCTAAGTCCAACAAATTAGAGAAGATTTATCTGTCTAACACTTTTCCTGAAAGTATAAATTCTCAGGAATTTAAGAAAACTAAAGTGGAAAGATTAAATATGAATTCATCAGAGTTAGGTAAGTACCTTGGAAAAAGTTTTCCAGTGGCAGTTGTGGGAGTGATGAAAAATGAGAACGTATGATAAGGTAACATTGCATTATATGTCTTTGTTTGAGCTAGTTACAGATACAGTTTCAGTGGATTGTGTAATCAATGACCAGATTTATTTTGTTGTGGACAAGAAAAATATGAAAACTCTTTTTGCTAATAAAGGTGAAAAAATCAAGCTTTTGAGAAAACATGTGGGAAAAAATGTGGTGGTTTTCCCTTATTGTGCTACAAAGGAGGAATTTATAAATGAGGTGATTTCAGATAAGGTAAAAGTTAAGGATACTGAGGATACTTTGAAGTTATTTATAAACAGGCAAGATACTAAAAAGGTGAAAAGGGATCATCATGCTATTAAAAACTTTTTGGAAAGAATATATAATGTGGACAAGGTGTTGTTCCGCTGGTAAATATGGGACGATTTAATGCAAGAAAATTCAAAGAGGAAAAAAGAAAATCAAGATGGAAGAAAAAAAAGTATAGAGATAGGATTAGGGAAAAAATGGGAAAGATGAGTGACCCTTTAGAAGGGGCTCCTCAGGCAAAAGGATTAGTTCTTAGCAAGAGGCAGGTTGAGCAAAAGCAGCCACACTCTGGTATGATTAAGTGTGTTCGTGTAAAATTAATTAAAAATGGGAAGGAATTAACTGCTCATGCACCTTTGGACAAAGCAATAGAGCAAATCCAAGAACATGATGAGGTTATGATAGAAGGTATTGGTGGTTCCCAAAAGAAAGCTTATGGTAGTTTGCCTGGTGTGAAATATAAGGTTTCCAAGGTTAATAGAATAAGTTTGGAAATGTTAAGAACAGGGAGAAAGCAAAGAGCAAGCAGATAGAGCCCATTTGTATCTAAACTAAAAACTACTAAAATAGTTTATGGAAGATTTGATAGTTGACAACAAGAAGCTTGTTTCAACTTTTGGGGCAAAACCTATTTCAAAATTAAAGGAGATTCCTGATTTTTACACTTTTAAGAAGAAACTGATTTATTCTCATAGGGATTTTGATAAGTTTTACAAGGCCTTGAAGAAAGAGGAAAAATGCGCGATTGTTTCAGGTTTTAATGCTTCGGGGACAATTCATTTAGGTCACAAGCCAGTTTTTGATACGAATTTATATTTCCAGAAAAAGTACAAGATTCCTGTTTTTATCCCTATATCTGATGATGAGAGTTATGTTTCAGGAAAAATTAAGGACCAGAAAGAAGCTCTAGAAAACTCAAAGCAGTTAGCAAAGGAACTTCTTGCCTATGGATTTGACCCAAGGAGAACTTACTTTATTATTGACCAGATTTACACAAACATTTACAATCTTGCAATAAAATTATCTAGGAGAATTACCTTGTCAGAGGTGAAATCAACTTATGGTTACAAGAATGAAGATAACTCAGGACTCTATTTTTATCCAGCTGTTCAATCAGCTCATATTCTTTTACCTCAGGAGAAATTTGGAATAAAGAATGTTCTTGTTCCAATTGGACCTGATGAGGATGCTCACTTTAGAATTTGCAGGGACATAGCTTTGAGAGCTAAATACAACAAACCTGCTGCTTTGCATATATCTTTTATGCCTGGTTTGAATGGAAAGAAGATGTCTAAATCTCATAATAATGCGGTTTTCCTGGAGGAAAGCAAAAAGGAATTAACCAAAAAAGCTAAGAATGCTTATTCAGGGGGACAACCAACAATTGAAGAACAAAGAAAGAAAGGAGGAAACCCTGAAATTGATATGTCTTGCCAATACCTTTCCAAGTTTTTCCTTGATAAAAAGGAATCAAAGAAATTGTTTGATGATTATCGCTCTGGAAAACTTTTGAGTGGTGAGGTAAAACAAATGCTTGCTGACAATTTGGTTGAGTTCACCCAGAATTTCCAAGATAGATTGAAGAAAGTGACAAAGAAGCAAGTTGATAAATGTATTATGAGGAACAAGTTTTAAACACGCCCTGGCCGGGATTCTCTTTTTGCTCAAGCCTTTTTTAAAAGCTTGTTTTGCTGGAACTTCCTCTAAAAGTCCCACTGGAACTTTTTCTAAAAGTTCCCTTCTTTTTTTGCTGGAACTTTTTCTAAAAGTTCCCTTTGAACCCGGGTCTCCGGCTTGACAGGCCGGTATCCATAACCCTGGAACCTTTTCAAAACCTCGAAAAACTTTGTTTTTCGGGATCCATAAACCTTTGGTTTATGAGGAAGGTTCCATCCAAAATAGGAGTTTAGCTTTCCTTTCTTCCTATCAAAAATTCCTTTCTTTTCTAAAGAAAGAAGGATTTGGCCACTAGACTACCAGGGCATAAAATGATAATAAATAATTAAAAATATTAGATAGTTAAATAAATCTTGTTTTTTATGGGCCCGTAGCTCAGTCTGGTTAGAGCGTCTGGCTCTTATAACCTTTTTAGAAAGGGATTTTATCCAAAAAAGAAAGCTTCCAAATAAAATCTGGTTAAAAGGAGCAACCAGAAGGTCGGGGGTTCGAATCCCCTCGGGCTCATTGCAACCTTCAGAAAGGGTTCCACCCAAAAGAATAAAAATTAGATATTAATTATATATATTAAATTATGAAGGGTGCAGAGTTACCTACCAGTTTAATTTTTTGGATAATAGTCTTTTTCATAGTAGTTGTGTTGTTTATAGGTCTTGCAATGTGGACAGGTGAATTTGGTGAAGGAGTAATAGACGTTATACCAGATTTTATATAATTATGTTAAAAGGTAGTAATTTTATGATGATAATAATAGGTGCGCTTCTTACATTAGTATTTATAGCAGTTTTTATTTTAGTAATGCAAAACCTTATTTTTGAGCCAGTAGGTCTGACTGCATGATTATGAGAGGGATAACAAGCATGATATTTAATATTATAATAATTGTTGTGGTTATTGCAATTATAGTCGCAATCTTTGCTACCATGATGAATACATTTCCAAGTACAGCACCAGCATGAGAGGAATATCAACTAATCTTTTGCTGACTGTTTTATTGTTAGTAGTTTCGTTAGTAGTTGCTTTTGGAATAATTCATCAGACTATTAATCCTACCACTACTGGATATTTAGGTTTACCTGATGGGGTGTGGATAGAATTGGAATCAGCAGACACAAAAACATTCGTTTTTCCCCCTGTTCTGTGGTTTGGTGAGGAATTGGAATTGGAAGGAAATGAAGTTGATTACAAAAATATTTATAATCATAATGATGTGAAGGAATTTATTTTATCAAGAAATACTATTTATAATAAGTATTGTATAGGTTGTAATGGTCCCCGTTGTTCTGAATGTCCGAAGCCTAATAATAGGACTTATAGAGCATTAATCAATGTATTATTTCATCCTTCTGAGTTTGGATCTCTACTTCCTCTCAATGGTGTTTTGTTTGGTTTTAAAACACCTAAATCAACCCAACCACATTTAGCTTTTTATCCTTTGGTGACCGATAATTTTGGGGTTCCTTTAGATAGCAGTCTTGTGGAAAGGGATTCAACTAATAATTTGTATTATTTTAAAAATGATGAGAATTATGGAAAGATAAATATTACTTTGAAATTTGATTTAGAAAAACTAAAAGGTTATTACGATTCTAAAGGTTATAGTTTAGGGGCTGATGAGAATGAGTGGAAGAAAAACATAAAGATAGGAGATGATACTTTGAAAGAGCTTGAAACTAATGGAAACTGTTCAAATATAAGGACTAAAGAATATTCTTGTTCCTTTGAAGAATTTACTGTGGATAAATGTTGTGAATCTTCTGTGATTGTAGAACCTCCTGAAATAAAGGTAAACTTAAGTGGAGCCAATTATAATACCACAACAACAATGCCTATACAACCAATTTCATTTAGAGTTGTCTATTATGCAGATAAACTGAATGATACTGATTATATCTTTAATAATTACGAAGAAGTTTTTTCAAGATACGAAGATCCCATGAATATATATCCTTGTAGATCTATAGTACCTGCAAAAAAATTTAACTTGTTGAGAAATAAAAAAGGAATTAGTGAAAGAAAAATAAATTGGACTGAATGTAAAAACTCAGACAGTTATATAAGATTAAAATATAGACATAAGAAAGAGAATTCAACTTGGTATTGCAAGGATAATGGTGATGAGTATTTCCTGTATAATCCTTACGGTTTTTGTAAATTGGTTCATAACTCGGAGAAAGAACAACTTGGACTACCTTCATTCCCAAGTATAACTTATTTACAGAAAGCTTTTTCTGGAGGAAGATTAGGGGAACAACTAAGTGTTACAGTACCTTATTGGTGGGGTCATACAGCTGATATAAAGATACCTGATACTGATCATTTTGAAGCTGCATCAGTTTTATCCCAATATGTAATTAAAAAATCACGAGAAACCTTAACGGATGGAGGAGAGATTACTTTATTTGATCCTTTTACCGCAGGAGGGGAGGATGTTTATTTTAAGTTCAGTTAATTATGAAAGGCATTTCTGTTATGATTTTAGGAATTATTGGCGCAATTGTTGTTGCAGTTTTACTCATATATGTTGAATCATTTAAAATTGAACCTATATTAGGCATGATTTATTCTTTGTTTTCTTCCTTAACACTAAATGCTATTTCTAGTATTGGTTTCACATGAACAGAGCGACTTGGGGCTTGTTGTTTGGAGTAATCTCGATGTCAATAACTTTGTTAGTGGGATTTTCCTTGTATTCAGATGTTTATCAGGAAGTCAAATGCATGAATTTAATCTCGGATCTCACAAGGGAGAGAATGGATATAATTGTTTCAGACAGGGTCCCTATGGGCTGCTTTATTCCTCCTGATATTTCTGAAGGAGAATTTAATACATTAAAAGATGATATAAAGAATTCAAACAAAATTCTTTGGAACCATTGTTTCAATCTGGGTGATGATAACACTGTAAATTGGAGTTTAATAGGTGATAAGTTGAAGAACGGAATCAAACTTAATGGCTATTGTTATGATTGTGAACAACCTTATTGTTTGTGTTTGAAAGAGAATTTGACAAATGGATTGAGCAGTAGGAGAAGTATCAATTTCGTACAAGGAAATCAATATCAAAATTGCACCCATAAAAGTAAGAGCCCTTTCTCAAACATTGCTGAAGTCCCCTCTGTTATTGTAGCTAAAACAGGAGCTCCAATAAGTCTATCTCTTTATGGAGGAATAAAATTAACCGGAAAGAAAAGATTGGTTGGAGCGAAGGGGGCCTTGTATAAGGGGAATACAAGGATTTCAGAATACACAGATCCAGACAGATTTTGCACCAGCTGTTTCTATGGGGATTCTTCAGACCCTACTACGAATTTTGGTTGTTATTATGATTGTTATGATGATGAGATGTGTGAAGAACACTGTAGTTGTCATACTGACAAAAGATGTTATAATGAATCTGCTGTAAATATGTGTAAAAATTATTGTAAACTCACTTATCATGCTACTTTAAGTGATATGGCAGATTGTAATTCAGGTTGTATTTGGGGAAATAATAGATATGAATATAGGGATTGTTACTCCAAGACTGGTCAAAAAGAAGGATGTGGTATAGGCAGGGACTGCGATGGTGATGGAGTGAAAGATGATGATGATTGTGAGATATACTTGGAAGAACCACTTTGTTCTGATTTAGATTCAAAGGTGGAAAAAGAAGGTTGCAATAAATTTCAAGAATTCCAAAACTCAGTTTTTGAGATAGGACCTATGAATTACACAATTTTCAAGATAGGTGATTTGAATATAAATAACAGAGGATTAGCTAATGCAGTAGTAAACTTAACAGTTCAGGGAGAGTTCCATGGAGCAAGCTGCTACAATATTGATAATTATGAGTGCTATTTTGATTGTTGCGAGGAAATTTGCGCGAAACATAATTGTGAAAATAATAAATGTAATGAAATAGAGGATAGTTCTTCTACTTCTATCTGTGAAGAAAGGTGTGACTGCTCCACAATCTCAAGGGTAGAAAGAAATGATCCTTTTGTCTTGTGCAGGACCTTTTGTGCTTCTAGAGATGCTTTCCTCGATGATGTAACAAAAATGAGAAACTGTCAGAAGGGTTGTGAATGGGCTGCGAGACAGTATAACAAGCCAGAGTTTATAACTTCCCAAAAAACTGTGGATTTGGTTTTTGTTACTGATACAAGTGGGAGTATGGATGATGAGTGGGATACTTTATGTGATATTATAGATGATATAATTTCTGATGTTGAAGAAGAAGATTATAAACTTAATGTAACAACTTATGGTTTAGATACTGGAAGTTGTGTAAATAAAAACTATTATTGTGCAGATGATGAAATTCTTAGTAATTCAGAAAGTTGGGGTCCAGGAGCAGAATGGGCTGTAAAAAATCATCCCTGGAGAGAAGACATTTTATCAAAAATTTTGTTTGTTGTTGGCGATGAAGGACCTTATAAAGGAGATTCTATTAATGACAATGATAAAGATTCTGTTGATGCAGCGGTTCAGGTAGCAAAAGAGAATAATGTAACAATTTTTGGTTTATGGGGTACAAAATGGAGTGGAGAAATAGACGATGACCTTAAAGATTTATTTTATAATATTTCTGAGCCAACAGGTGGAAATGCAAGTTTATTTAGCAGTCCTTCAGATGTAACCAAAATTATTAGTGATGCAATTATAAGAGGAGAAGAATTTGATGTAGGTTATTATAAATATGAGGATTTGAGAAAAAATGTGGTCCCAACAGAAGACCCTTATATTTTCAGGGACTTGTATCATAATGTTTATTCAAACCTGGTTTACATAGTTAATTGGGAAGGTGCAGGTTGGAGATATCCTCATTCATCAGAAGGTTGGACAAAAATAGAAACACCTTCAGGATATTTAAACAAGACAATAGGGCTCAATACAGCTTTAAGTATCATAAAGGATAATATCTAATATGGGACTTGTATTAAACAAACTTACATTATTCCTTTTTATGATAATCATACTTGCTTCAGTCTTTTCTTTGCTTTATCTTTGGTTTACAGAGGGATTCAAACCTGTTTTGGCTGCACTCATTTCTGTTTTATCCCCATTTTATTTATTTTAATAATCATTAATTATGCAATTGTCAAGAAATGCCCTGTTTTATTCTATAATCTTACTTATTGCTATAATAATTGTTGGATCTGTAGGTTCTGAATTTAGTAAAAGTAAGGAGAATATGACTGAGAAGACAGAACTTGTAGTAAAATGCCAGATGTGGAATTGCGAAGAACCAATACCACAAAAACTTTATGAGAAATGTCAAAGTATAGTCGGTTGCATAGATTATTGTAAAAGTATAGGAGCAGAGATGTATTGTGATGTAGTATGATTCTTTAAATATGAAAGGAGCAGTTGTAATTTTCGACCTTTTAATCTCTTTTGTAATTGTTCTTACTTTAATCACAAGTGGATTACTAGTATGGTCTCATCTAATAAAATCGCAGGGGGTTATAGATAGATTTTCAAGTCCAGTAAACTGGGATAAATTCTTAGTGGAGGCAACAGGACAAAAGGTATTTAATAAGGTTGAAAACTTCTTAGATGAGGTTTCCTATGTTTTACCAATAGACCAACTTGAAAGAAAGTGCTCCTTGTGGTATAGAGAATGCACAGCGGATTTGGAAAAGGCTCCCCAATCACCTTGGACTAAGTTAACTGTATCAGAAGCAGACTTGAATGCTATGAACTATTTGAAGTTTGATTGTGCACCTGAAGAGATTGAGGAATTAAGAAAGGAATGGGCAAGAAAAAATTCCTATTTTGATGAGAAAGATGAATATGAACAACAGGATTTAATCAAAAATGCTTGCGGAGCTACAATAATAGAGAAAATAAATAAGTAAATATATTTATTTATGTATTCTAATAAAAGAAAAGGAGGTGTAGAAATCCATTATTTGTTCTTGCTCTTTTCAATAATATTAGGTGTAATGCTTGTTGGAGCTTGGCAGGTCCAAGGTATGAAATTGGCTCAGTCAAGAATGAGTGAACTTAAAATTATGTCATTAACCCAAGTAAAAAACATCTTGTTTTCAATGCAGCATGCTCCTGTGGAAAATCAGGCATGTACTTCCTTAATGAAATGTCAAAAGTTGACCTTGCACAAAGGATATATAGAGATATGGGGACCTGAAAATGATTATTATAAAGAAGGACCTTATGTATCTACTTCATTAGTAGGAAATCTAAAATTTTACAAATATAATGAAAGCTCTAATAGATGGGAACAACTTACAGAGGAGGGATATACTACTACTTGTGGTACTAGAGAAGAACCAGTTTATCTTTGTTTTGAAAAAGTTGCGAGTGATGAAATAAGAATATGTAATGGGCCTTGTTGAGGTTTTGATATTTTCTATGTTCTAACAATTAAGTATTATTATGATAATTTAATAATATAATTATGAGGATAAAACCAGTAGGAGACATAAAAATTTTTAGTTTGGACTATTATCTTTTGGTTAGAGGGATCTTAAAATGAAAGGATTGATGAGTTTGCCTGCTAATATAGTAGGATATGTAATAGCTCTAGCAATCTTCATGACAGGAATGGGACTCATTACTATGTACTGGATGGAATTCCAAACAATTCCTAAGGAAACTCAAACCCCTGAGAGAACCACTGCTTGTGATTTAGCATATATTTTATCAACTTGGGAGAAAGCAACAGTTAAACCAACAATCTTTAACCAAACTTTCTTGGATAGTTGGAACACTTTAGAAACCTCAAAATCAATTTTTGAAAGTGAATCAAGCAAATTTTTCTTCCCAGGCTTAGATTTTTTCCTGAAAATCACAACGGATGAAAAAAATTATACAATGTATGTGCCCCCAGAAAGTAAAAGTGTTTTTGAGGGCTGTGCTAGAAATTTGATAACACCAAAAAGCTTGTACGAAGCTGAAAAGTTTGGTGTAGAAGACACCTTAGGAGAATTTGAAGAAGCCCCAGAGGAGGAAGCTTACAAGGAAAAGGCAACCACCTACAACGAGCTACATGCTGTTTGCGGCTTACCAACTTTTGTTGAAAGTGATAATGATATAACTATCGGAAGAATGACAGTGGGATTAACAAGCAACATAGCAACAAAGATAAGAAAAGGTATTTATGAACTTTCCCTTTCAGATGATCCAAATGATAATGAGAGAATTTACAGATTGGGTGAATATCCATCTGGTTGCTTGTTTGATAAAAGGATAACAAAGAAGGAAAAAAGTTTTCAGGATTTGTCTGATGCAAAAACATATTTCTATTTCTCAAGAGATATATCTAATGCAATTAGGAAATCTCTTAATTTTGTATTTGATCACTTAGAAAATTTATGGGAGGCAACTATTGGTAACATTATTGGAGATAATGAAGATGAAGAGGAAATAAAAATACCTATGTTGGAGGATTATTGTGGATTTGTTTGGGACTGGAAGAATCAAAGTGATAGATTCCTTTTGAATGTTAATTCTGTAGAACCAGGAAAGGGTGGATGCACTTTAAAAACAAGAATTCCAAAAAGAATTGTTAATTCTATTAACTTGAGCAAGAGACTTTGCGAGCCAAAAGATGTTTTCTTGATTGTTAACTGGCCTGAAGGAGGTTGGGGAGGAAAAAAACACTTCTTCATGAAAATAGAAGAGCTTAATTATAACCCAGATAATGAAGCTCAGGCAAAAAAATTTTGCAAGACTAGGTGCAATACAGAGGGACCTACAATTTCTGCAGATGGTTTTTCTACTTGTGAAGATTTTTGTGAAGAGGGTTGGGGAATTTTAGGTGAGAATTGTGTTTATAAAACTTGCAATTTTGCTAAAAACCATATTTATATGTTCAAGCACATACCTGTGGATGCAATAGACATCAAATACATTGTTGTGGATGAAAAAGATTTAAAAAAAGCTGGTAGTTTTGAGAATCTTGATGAATCTGATTATTATGCTTATCAATCAGCTTGTTCAAGTTGGCCAGGAATTTATGATTGTACAACCTCAAAAGATTGCACCGGAGAACGTATTTGCATAATGGATAAGCAAGAGGCAGAAAACCTAAGTTGTGATGTTTGTAGAGACAATCTAAGAAGTTTTTGCTCCCCAAAATACTTGGAAGAGCCTCTTGTTCTAAACGAAGAACTTGCTTATACCTGCCAAAATGTGACCAATTATACTGCTCCATTTAGAGGGGAAAATTTCTCTGCTTGCTTGCCTGAAATACAGGTAAACTATACTTTATTAAGTAGCACAGGAGAACAGATCACTGATGATGGAGGAAACCCTTTGAAAAAGATTGATTGTTCAAATCACCCAAACACAATAATAAACTGGACAGTAGATGCAAGTGAAATCTGTTGTATGTATTTAGGCAGTGAGGAGGAGGAATGGTGTATAGGTTCAACAGGATACTGTCCAAAAATGAAAATCTGGTCAAATCTTGATACCTCGCATACCCTTTATCTCAGTGAGGATACTTTTTACTTGAATGAAGGAGGATTTAATCATAAGTTTAGGGGAAGCATTCAACAAAGAGCTTGCAGGGATGGGATCCCTTACAACAATGCTAATGAGTATTTCCTTGTTGCTGATTACCACCCAGCAAATGAGGAATTCAGATATGTGATGAACAAATCCAGAGTGGATAGCGTGACTGAATAATATGAAAGGAGGAATTTTCGAATGGCCTTTTATAACAATGTTCCAAGTTGTGATTATAATTATTATTATTGCAATATCTGTAGGTGTTTACTTTACCAGTTCTGTAGCTGGGGAACCCCCCATAGAAATCAGAACTTTTGCTGAATATAGGTGGGCAAACTATTTACCCTCTGCAGCACTTTTCTATTTGACTTACCCTAATGAGAGTTGGGAAGCACTCAATCAAATCGCTTTATCCTCAGATGAATGGAATAACAGGATAAAGACAAAAGATGAGTTTTTCACTGAACTCAAAGATGATTATGATCTCTCAAAATTAGAATCTTACATAAATAATCTGAATGAAGAACTCTGGAATGAAGATAGAGATACTCACACTTTGTTTATCAAGGACAAGCAGGGACTCGTAATTTCCATTGGTCTCCCAAAAACATATACTGTTGAAAAGGGATTTACAACTTTCCCTGATGAATATCCTTACAACTGCTACACGAAGAACACACCTGTTTACACAACAAGTGGAGATACTAATAATAGAATAAGATTTGTGTTGTGTTGCTATGATATTCAGGTTTGTAGTGATTATATAACAGGGCCAGGAAGAATGGAGTGTAAGAATGATGTGTGCGGTATTTCTTCAAAAGGGTGTCAAGAGCATTTATGCAATAGGATAGGAGAAAATGATTATGAAGAATGTAGGGGTCACGAAAATGAATGGGTCTGTATAAAAACACGACCTATATGTGGTGATGGAGTGAGAGAGGGAGAAGAGGAATGTGATGATGGAAATACAGAGAGTGGGGATGGTTGTTCTAGTGAATGCTTGTTGGAAGGATGTTCTTGCGATGGAACAGGTTATGAAAATCGTACTCTTAATGGAGATAGATTTTATGTGGACTGCGATGCAGATAAGTGCTGGACACCAACACGAGATGATTATAATTGGTCGGATGCAAAGAAGTATTGCAGAAATTTAGGTTACGGAAGGTTCACAGATTGGAAATTACCTTCTAATAGAACTTTAAAGAAGTTGTGTGATTTATGTGATGGAACCTGCTTCGACGAGGAGGAGATATCTCGCTTCTATTGGTCTAGTACCAATTACAATAGAGGAAAGGCCTACTACGTGTTGTTTAATAACTGCATTTCCTCCTCCAATTTTAAGAGGGAAGACCTGCATATCCGTTGTGTCCGAGAAGATTAAGTTTGACAATTTAAGAAATTTAATATTATGAAAGGATTAGGAACTGCTGGGATGATAATGATTATTATTACAGGAATGACTGGACTCCTATTAATATTGATGAGTTCAGTAGGAGTAACCCCCCCTTATTACCATTCGTTACCTGAAATGAAGTATATTGATATGCTTTCTTCTTACAATCATTTGACAGAAAATGCGGAAAGGTCAATAAATTCCGGTTCAGAAGAGTTTTTTAGTAGTTCAAGTAAACATCCTCTAAAATGGGAAAACTGGCCTGATGCAGATTCATTCAAATCAGATTTTAAGACTATTTTTTCCGGAAAATTAGAGAATATGGCTTTGGATTATCTTAATTCAGTTTCACAACCTGAACAAAGTGTTACTGTTGATTTTGCTACAATAAACAGTTCTATGTCCTATGATTCAGGGACAAAAAAATTGGATTGGAACTACACTTATGGAATATTACTCTTTGTACCTTTACATGGAAAAGGGGAAAAACTTCATAGCATCAACACAACAGAGAAGATAACTGCTAGCTATGATTTCTTGGACTTGGATAAAGTTTATGCTTGTGCAAATGATTTTTTTGATAATCTGGAAAATTTTGAGTATGGGTTTAAGAAAAGTGAGAAAAGTAGATTGGATATTGAAAGAGAATTGGAAGCTGATTTACATAATAATTTGAATTCTTTTAGTAATTGTAATAATTTTGATTTGGATAAGGAAGTGGATGTGATCGTGGATGTCTCCTGCAGTACCTCAGAATGTACTTGCAGGTCAGTAGAAGAAGCGGAAATAATTTTAGTATTCAAGAACAAAAATACTAAGAGAAGTTTGGCTTTTTCAGACACTTTTAACAACTTTAGATGTGGGGAATCAGTGAGTCATTGTAAAAATGGGAAGGAGTGTTGCGTTTCTGGTTCATGCAATAGGGATTGTGTTGCAGGTGTTTGTAGTAATTGTTGGTCAGGTTCTGTTGATTACAAGTGTTCCCCAAAGGGAAATCCAAATTCAATAATAAATTACCAGTGTTATAAGACAGATTCAGGAGAGTACAAGTGCTTGGATAAATATGAGAACATTTTTTATAAGCATGGTGGCTCAAATTATTATTTGCACACCTTGGGCAGTATAAGTGTAAATTGTGGATCAGTAGGAACAGATTATTTGGAGATAGAAGGAGGTTCCGAGAATTACAAGATTGATTATAACGGGGTTGAAATAGGAATGAATACCCAAAAAATTGACTTGTGCAATGACAGCATCATACCAAGGAAGGATGGTAAGTTAGGCATTCATATAGCCTCAGATTATGGTGGTACAACCTATTATTACAAGATTGATGATATCAATATAAATTTTGCTCTTTCTGAATACATAGAAAAATTAAATAAAGATTTAAAAGGGGATCGTTATTCTTTTGATACTGATTATCCATCAGAGAATGAAATAGAAAATCACTATAAGGATCATATTGTATGTTATTTAAATCGTATATTTGCACATTCTTCTACTTTTGAATTTAAAGGATATTCTATAGATGTCACTGTAGAAGAAGTTAAGCGCAATATTAAATTTAATTCTAAAGCAGTTAGAGGTTATTCAATAATCAAAGTTGAATTTAAAGAATCAGACGGAGACAAGGAGGTAGCAGTTCTTCAATATTTAATACCTATGGTAAATAAAAGTTATCTTTCTAAATAATTAAATAAAAAATCTATAAAATTATGGAAATCAGAGCAATTTTCGGGCTTATTTTGTTTGTGATAATCTTGGCTTTGGTCATCTATGGTTTGATGATGCAGGGAGTAAATGAGGGTTTTAACTCCGTATTTGATATTTTTGGGAATTGGGTAAGTAAATTATTCAGCTCTTCTTAATATCTGATTACAGATAAAGTCCCAAGTTCATAGTTTAGACTATTGTCTATTATTTCTTTTTTCTATTTTCCCAACTTTTAGTTTTGTTTCTAAGAGAATATCAGGATTCACAGAAATGGAATCAATTTTGTTTTTAATCAAGAACTTAGCATAATCTGGGTACTTGGAAGGTGCTTGTCCGCAAATTCCTACTGTTTTCTTCTTTTTGTGAGCAGTTTTTATTAACTCTCCTATGAATTTCTTTACAGCTTCATTCCTCTCATCAAACTTCAGCATTTGATTGTCCCTGCCCATTCCCAAGGTAAGTTGAGTCAAGTCATTAGAACCTACGGAAAAACCATCAAAGTACTTTGCGAATTCATCAGATAATAAGATATTGCTTGGGATCTCAGCCATCACATAAACTTTTAAGTTCATCCTCAAACCTGCTTCTTTAATCAATTTTAAAACCTCTTTACCTTCCTCAATTGTCCTACAGAATGGTATCATCACATCCACATTTTTCAAACCCATCTCCTCCCTAACTTTCCTTATTGCTTTTAATTCCAATTTAAAAGCAGGCTTAAACTCTTTACTTATATATCTCGCAGCTCCCCTCCATCCTAGCATTGGGTTATTCTCTTTTGGCTCATATTTTTCCCCACCAATCAAATTCCTAAACTCATTAGTTTTGAAATCTGAAAAACGTACTATGATTTGATTTGGATAAACAGAACTTGCAATGCTTGCAATTCCCTCAGTTAATTTCTCAACATAAAAGTCCTGTTTCTTTTTCTCAATAGCGTGTAGAGGATGATATTGTATTACTGAATTGATGATATGCTCAATCCTTGCTAATCCTACACCATCGGCTTGCAAATGAGACAAGTCAAAAGCTTGTTCAGGAGTACCTAGAATTAACATAACTTTCGTTTTCGTTTTAGGCATCTTTTTGATATTTATTTTTTTAGTTTCAAATTTCAACTTCCCTTTCCAGACTTTCCCTATTGAAGAAGAACAATCCAAAGTTATTTCCTGCTTATCCTTCAAATTTTTTGTTACACCTTCAGCACCAACAATACAAGGAACACCTAACTCTCTTGAAACTATAGCAGCATGACTTGTGCTACCACCTCTTTCAGTTATAATCCCTTTCGCGGTTTTCATTATAGGTTCCCAATCAGGATTAGTTTGCTCGGTTACAAGAATCTCACCTTTCTTGAACTCCTCAATTTTATTAACATCTTCAATCACGCGAACTTTTCCAGTTGAGATTTTTCTACCTATTGCAACACCTTCAGCAATCTTTTCTCCCTCCTCAATCAACTTGTACTTTTCCACAACCCTCTTTCTTGAATGAACTGTTTCAGGTCTTGCCTGCACAATATACAATTTCTTGTCTTTACCATCCTTGGCCCATTCAATATCCATTGCTTTTCCATAGTGTTTTTCAATTAGCATAGCATATTTTGCAAGCTCTTCAGTTTCCTTTTCCCCTAAAACATATTTCTTCCTTTCAATTTTCTTAACAGTTTCTTTTTTCGTGCCTCGCTTTCCAAATACTAATTTTATTTTTTTGTCTCCTAATTCTTTTTTAATTGTCTTCAAAGTTGGCTTGAAAACATAAAATGAATCAGGTTTCACGGTTCCCTTAACCACGAATTCCCCTAAACCATAACTCCCCTCTATTGCAATTATCTTTTCAAATCCGGAATTTGGTTCTATTGAGAACATAACACCTGCACAAGATTTGTCTGAACGAACCATTTTCTGTACACCAACAGAAAGTTTAACAGAAAACTGGTCAAAACCATTTTCCTTACGGTAGGAAATAGCCCTGTCTGTAAACAAAGAGGAATAACACTTAACAATAGCTTCCATTAATTCTTTCTCTCCTTTAACATTTAAGTATGTTTCCTGTTGTCCAGCAAAGGAAGCATTTGGGAGATCCTCAGCTGTAGCACTTGAACGAATTGCAACCTCTAAATTACTTCCATATTTTTTTCTCAGTTTGTTATAACTTTTGTTTATTTCCTTTTTTAACTCTGAAGGAATCTTGGCCCTCAAAATCAAATTCCTAACTTTTTTCCCTCTCTCCCTTAAATTTTTCAAATTTTTCGTATCTAAGTCCTTTAATGTGTTTCTAATTTTGGAATCTAAATCATTCTTTTTAATGAATGTATCATATGCAGCACTTGTCAAAGCAAAACCATCTGGAACGCGAATTCCTTTTTTATTTAATTGCGAATACATTTCTCCCAAGGAAGCATTCTTACCACCAACTTTTGATACATTCTTGTAACGTATCTCAGAAAAAAATAGTATTGGCTTCATAATATATAATTAGATTTATTTAGTTACTTTGAACTAACCTTTTTGTTCTTTTTTCTCCTAAAATATAAATAAGGCAAAGTGGATAACTATATCTACTGATGAATACGAGAGTATGAAATCTACAATAGAAATTCTATCTGACCATGATTTGATGAGACAAATCAGAGAAAGTGAAAAAGCTATCAAAGAAGGCAAAGTGAGAGACTTAGATGAGCTTGAATCTAAAGAGAAAGATCATCAGTCTTAGTAAGTTTTTCATTTCACCTTTATGTTTCGCACCATACTGCATGAGAGTATGGCAAAATTGGTTTAGCAATAAATAATTTGTTTTGATAAATACAAAACATTCTTCTGCTTTTGTGAAAAGCTATTATTTTCATCTTCTTTTCTAATTTATTCATAAAAATATACTAAGCTTCTTGCTTTTGATCCCTCTTTACAAATTCAGGAAGTTTAACAGGTGGTAACAATTGCAAATCATCTGCAATTTTTATTGCTGCTATTGAACATCTCTTGAAGATATAATTCATCAAAGGCAAAGCCACTTCTTCATCTAATTTTTCCTTTTTCTTCCATTTATTCAAAATATCCTTTTGCCTTTCGTGAGTGTAAAGAAGTTCCCCCTCAGCACTTATCTTTGCTTTTGTGGGCTCATATCCAACACTATATTCAAAATCAACAGCCAAGACCTTCTGCTTGGAGTTCCCAACATTAATTTCTCTTTCTTCAACCTTTTTCACTTTTGGCAAAGAAGAAGTTATCTTGACTTCTCCTGATGTTGGCTCTCCAATATCTCCTTGTAATTTCTTAAATCTGAAGCTCAAAACACCCATAATAGACTATAGAAAATTTTAAATGGATCATTTGTCTTAATTTTCTTTTATACTTAACCAAAGGCAGGAAAACTCCCGAATTTAATCGTGTAGAGGATTTGCCCTTAAAATAGTTTAAAACATAATTAAATATGGTATGTGTTAGAAAAACGATTAAATGTAAAATAATAAAGCCAACAGAATTAAAATTAAATCAATTAAACAAAGAAAATAACAATATTCAGGAACTGCTACAATTAGAAAAATTTGGACTGGATTTCTTACCTATTTACAATTCTCTTAAAAAGAAGGTTTATTCTGCTAACTTACAACAAGCCTTAAGATTTTACAAAAAGATTAAATTAGATAAAGAATATCCAATATCCTTTAGAAAGGATTTATTAGAGATTAGAAAAACAAATAACAAACTATCTAAATATTGGATTAAAATACCTACTAAACAGAGGATAGGTGGATTAAAATTAGCAATTAAATCACAACCTTTTCAGTTTGAAGATTATGAGATTTGTGAATCCA
>JAGXOL010000007.1 GCA_023659895.1 Candidatus Aenigmarchaeota archaeon LH_S7
ACAAGATATAATTATGAACTTACTTATGTTTGGATGGGAGTTTCCTCCCTATGTAATAGGTGGTTTAGGGAGAGTGACTTACTGTCTATCACACGCTCTTTCTAGTCTTGGTATAAAAATCACGATGGTATTACCTATAAATAAAGGATGTAATGAAGAAAAAATAAAATTAATACCTACAAATGTTTCTGTAAAGGAGATAAAAACCATGTTGAACCCTTATATGAGTGAAGAAGAATATCAACAAATTTTGGAAGGTCATGATGCAAAAATATATGGAGGAGACTTAAAAGAAGCTATTGAAAAATATACTGCAAGAGCTGTGGAAATTGGTAAAAAAGAATATTATGATATAATTCATTGTCATGACTGGATGACTTTTCCTGCAGGAATAAAACTTAAAAAAGAGAGTGGAAAGCCATTAATTGTGCATGTTCATGCAACAGAATTTGATAGAAGTGGGGGTGGATACAACCTTTTTGTTTACAAAATAGAGAGTGAAGGTTTTAAAGAAGCAGACAAGATTATTGCTGTATCTAATTACACAAAAAACAAGATTGTGGAAAACTATAATATTGATGAAAACAAAATTGAGGTTGTTCACAATGCAATTGAAACTAAAATCAAAAAAAAGAGGAAGCCTTATAGTAAAATGAAGATTGTTCTTTATCTTGGAAGGTTTAGCATACAAAAAGGTCCTGATTATTTCATCAAAGCTGCGAAAAGAGTTTTAGATTATAGGAATGATGTTTTGTTTGTTATGGCAGGTACTGGTGAACTTCTTCCGCAGATGATTGATCTAGCCTGCGCTTTAAACATAGGTGACAAGATACTGTTCACAGGTCGTTTGAGTGATGAAGATGTTCAAAGAATTTACGAAAATACGGATATTTATGTTTTATCTTCAGTTTCAGAACCTTTCGGTCTTACAGTTTTGGAAGCAGTATCTAATGGGGTTCCTACAATAGTCTCAAAAAACTCAGGAGTAAGAGAAGTTTTGAAAAATTGTTTTGAAGTTGATTTCTGGGATACTGAGGAAATGGCAAACAAAATTCTTTCTGTTTTGAGATACAGGATTTTGGAAGAAGAAATCACTAAAGGAGCTTTTTCAGAGCTTAAGGAAATATCATGGGAAAAGCAAGCTTCAAAAATGATTGGTGTTTATAATTCTTTACTAAGAGATTAATTATGGTATCAGTTTGTTTGTATTTACATCTACATCAACCACAAAGACTCAGTAATTTTCGAATTTTTGACATAGGAAAAAATAAAGATTATTTTGATAAAGAAAAAAAATAAGATGTATCTTGAAAGAATAATGAAAAAAAGTTATCTTCCTACGAATAAAATATTGCTTGATTTAATTAACAAAACTGATGGAAAATTTAAGGTTAGTTTTTCCATTACAAGTGTGTTACTTGAGCAACTTAAGGAATATCCTGATGTTTTGGAAAGTTTCAAAAAAATTATAGACACAGGTTGTTGCGAGTTAATAAGTGATACTTACTATCACTCACTTGCTTCTGTTTTCTCCACAAGAGAATTCAAGAGACAAATAAGAAAACACGAGAGAAACTTGTATGATGTGTTTTCTGTTAAACCTAAAATATTCAGGAATACTGAATTGGTTTACCAAAATGATATTGGTAAGATTGTTTCAAAATTAGGTTACAAAGGCATGCTTGCTGAAGGATGGGATAAAGTCTTAGAGTGGAGGAGTCCTTGCTTCGTGTATAAAGGAAAAAACAATAATATGAGAATTTTACTTAAACACTACAAGTTAAGTGATGATATTGCCTTCAGGTTTTCAGAAAGAAAATGGGAGGGGTGGCCACTTAATGCAACTAAGTTTGCTAATTGGGTTTCAAATCACAATGGGAATGGTAATCTCATAAACTTGTTCATGGATTATGAAACCTTCGGAGAACACCAATGGAAAGAAACAGGAATATTTGATTTCTTAAAACATTTCCCTCTTGGAATCTTGGAAAACAATGATGATTTTGTTACCCCTACTGAAGCAATAAATAAATTTGATCCTGTGGCTGAAATAGATTTTCCTAATATAGTTTCCTGGGCAGATACTGAAAGGGATTTAAGTGCTTGGCTGGGAAACAAAATGCAAAAATCAGCTCTTTCCGAGCTATATAGATTAGAGGAAGATGTCTTAAAATATGGTAATAAAAAGCTTGTAGATGATTGGAGAAAATTACAAACTTCAGATCATTTCTATTATATGTGCACAAAATGGTTCTCTGATGGGGATGTTCACAAATACTTCAATCCAAATAAAAGCCCTTATGATGCTTTTATCACTTTTATGAATATTCTTAATGATTTAAAGATTAAATTAGAATATATTAAAAAAAGAAATAATATAAATATGAGCAAGAAGTTTTTGGAGTCTGTTCCTGAAGGTTCAGAATTTTACTGCAAAGGTGGAAGGATTTTTAAGAAAATAGAAGATTTAGCAGAGGGTCTAAAGAGAATGGACCAAGAAACATTCCTACATCACGTGAGTGAAGATAGAAATGATTTTGCAAGTTGGGTCAAGGATATTGTAGGTGATGCAGCATTAGCAAGTAAAATAAAAAAGACAAAAAATCAAAAGAAAATGGCTAGGGGAGTTACTCAAAGAGTTGCGGGATTATCACTTATTTAATTTTTATTTTTAGATTCTTTAATCATTACTTGTCCATGGGTCAAAGAACCCAAAGTATCATAAACCTCATTTTCAAACCAGCTGGAATTTCTAACACACAAGACAAAGGAGCAGTTATTCTAAAAAATTTAGGAGGTAAGGAACTTGCTGAGATTAAGGAAGGCTTGAAGGTTTTTTAGCTTATTTTCTAAATAAATTATGATTATTTAAAGAAAATAACTTATTTAAAGTTTTAAAATCATTAATTTTATGAAAACCGAACCAACATATTCGATTGTTGGATATGGACGAATGGGGCATATAGTTGAAGAAGTATTAAATAATAAAGATAAAAAAATCAGTGAAATAATTGATCCCAATTATGAAGGTAAACAATGGGGACCAGATTCATTAGAAAATACAGATACTGCAATTGTTTTTGTAGATCCAGAAGCGGGGTATGAAACAACTAAAAAGGTTCTTGAAAAAGGTGTAAATGCTGTAGTTGGAACAACAAAGTTTTATCAAAATTCTGACGGAACTTTAAATCAAAAAATGCTGGAGGAATTGGGAGGAATAGCAGAAGAAAATGATGTTAGGTGCGTGTATGCACCCAACTTTTCTCCTGGTGTAAACGAATATGTCGCTGAATTAAGAAAAGAAGCACCTTTTTATTCAAAATATGGTTATGATCCTGTTGTTATAGAAACGCATCATACTGGAAAAATAAAAGATGTTTCTGGAACTGCAGTAGGACTCATAGGACCAGCATTGCTTGAAGCCTATCCTGGCAAAGAAGGTTTAGATTTTGATATAGATAAAGCAATTTGGCCTGCGGAATATGGTGAAAAATTTGATAGTTCTCTATTAGAGGCTCCATTTAATTCAAGTGTTAAAGGAACTTCAGCAGATGAAATAAGGGGACAAGTAACTTCAGCAAAAAAACAAAATAAAATTCCAATAGTTGCAATAAGGTATGGAGACATACCGGGCAGGCATAGGGTTATTTTTATAGGAGAAACCGATACTACTGCTAAAGATAGTGTGGTTACAGATAGGAATATATTTGCTGCAGGTGCTGTGAAGATTTCAGAGCAGTTATTTGATTTAGAACCGGGGATTCATCATATAACTGAATTGATTTAATTTTTATTTTTAGATTCTTTAATCATTACTTGTCCATGGGTTAAAGAACCCAAAGTATCATAAACCTCATTTTTCAAACCAGCTGGAATTTCTAACACACAAGACAAAGAACCATCATTATTCCAATTTTCCTTTAAAATTTTTCCAGTATTTTTTAACTTTCCATAGGCAGCTCCACTAAATTGGGCTGGTATCTTTATTTCAAACTTTATATTCTCTACTGAAATTGGTAATTCTTCTTTAATTTTTTCAATGACTTCTTGAACTTGGTCATCTGCACTTTTATAATAGTTGATATTGACTCCTTTCTTGTCCATCGCATTCAAAATTCTCTCCAAAGGGTGTGGTGCCTTAGTCATAGGATTTATACTAATCCTAGATATAATTCCAGCAATCTTTTGCTTCTTTTTTTCTATTAACTCAGCCCTTAATTCCTTAGGAATTTGTATATCTCCTTCTTTCAAAATTCTCTTAGCTATTTCTTTTTTATCTGCAGTACCAAAAGTTTTGTTCAATATTTCATCAGATATTTTCTCTCCTTTCTCCACATCAGAAAAGATTTCATCTGAGACCAAAACATTATCAAGTTCTGTTTTACCTTGTCTAAAATCCATGGCTTCTCTGGGATAAACTAAAATCTCAAAATTATTACCTTCTCTTTTCATTCTTGCAGTTACAGGATCCATAATTATTCAGATTATTCTAAAAAATAAAATAAAAAAGGTATTACTTTTTCTTCCTTCTTGTGGATTTCTTAATTTCACCAATATATTTTTGCGATTCTTTTGCTACAGTATCCTTTAATCCAAGTCCTAAAGCTATTGCTACACCTAAGCCAACGCTAGCTATAATAATCAACAAGATATTGTTTATTAATGATGGATTAATACTTAAGAAAGGTAGTGCTAATGCAATTGCTACATATACTGTGAAAAAGTTCACTACTTTTCCCACTACATTTTTATATAGTCCCTCAGAACCTTTTATTTGTTCTTCAAAGAATCCACCAAGAACGTAACCTACCACTACAATTATTGCTGCTTCAACTGCACTAGGTATGAAATATACAATTTCATTTACAAATTCTGCCAAAGGTGCAATTCCTAAGTACTGTGCTGCGGATTGGATAAATACAAGATAAATTATCCATTCACCAGCTAATCTTAATAAATTGCTTAATTTGAATCCTTTTAGTTTTACATACTTATCCACGTGCAAAGCATCTGCTAGTTTTCTGATTGCCATTCCTAATACTTTTCCTACAATGTAACCCGCTAGTAGTATTATTATTGCCCCTATTACGTTAGGGATGAAATCCACTATATTGTTTGCGAAGTTCGTAAAAAAACTGTTTAGTTGAGCTACTCCAGCCATAATTATTAATATTTTTATTATTTAAAGAATTTAGTAGATTTTTTAGACCTTTATTGCATACTTGCCTGGGACCGTAAAACCAAGTTCTTTAGAAATCTCACTTCCCTCTGAGTTAAATATTACTACTATCCCCTGCCAATTCTCTGTTAGATCTTTCTTCTTGCAGATAGGGCACTCTTTCTGTTCAGTTAAAATGTGGCATTCTTTACAAGCTTTCATAATTTATTCTAGAATTTTTAAATAGATTATGAACACCAAACTTAATAAGATCAGTTTGAGAAAAGCGAACAAAAATGACTCCTCCAAACTAGTTAAGTTTTTTGAGTCTGTTGATAAAGATTTTGTTCCTCCTTTGTCCCAAAAGAGAGATTTAAGAAAATTGATTAGAAAAAGATTGAAAGAATACCTTATAGTTTTGGAGATGGACAAAAAAATAGAAGGAATTAGTACATTCACAGAAAAATATCATGAAGAGGATGTACCTCACATAAATGAGCTTGCAGTTATCAAGAACCACAGGCATGAGGGTTTTAGTAAATTGCTATTGACTTACATATTTGATGTTTTGAAAAGAGAAGGGTATAAAAATGTGACCATCAGGACTTGGTCCACAAAGAAACTTTAGGTGTATCTTCTTCTTTTCAGCATTTTGTTGAAGGTATTAAGGATTTTTTCTGTTTCTTCTTTCTTATAACCTGACAAAAAATATTTCCAGCAATTAAATTCTGGGTGTATTGCTCTAAAATTTTGATAAAGTGTTAATAAGTCAGCTGCTTTCTGTTCTAAGTTCACAGTTTCTTTGGATAATCCAAAATCTATGAAATAAAGTTCATTGTTTCTTACAATCATGTTTGAAGTTGTTAAATCACCATGGATTATATCACCCTCATGTATCTTAGCAACCATTTCTCCTATCTCCTTGCAATACTTCTCAAAATTATCCCTGTCCAAAACATCTTTCAGTTTCTTTCCATCAATATATTCAAGGGTTATTTTGTACTTATCAAAATCCATAATCCTTGGTACATTCAATCCAAGTCTTCTCAGGTCAACAAGTAGTTTAACCTCTTTTTTTGTTCTGCTCTTCCTCAAAAAATCATCAAGCTCTCCATTCCTGTAATTTTTCTTGATTCTCTCTTTGATCAGTTTATCATTTTCCTGGAATATTTTTGCCTCTGCACCTTGCGCTATTAATTTCATACTTTACCTACTATAAATAAATGGTCTCTCTCGTAAGGTTCCAATGTGATAGTTTCAACAATTTCAAAATCTTTTTTCAATTCTTTTAAAACATTCTCATAAGTCACCTTAACATCTTTCACTGAATCAATGGATTTTGCTTTTAGAGCCAACATAAAATAAGTTCCTTTCTTTAGGAATTTTGTGTTTCTTTTCAGAATTTCTACCGGGTCTCTCTGGGCAATGTCTTCATAAATTAAGTCAACATTTCCAATCCACCCATATTTTTCTGGAAATCTTGCATCCTCAAGTAGAGGTACAACATTTGATTTTTTCTTCACTTTTTCAACTAAATTTGAAATTATTTTAGTAGAGATTTCAACTCCATAAATAAGTCCTTTGTCACCAACAATGTTTGAGAAATGGGAAACTGTGGTTCCATGAGCTGCTCCTAGATAAAGAACTTTCTGTCCTTTTTTTAGAGGGAAATCCTTTAGACCATTAAGAATGGCTGCTGCAGGTTTTGAGATATATGGATTCCACACTTCTATAGATTTTCCTTTTGTGGTTAACTTGTCTTTTTTCTTATAAATTCCAGGTAAGATTTGTTCCATAATATAGAGCAGGAATTAAAAGATAATTTCTGTAATTTGCATCATTAAAATAAAAAATCTCCATTATAGAATTATGATTAAAAAACTAAAACTGCCTTTTGGAATTCTTGAGAACAAAAAATTAATTCAAAAATTCTCAGAGGACCCTAAGAAAGCTGCAAAGCAGTTTTTGGAGAGCAAGGAGGAAACAGGAATTTTGGATGCTGAGCTGGAGGAATACTCCCCATACAAGAATTTTCAGAGATGGATTAATGAATTTGGGATAAATTTGGTTAACTTGAAATTGAAAAACGTGGAGAGGGAAGAGGAAGAATTAATACATGCAGCAAGAACCCACAGGGAAATAAATCATTTCATTAATGTTTTGAAAAATAGAGAGGATATATTAAAACTATACAAAAGTTATAAACAAGTTTTTGAAAATTCAGAGAAGTTGAAAGAAAAGTTGGAGGAAAAAATAAAGAAATTAGGTGAGGAAATCGCTCCAAACCTTTCTTATCTACTTGGTTCTATTCTAGCTGCTACTTTGATTGCACAAGCCAAAAGTTTAAAGAATCTCGCAAAGATGCCTGCTTCAAAAATACAAATACTAGGAGCAGAGAAATCAATGTTCAGATATTTGAAAGAGGATAAAAAGAATAAAATGCCTAAGTATGGTATAATTTATATGTGTCCTTATATTCAGGATGTGAAAAAGGAAAACAAAGGAAAAGTTGCGCGAACTTTAAGTTCAAAGATCATGTTTGCCGCCCGCCTAGATTACTTCTCAGGTAATTTTGAGGGAGACAAATTAAAGGAAAAGTTAGAGAAAGAGATAAATAAATTATAAATTCTCTATTTCAGCTAGAACTTCTTCAATGTTTTCTCTTCTATTCACACAAGGATGAAAGTAAAATATTGACTCTGAATTTTGTTCTCCTACTATATAGATTTTTGGTTTTTCCTGCAAAAGGTTCAAAAGAATTGCTGCACCCAACTCAACATAACACTTACTACCTTTTCCCTTATCAGTTATCAAAATAAAAACATCACAATTTCTCACTCCATCCATATCTTCAGCAGAGTATTCTGTTGCAAGTTCCTTATTATATTTGTAAGATTTTATTGGCTTATGCAAGGTCCAATCAGCAGTAATTTCGTGTCCTCTTTTTTTCAAGAAATCATATAATTCGCGCACTTCCTTTTCTTGAACTTAGCAGTAATATAAATGTGTTTAATTGGTGGAGGTCTTGACTAACTTGCTTGAGGGGATTGCGACTGCTGATAATTTTGTAATTCTGCGACTTCATTTTGTAACTGCTTTTCTAGTTCGTCCTTTTTTTTATTTAATTGGGAAATATTGTTTTTCAAGTCATTCATCTTTCTGTCCAAAAATTTCTTTACTTGCTCTTTGTTCATTTTCACATACAATCTTTTACCAATGTTAACTAAAAATGTATTCTTATCAACAACTTTTGAAGCTACGAAAATTCCAAAGCCCAGCTGAGAATAACTTTCTGAATTCTCTATGTTATCCAAAGATTCCTTAAGATTATCCAATTCACTAGAGCGATTATTCATATCTTTTAGTTGGTTATATATTTGTTCATACTCTTTATTCAAAGACTCTACTTTCATATACTTTTCTTGCATTTCCTGGTCATTAGCTCCTTGATTCTCTTCCATAAATAACCTTAAAAATTTATTTAAGAGGGAGTACCTAGCCCCATCTGAACCATCTCAACAAAAGGAGCAAATATTATCAAAGAAATCGTAGAAACTGTTATATATAATATACATCCAATAATCAAATTTTTGTAACAAGTATCATATAAACTTATTTTATCTACACCTACACTTATTCCATTGACAAACCAGGAGATAATTAGTATTGTCTCCATAGTATAAATTCCTATTGCTATTTGGAATGTGGAGGGGGCTATAGTCAGACCTTCCCACATCTTCAAAAAGAACATATATTGAGCAGCACTACCTTGCGCACTCATACTCCCAAAAACGTTCTCTATAAAACTTAACATTTGGATTATAACATAAGTCAAAGTATTCATTATACCTGTTATCAAAGGTAATAATATCTTGGCTTGCATTTGCATGCTGCCCATAACCTCTGAGAATTTATCCTTAATTTCTTGCTGGGTTCTGTGCAAGTTATTTAAGTATTTTGCAGTGGAAAGCATAATTTCTGAAACAATTTTTGTACCTTTTTGAGATGCTTCCACAACAGCCTTCATTATGGAATAAACTATTCTCGATGGTTCTCTTAAGATAGCTCCTTGCTCTTTATCAAATACGGCTTTTTCTAAGGTAAGATTCCTGTATTTAATATTTGTAAGTATATCTTGGAGAAAACCAACTGCGTAATGCCCTTTTAGGGTAGGTTTTATTTTTTCCAATCCCACTTCTAGAGGAATACCTCTATCTAGTTCCTGTCCCAAACCAAACAAAACTTGCCTAAATTCGTTTTCTATTTCAATTATTTCTCTTCTCAGCTTGATTTTCTGGAAAGAACCAAAATAGAAAAAAGCAGCCAAAGACATGAAAACTCCTATTATAACTACAAAGGACTTCCATATGGTGAAATCAGCAAGGTTTATATACCAGTAATAAATAAATGGCAAGATGAGTATTATAGATGGTAGATAACAAGATAAGTAATATTTACCTATCCTAAATTTGTTTTTGGGTGGTAGATCTCGATGGAGAGAAATGTCAGGTTCCGGCAAAGTGACAACCCTTTGATCAAGAATATTCTTTATAACAAAAATCAAAGCTAAAGGTAAGATTAAATCGTAAAAACCAAAAATAACTGATGGAGGTATTTCATTTCCCAAAAAAATAGTTAAAATGGGTAACATGGTCAAAACCAAAGTAGGTAACAATATACCTAATGCATTGACCATCATAACAGGAGTCTTTAATTGATTCACATAAGAATTAGATTTTTCATTTAAGGAAGTTAATATTATATCTATTGACTCATCCAACAATTCAATCCTTCTTTCCCCACTAGTATAAAGAGAATAAACAATTGTATTTATGGAATCTGCAAACGCTTTAAAATTAGTTTTCCATTTTTGCGAATATACAAGTAAAGCCTGTTCCATAGATTCATATTTTCCTATGTAAAGATCCCAAAGTATTTTTTTCATATCTAATGCTAAAGGTCCTGTTAATTTTGATGATGCAAATTTTACAGCACCTTCTAAGTTTGGAAACTCTCTCATGTAAATAACAACATGCAATATCAACATCACAATTTCTGAACCTGCTCTTAATTCAAATATTTTCCTCAATCTATAAGGGTATGTGAAAAGATAATAAACAAGAACTCCTGTAGATGCAAACAAAAAAAGACCTAAAACAAGACTTATGTAATCTAAAATCAGGGTTATGCCAATTAAAATAACAAGAATTAAAGTAGTTAATAATGTAAAGGAAAAAACTCCACCAGGAGTCACATTAAGGTGAGCAAATTCTATGGCTTTGTTCATCTTTTTAATTGTTTTCTCATCAGGTTCTATTGGGAGAATTCTTGATGAGAGGTGAGTTAATTTTTCGTAAATTGTTTTTGGCAGTCCAGCCAATTTCTCCTCTTCATGGAAAATTTGATATTCTAATGATTTGATATCCCCTTTTACTTCTACAGGATAATCTAGTTTCTTCTTCTTTTTCTTTTTACTAATCAAAGCATTAAGAAAATTCATAATATTAGTTTGTACAATTAGTAAGTTAAGAGGTTATTGGAATGCTTAATCTTACACCTGGACAATTGATTGCTTCAACAGTCAAACTCCGTGGATTTTGTAAAGTTATTTCAAAATTAATTGTTGTTCTCTTATTTTTCTCAACTTCACTGCTTATTTCTTCTACTAATTCTCTTTGATTTCTATTTTTAACAGCATACACTTTGTAACCGCTTACCTTTCCTCCTGTGTTTTGAATAGTAAGAGTGCCTGTTTTTGTAGTTGAATTGTAATCATAGCTAGGTGCTTCCAAATTTATATTTTGGCAGGATTCTATGGTTGTTAATCTTGATTCTGTGTAACTTGTAGCCCAAGTTCCGACAACTGCAGCGATAGCAGTACTAAAAGCTATTAACAATACACTAGCTACGATAGGTGAAATACCTTTCCGAACTCTAGGTTCGAAAAAACCTTTTAATCTCATAATGGTAACGCCTTTTATACTAAATTAAATAAATTTCTCAATAATATTAACTATGCCACGGTGGCTCAATCGACCCTTTTATTGGTTAAGTCCATCAAAAAGCGTCGACGGAAAAATAAAGGGTTGGGGTAACTGGTGGAGCAGCGGTTTTGTAAACCGCAGGTTGGGGGTTCAAGTCCCTCCCGTGGCTTAGATAAATTCAATCAAAAACTAATTTCTTAACAACAAAGATCTTTCCTTCTTGGTCATCATAACAAAGTGGATGGATTGCTGTAGGTGTGTATGACTTGCTCGCCTCAAGATACTCCTTTACTTCTTTCCATGTTCCTACCTTATCATAATCTGTTAATTCCTCCAATATTTCAGAGGTTTTATATCTTGTCATAATTAATTTTTGTTAATTATTATGGATTTCAAGAAAATTGAGAAGAAATGGCAGAAAAAGTGGGAAAATGAAAAAATATTTGAAGCTGAACCAGATAAAAGAGAAAAATTTTTTGTAAATGTGCCCTATCCTTACACAAATGGTTATGGTCACTTAGGTCACATGCTCACTTATTTAAGGGGAGATATCATAGCTCGTTACAAAAGAATGAAAAACTATAATGTCTTGTTCACTCAAGGCTGGCATATTACTGGACAACCAATTGTTGCAGCTGCAAAAAGAATAAAAGAAGGGGAGAAAAAACAAATAGAAATGTTAAAGAAAATAGGTTTTTCCAAGAAAGAGATTGAGAAATTTTCTGATCCTATTGAATGGGTAAAATATTTTCCAAATAAATGGATAGAAGACTTCAAGAATTTGGGTTATTCCATAGATTGGAGAAGAAGTTTTGTTACAACTTATTTAAACAAGCCTTATGATTCTTTTGTGAAATGGCAGTTCAAAAAATTGAAAGAAAAAGGTCTTGTTAAAAAAGGGGAACATCCTGTTGTTTACTGCGAGAAATGTGATTTTCCTATTGGAGATCATGACCGGATAGAAGGTGAGGGAGTTGTTCCAGAGGAAGTTATTTTAATAAAATTCAAATTAGATGAAGAGACTTATGTTCCTGTAGTTACTTACAGACCTGAAACTGTTTATGGTGTCACAAACATTTGGATCCATCCTAAAGGAAATTATGTTAAAGTAAAAGTTAATGGTAAAGAGAAATGGATTGTTTCTAAAGAGATTTTAAAGGATTTGGAGAATCAGAATTTTGAAATAAAAGAATTGGAGGAAGTTAAAGGAAAAAACCTAATTGGAAAAAAAGCAAAAAACTTGGTTAATGACAAAAAAGTTCCAATATTACCTGCAACAATTGTTGATACTAAGATGGGGACTGGAATTGTGATGAGTGTTCCTGCTCATGCACCTTTTGATGAAATTGGAATTAAAGAACTAAAAGAAAATGAGAGCTTGAGAAAGAAGTATGGTCTAAAAGAAGAAGATTTGAATTTTGATTATATTTCTTTGATGAAAATAGAAGGATATGAAAAGTTCCCTGCAGCTGAGATTAATGAAAAAATGGGTATAAAATCATCCAAAGAAAAGAAAAAGCTGGAGGAAGCGACCCAGGAGATTTATAAGAAAGAATTCCATAACGGTGTTTTAAAAATAAGCGGATTTGAGGGAAAGAAAGTTCAGGAAGTAAAAGATGAGGTAATTGAAAAGTTTTTGAAAGAAGGTGTAGGGATAAAATATTATATTCTCTCTGAAAAAGTTGTTTGCAGGTGCTTGACTGAAGCTAAAGTAAAAATTGTTAGTGATCAATGGTTCCTAAACTATAGTGATAAAGAATGGAAGAAAAAGTCTCATAAAGTTATTGAAAGTATGAATTTTTATCCTAAGAAGATAAAAGAAAATTTCCACTACACTGTGGACTGGTTAAAGGACTGGGCTTGTAGCAGGGACAAGAGAACGGGTTTGGGAACAGCCTTACCTTTTGATGAAACCCAAATGATTGAGAGTCTGTCAGACAGCACGATTTACATGGCTTATTATACTATTGCGAATTATCTGCAAGAAAGGAAGTTAAGGTCTAATAAAAAACTCAATGATAAATTCTTTGATTATGTGTTTTTTGGTAAGGGAGATAATAAAAAAGTAGCTGAAGAGAATGGGTTTGATTCTAAAACATTAGAAAAAATCAGAGAGGAGTTTTTGTATTGGTATGATAAGGGTTTTGAATTGAGAAATTCTGGGAAAGATCTGATTCAAAACCACCTAACATTTTGCATTTTTAATCATGCAGCAATTTTTCCTGAAAAAAAATGGCCTGGGGGATTTAGCACTAATGGTCATGTACTTTTGGATGGGGAAAAGATGAGCAAAAGCAAAGGGAATGTGGTTTTAATGAAAGAGGCCATCAAGGATTATCCTGTTGATGTAATAAGATTTTTGGGTGCTTATTCCGGAGATTCAGGATTAGATGATGCCAACATTGAGCTAAGAGAACACAAAGCAATACAAAGGAGATTGAAAAATTTTTATAATTTTGCTGTTTCAAACTACAATAAAGGAGGGAAAGAATACACAAATTCAGAAAGATGGCTAGAATCTGTTTTAAATAGAGTTTTGAAGACTACTGAGAAAGAACTTGAAGGACTTAACACTAAATCTGCCTTACAGCACGGGTTTTTCGATTTGCAGAATGCAATTAAATGGTATAGGAAAAGATCTGTGGAATTTAACAAGGAATTGATAAAAAAGTTTATTGAAACTCAGCTAAAAATCTTGGCTCCTGTTACACCTTTCCTTTGTGAAGAACTATGGGAGAAAATTGGAGGAAAGAACTTTATTTCTTTGGAGCAATGGCCTGAAAGTGAAAAGAAAAAAATTGATCAAAGGGCTGAAGTTATTGAAAAAGTCATCTCAAACTTACTTGAAGATATTGAAATTGTGAAAAAACTATCAAAAACCGAAAGACCTAATAAAATCAAAATAATAACCCCTAAAAAATGGAAGTATAACATGTTCTCAGAGCTGAAAAATAAGCTGGAAGAGACAAGGAATTTTGGTGATTTGATGAAGGTTGCAATGGGATTTGAGGAAGCCAAAAAAATAAGTAAAGAAATTCAGAAGGTGATCAAGAAAATATTGGATGGTTCTTTGGGAATATTTGATTTAAAAGAGGTTGAGGTAATTAAAGAAGAGAAAGATTTCCTTAAGAAAGAGTTTGGTTGCGAAGTTGAAATTGTGGAAAGTGATGAGAAAGATAGTTGGCCAGGGAAATTTGGAATTTTAGTTAAATAAAAATATTTTAATAAATGATAAAAATAATAATTTTTATTCTACTTCTGTTAGCAGGATATTTTATAAATAAGAAGTTTAAGTTAATAATAGTAAGAAAATTAATTAAATTCTTTCTAATTTATATAGGTCTTCCTTGTCTAGTTTTATCCTCCATTTCAGACTACAAAATAGTTGACTTTGGTTTAATATCCCTTATTATTTTATTTTCTTTTATATTGAATATAACTGTCAGCAAACTTGGAAACAACATTCTAAATTTGAAAAATAGAGGGTCTTTTATATTATTGAATTCTTTTTCAAATGCTGGTTTTCTTGGTCTACCAATCTGCTGGATTTTATTTGAAGATGTAGGTTTATTCTATGGATCATTATATGTCTTAGTAGGAACTTTACTACATTACACCCTCGGAATATTTGTATCTATTCACTCAGAATCTAAAAAAGTTAAAAACTCTATAAAAAAAGTTCTAAGATTCCCAATTGTTTGGATATTGGGTGTAGTTTTTTTGCTAGTAATTTTTGAGGTAAATATTCCTATTCTTGTTATTAGTTTTTTTGATTTTATAGGAAAGGTAACATTGGGAGTAGCTATCTTTTATATAGGTTCAAATTTAGTAAAACCAAAAAATATAAGTAGTTTTTTCAATGAATGTTTATATGTTGCAATATTTAGATTTTTAGTATCTCCTTTGTTGATATTAATTCCTCTGTTATTCTTTGGAGTAGAGGATTATCTAATATTAGTATTAGAGGCGATGATGCCACCTGCTATAGGGAGTACAATTATTGCTGGATATTACGGACTTAACGAGAAATTATGTGCAAATATAACAACTGTTCTGACGATTGTATTTTTATTCATTTTTTTCATACTATTTTTCATATAACTCTAAAGCCTCAATATATAACTGCTTTTCTGTAGTCCTTACAAATCCAATACCACAATTTTTTGCTAGTAGGTGATCCTTTCCAATTTCTTTTGCAAGATTTCTTAACTCGGGAACTTTTATACCCAAGGCATGTTTAGTATTTATTCCAAATTTAGCCATCCCTTTTACATTTTCCGGATTTGATTGAGATTTTAATTTCTTGATAATTAATTCATATTCCATAAAAGTATAAAAACAAGAACTAACCGAACAAGGACCCAAGTCCTTCTGCTGCTTCCTCTTCTTTCTTCTCTTTATCTTCCTCTGATTCCTCTTTCTTTTCTTCTTTCTTTTCTCCCGCTTCTGCGGCCTGAGCTTGGGCAGGAGCTGCTACAGCAGACTTCAAAACCTCCTCAATATCCAAGTCTTTCAAATTCTCTGCTGTGGCTTTTACCATAGCCTTATCTGGATTTGCTCCAGTGGCTTGAACAACTTTTGTTATAGAATCCTCTGTTATTTCCTGACTTGTTTCATGTAATAGTAAAGCCGCATATATGTATTCTAATCCCATAATAGGTATAGAAAACTTTAAAATAGTTTATTACTTTTTTGATTTCAATAATTCATTTCTTTCCAAATAAATTCTTAAGTGTGATTTATCTCTAAAAAATCCACCTCCTGATTTTCTATACAAATCCTTGTAAACTTCCTTGGATACCCTATCCTGTTCCTTCAATCTTTTTAACTCAACTCTTAAAGCTCGAATTTTGAGAACCCATCTTCTTTTTTTGGTTAATTTTGTATTTTTTCCACCTTTTCTTCTTCCTTTTCCCTTCTTCTCCATTTTTCTGATTGAGATATGAGACTTTTCAGGAAGTTTCTTTACCATTCCTTTTTTTAGTAAAGATCTGAAATCCTGAGCAGTAATAGATTCATCAATCTCCTTTTTATTCTCTGGACTAAACCATATTTTTTTTCTTCCTACTCCTAAAACACTTGCTACTAGTCTCTTTTTATCCATAAAAATCTTTTTCTTTAAAATAATTTAAAAAGGTGATAGTTAAAAAAATTAAAAAATTAAAATTAGCTACAACTTCCACTAGATGAACTTCCTGTTCCTCCTCCAATTCCTGGTGATGCTGTTGATGTGGATAATGTTTGCTCACATTCACTTGGTGGTGTTTCAAAAGCTGAACATACTACTTTTTTCAATCCTTCTGGAGATCTTGTAAAAGAAGATGCTTGCTTTTCATTCACTATCAAAGTAGGACTTCCACGAACTCCATATTTCTGATTCAAGTCTTTATGCAATGGGAATTGTGGATATTTACCACCTAACCATGTGCTCTTGTCATTGTATAATCCTGTGATGTTGTATTTTTCATCTGTTTCCTTTACGCAATTAGCTAATGCTTCTGTGTCTATGTTAGCTTCTTCTAGACAGCTTTCATATTCTCCACTACTAACAAAACAGCTCAAGTAGTCATAGAACTTGTCTTCCTGATTTCTCTGGATGCAATATTGTCTCAAATTTCCATCAATCTCCTTCTTTCCGTGCATTACATAACCCACGTAGTCTATTTCTATATCTGCCTTGTCTTTCAACAATTTGTATACTGGTAAATAAGCTTTCTCTATCTGAAGACCATAAGGACAATAGCTCATTACAAACAATCTCACTTCTGGTGTTTCTGCTTTTGGAACTTCTGAGCTTTGTTGTTTACCTTGGGTTTTCTCGCTTCCAGAGCTATTTATTGTTTGGGTTGTTGGTACTGCACTAGGGAATAATAAACTACCATCTTTTGTTATGTATGATTCCGCGCTCTGAGTTTTCTTACCGCTGGAAATGTTTAATGATAATTTGTACAATTCCTGTCCTTCAACTGGTTCAACATCTATTACTTTTGCTGTGATTCCTTTGGACAATAGATTCTCTGAAATGAAATTCATTGCTTTATCACTTGCTTCCTCAGGTGTTAATGCATTTGCAGATTGACTTTCTTGACTTGTGATCTGAGGCATTAAACCTGCAACAGTAAAACCTAAGAGCAATCCTACTACTAATCCAATAGCTAACAAAGGCATTCCTTTAGTAGGAATCTTGATTGTTTTTCCTGAAGAAGATTTATGCTTACTTCCACTTTTCTTGTGCGTTCCAGATTCTTCTCCTTTTTTCTTCTTTGCCATAAGAAAACATAGAAATTTTTTATAATTACCTCTTTGATCTCTGCTTGTGTCTCCTAGGACCTTGCTTACTTCTACTTGGTTTGTGTGGTTCTGTTCTCCTAATATCCTGAATTAACAAGTTTCTATCATAGTCCATAATTTTGTTCCTTACTTCCTCTCCCTTTATATCTGCTAATCCACGGGATATTGCTTGTGCAACTGCTTCTGCTTGACCCATTACTCCTCCCCCCTTAACCTTTGCTTTTATAGTGAAATTCTCATCTTCTATTATTTTCAGAGGTTCCAGAATTTTCAATTGGGCTATTTTAGGTAATTCCTCTAAATTTTTTTCATTAATTTTTACATTCTTATCTCCACTCACTATTTTTATCCTTGCAGTTGCTTTCTTTCTCTTACCTACATACACTTTTTCCATTATAACTCTTTATAACCTAAATATTTACTTAGTTCCTCAATATAAACATAACCACATTTTAATTTTGAAGCCTCTTTACCAATTTTTTTTATATCAGTTTTCTTAAACTCTTCTGGAACAGAAATAAAAACATTCACATTCTTGAGAGCTTTCCTACCTCTCTCTGTTTTATGAGGCAACATATTCCTAATAGTTCTCCTAACAATCATGTCTGGTCTGGAAGGATAAAAAGGTCCTTTCTGAGGAGTCCCCCTATTTCTCCTCTCCAAGTACTTATTAAATATGTAATTTTTCTTTCCAGAGATTACAGCTTTCTCAGAATTAACTACAGCTACCTCTTCACCTTTCAAAGCTTTCTTAGCAACTTGTGTTGCCAGTCTTCCTAAAATAGTATCAGATGCATCTATTACTTCCATTTTTATAATTAATTAGAAATTTTTTATAACCTAATTTTTCTACAAATTTTTATATATAGTAGAAAAGCTAAATCTAATTGTATAAAAATGGTCATGAAGAAAAAGTCTGGTTATGGGTCTTCTAAGGGAAAAACAAAAACTACAAAAAAGACTGCCAAAAAAACAACTAAGAAAGCTACTAAAAAGGCAGGTTCCAAAAAGAAGAAATGAAGCTTAAATTGATTATTTTTAATTTTTATTTTTATCCCCAAATGTTTAGCCAACAAATCTGACTTGCTTGGTCATTTCTCTGGGTACAGGCAAAGGTTTCCAAGGCTTGTCTTTTGTTTTCTCTTTGATGTGGGAGATCATTTCATCTAAAGGCATGTTTTTTATATCCTTTTGACCTCTAAATCTTACAGGGAATGTTCCACTCTCTTTTTCCTTGTCCCCTATAACAACAATTAAAGGTACCCAATCAATCTCTCCATCCCTGATTTTTTTCTGCACACTCTCATTCCTATCATCAATCTCCACGCGGATATTTTCTCTCTCCATTTTGTCTGCAATTTCGTTAACAAATTCTTTGTGCGATTCTGAAACAGGGCAGAGTCTGATTTGAGTTGGTGAAAGCCACAAAGGGAAAGTTGGATGATTTCCTTTCTGTTGCTCCATATAGGTTTTTTCCAAGAAAGCATACATAACTCTTTCTATGGCTCCACTAGGTGAAAGATGCAAGATGATTGGATTTCTCTTCTTACCTTTCTCATCTGTGTAAGTGATTCCATAAGTTTCAGCATTCTCAACATCAAACTGGTCAGTTGTCAAAGCTGATGCTTTGTCCAAAGCATCCACAAAGTTCCATTCATATTTCAAAACAAAATAAAAAAACTTGTCCTTCCACATTTCAATCAGGACAGGCTTTCCCATTTTACTGGCAAGCTCCTTAACAAATTCTTTATTCTCCCTATAAAAATCCTCAGTTATTCTTATTGCAAGCTCAAAATCATTTTCAACATTAAAACCAATTCCTTCCTGTATTTTCTTGGATAAATCTAACCTTTTCATCATCTCTTCCTTGGATTGTTCAATGTCCTTGCAAAAAGCATGGCAATCAGGCATAGTAAATCCTCTTAATCTTCTTAATCCAGCGAGCTCACCTCTTTGCTCAACACGGAAACTATATTTTGTAAGTTCATACAATCTTAGAGGTAAGTTTTTGTAGGAAATACCTGCATCATGAGCAATCAAGAATTGTCCAAAGCAAGCAGCAAATCTCAAGAAAGTTTTCTTGTTAGGGGTCTCTATAACATATTGTCTTGCTGGGAATCTATTCAAATATTTTTTCATGGAAGGGTGTTCAAAATCATACATCACAGGAGTTTCAACTTCCATTGCCCCATAATCCAAAACATTTTTGGTGACCCATTCTTCAAGCAAGGCTTTTATCATTCTGCCTTTTGGATAATATCTCAAATTTCCAGGGTCACTTCCTGGTTCATAGTCAACCAATTCCATCTTTTTCATCAGTTTTATGTGAGGAGGCTCTTTTTCAGTTGCTCTCACTTTCTTCATTTCGTATTTCACGAATTTTTCCAGGTTCTTGTAGTTTGAGAAATCAAATCCTTTTACCTTGTCCCCATCCATCTCAATCTCATTTAATTTTCCTGAAGGTTCAAAAATGTACCATTTTGATTTTAAAGTATCTTCTTTCTTTAATGCCTCTGAAACATCTTCCTCCTCTTTCTTCTTTTTTCCTTCAGAGGTTATGACTCTGCTTAATTCTGAAAGAGGATGCCCTTTCACATTTATTTTGAAGCTCTTGTAAAATCCAAAAGGTGCTTTCCCCACCTCAAAATCATTTTTCAATTTTTCCTCTAATTTTTTCTCAATTTTCAAGGCAGTGCTCATTGGAGCTGGTTTGGACCCAAAAAGTAAATGCACATAAGGGTAAAGAATGATTTTTTTCTCATTTACCTGCTTTGCAACTTCCTTGATTTCAGTAGCAGCGTTTTCAACAACTTGCTCAATGTTTTTGTCTCCTTCTTCAGCTACCCAGAAAACAGATAAACAATCCTCAAATTCCTGCTTTTTCTGCTCTGGCATCTTTACATCTTTCAGAGCTTTTTTCGTGATTTCAAATTTTAATTTGTCTGCGTGGAGCAATAAGATTCTCATAAGATATAAATTAAATTTATTTTTTCTTTTCAAGGTCTTTTTTGAACCTTCTCAAGGTATTTGGGACCTGCTCTGGCTGAACTTTCAGGAATTTTGCTGTTTTTCTCAGAACCTTCAATTTTCCCATAAATTAAAGGGATTTATTAAAATAGGATTATTTATATCCTATAAAATATAGTTTTTATCACCGAAAAGTATTTAAATACTCTGTTATTATTTAATTGTGGTGAAAATGGCTGAAGAAACTCAAGCTGGGCAAAAGGGAGATAGGTTCTTTGAATATGATACAAATACTTTAGCAGAGGTATATGGTTCTCCAGTAGAAGGTTTAACAGGTTTTGGTATTGGATTAGCAGGCTTATTAAATGGTTTAACTAAAGGAGGTGAAACTAATATACTAAGTGCTAAAGTTAAGCCTTTAGAGGAGTGGAAACCAGAAAAAAAAGACCCAACAAAGGAAGATAATTTTTACTACGCAACTGGAGGCTGGCTTGCAAGTAAAACTGAATATGAATGGAAACCTATTACTTTAAGAGAAAAGAAAGAAAAACCAGCAGTTCCAAAAAAACCAGAATATCCTGGAATTGGGGAAGATTCTTTAATAAATAGTTATTGGATTGGAGACAAAGTAGGGGATATAGCTAAAAAAATAGGTAAATCTAATTTATATAAAGATAGATTAGAAAGTTATAATGCTAATTTAGATAAAATTTTTGAATCTTTGCCTACCGAAGAAAAGGAAAAACTAAGAGAATATATTTCACGAAAACCTTTAAATTATACATAGTCTAAGCTAATACAAAATATAATTAGTCTATAAATCGTTTAAAAATTAGTTATTCTCCCAATTTTCACCTGAAAATTATTATTATATAGTAGAAAATATATATTCCATCACCGAAAACTATAAATACTTTTAAGGTATTATATATTAGTGGTAAAAATGTTTGATAGAATAAAAGATAAATTGAACGATCGGAAACAAGGAAAAGAAGAGCAAAAAGTACTAGAAAATGCTTACAAAGGAGCAATAGCACAAATGGCAGAGGAAGGGAATTATGATGGAGTAAAGGTGATGTATGCTACAAGAAATATGGAAGAAGGATTAGCAAGAGATTTGGGTCTTACCAGTGAAGAAGATGGAAGATATGTTCTTGGCAAAGCAAATAACATAGGGTCTGCTTTAGTTAAAGCAGAGAAAAGCAATTATTCAGAGAAATCATTAGACCAGTTGTTAGGAGTAGGCTGTTCTTATGGAGTAGTAGCTCTTGGAGTTGCAAAAAAAGCAGGATTTATAGATGATGATAGCAAAGCGGCAGATATTTTGGATAATATTAGTAAGAAAGCCTATGCTGAAGAAGTTGGAGAAGAGAAGCCTGAAGGAGAACCCTCTACAGGAGAAGAGAAAAAAGAGGAAGAAGTTACTGAAGAAGAACCAACACCTGAATCAACAATAGAGCTCTACAAAAAGGCAGGTGCAGATAAATTTGATGAACTTTGTTCTGGAAAAGAACTTACGAAGTATAGAGTAAAAGAAGATGTATATGGAGGAATAGAAGATACTGAAAAATATAAGAAGGTAAATGTTGTATTGAAGCCTGAACACTTTGAACAAGAATATAATGTAGAGAAAATTGGATTTTTAAAAGAAGGTGATAATGGTGAAGTAAAACTTAAGTCATTAGAAGAAAGATACACTGAGCCTTTTGCAGAAGATCATGATAAAGAAAAACCTGAAGATTGGCATCCAAGTGAAGAAAAAATGATGGGAGATTTCAAAGAATATTTAGAAACAGCTAAATACTCAGATACTGGGGAAAATATTTTCTACAACGTAGGAGAGGAAGGAGATTTATTGAAATCAATAGTTAAGGATAAGAAGGGAGAAGAGATAAATGTCGAATATAGTACAAAGACACCAATGACAAAGGTTACAAAAGGGAATAAGTCTTCGATAGGAATAACTGGGTATATAACTGGCATTGAAGATATAAGAGAGTTAGCTAGTAAATAAAAATAATTTTATTTTTTAAAATTACCAATTAAAATCTAAATTATAGTTTTTTCCTGGTTAAGATTTTGGAGATCTGGCAATTAATCAGGAGGAAACCCGTACTTATTTTTTAAATCGTCGTTAGAGATATTTAAATCTTCTGCAATACCATATATTTCCGTTTCTAATTTCCCCTGCTTTATTTCAATATCATATAATCTCTCCTCACGACGCTCCTTTTTAGGACTTCCTTTTTCAAGCTTATTTATATGATCTTTTATATTCTCTATTTCACTTTTCTTACCTTTGTATTCCCTTATTTTAGATTTTAACTCTTTATCATCTTTACTAGTAATTTTTTTACCTGCTTTTTTCCAATCTTCAACAGTTTCAGCAACCTTTCCAGGACCACCTACAACCCACTCTTTTTTTACAATTTTGCCTAAAATAAATATACCTATTGCTCCTAAGAGCCATAAAGGTATGAATCCCCAGATAAATTGTGCAATAAAACCATACCAGCCTTGATAGATAATCACAATATAAAAAACAATTGCTAACAAACCCTTTATTTTTACTCCAGTACCTAACAAAAATAGGTTAACTGCGAAATATAAGATAATAATCAAAATCACAGAAGGAACAAGTAAGTATTCAATTAGTAATTTATCTACTGGCATTGACAGGCAGGTCGCACCCAATTTTAACACACCGCAAATAATTTCTTGAATAGCCATAATAATCTTCTTTTTATTTAAATATTTTAATCGTGAAGATAAACGATCAAGATGTTGGTTTGACTGATGAAGAATCATGAGGTTTCAAAATATAAACTGAATAAAAGATTGATTAAAATTTTTGTAACATCAAGTAAAGTGTTACTCCATCGTTCATCAAATGTTCATTCGATGTAATGCATTAAATTGATAATCAATTTGTAAGAAAATGTTGTGAAACACTAACAAAAACTTTTTTATATAGTAGAATGCATTTTAATTATGGTAAGTAAAAAAGATATGTTGAAAGCACTCACCAAAGCAGACTTGATGAAAGTAGCAAGGGAGAAAAAAATCAAAGTAGTAAAAAGTTGGACTAAAGCAAAGATGGTAGCTGCACTTCCTTTTGATGCAATGAGGGCAGCTTACTCCAGTGCAAAACCAAAGAAAACTACAAAGAGAAAGACCACTAAAAGAAAAACTGCAAGAAAGAAGACAACTGGGAAAAAGCCAACTACAAGGAAGACATCAGGGAAGAAAACCACACAAAAGAAGACAACTTCTAGAAAAAAATCTTCTTCAAAAAGAAAAACAAGTTCTAGGAAAAAAACTACAAGGAAGAAAAGATAATTAATTTTTGCTTTTTTTATTTTTATTAATTAAAAAATAAAATTATTATGGTTTATAGCATACAGATGGTGTAGGCGTAGTGTTACATTTCCAGTCACCTTTACCCCACCCAATTCGACAATCCTTAGGATCTTTACAAGGGGTTCCTTCTGTAATCACAGTAGCACAACATTTGTTTCTACACCAATACTTTGATACTGTATCATCTTTATATTTTGCTCTACAAACAACGAGCAAAGAATCGTCTACATTATCTCCAGTGATATCACTAGTTTTTATTTCTGCTACTTTACTTCCATTACAATTATACGTATGTTTCAATATACTACAACCTTGAGTCCAAGCATTTCCAACATCTACCGAACCCGTCTGTCTAAAAACCCCTGTAAAAAAAGCTGCTAACATAAGCAAAACCATCACTGCTAAGGCAATTATTATTACTGAATTTACGGGTAATGAAATTCCTTTTAGTCTCATAAATATAAACAAGAACTATATATAAATATGAATATAGGGGATTATATTAGGGTTACCCAAGAAAAATCCACTTGGAAAGGAAAAATTATCCAAAAAAAAGGAAATTATCTGACTCTGAAGCTTGATTCAGGGTATAATGCAGGAATTTTAGTGGACAAAAGAACAAAGATTAAAAAAATTAGTGGAAGTGAAGTTAAGAAACACAAGCCAATAAAATTCAAAACAAAATTTGATAAGAAAAAACCTTCGGTTTCAATATTATCTGCTGGTGGTACCATCGCTTCCTCAATTGACTACTCAACAAGTGCTATCTCTGCTGCTCATTCTGCTGAGGAAATGGTTGCTGCAGTTCCAGAACTCGCGAATTTTGCAAACATCAAAGCAAGAAAAGTTGTGGAAGAGATGAGTGAAAATATGTTACCTAAGCACTGGAAAAAAATTGCTAAGGAAATTGAAAAAGAACTAAAAAATAGTGAAGGTGTTGTTGTCACTCATGGGACTGATACTTTAGCTTACACAAGTTCAATGTTATCTTTCATATTAAGAAATCTTAATAAGCCGGTAGTGTTTACTTTTGCTCAGAAGAGTTCAGATAGGGGAAGTAGTGATAGTGCTATTAATCTGATTTGCTCAACAATAACTGCAATTCAAAAAATACCAGGAATTTTTGTTGTTGGACACGGAACAGTAAGTGATGAGTTTTGTTTAATTCATAAGGGTAGCAAAGTAAGGAAAATGCATTCCTCACAAAGAGATACTTTTAGGTCAATAAATGATTATCCTATTGGAAAAGTCTGGCCATCTGGTAAGATAAAATTGAACTATCAAAAAAAGATAAGTAATGAAAGAGAATTTCATATTGATGACAAAATAGAAGAAAAAGTAGGAATTATTAAAGCTTATCCTGGTTTGGACCCAAAGATTATTGATTGGTACACAGATAATAATTACAAAGGTTTAGTTATAGAGGGAACTGGTTTAGGACATGTTAATGTGAAAGATAAATCATTATTACCAAAAATAAAAAGAGCTATTAAGAAAGGTGTTTTTGTATGTATGACAACCCAGACAATTTATGGAAGGACTAATCCTTATGTTTACACACCTGCTAGAAAGTTATTGGATGCAGGAGTGATTTACCTGGAAGATATGTTAACTGAAACTGCTTACACGAAATTAATGTGGGTTTTGGGTCACACTAAAAATGAAGAAAAAGTAAGAAAAATGATGTTAGAAAATTTGGCTGGTGAATTTAATCCTCAATTGAAACCAGATCAATTCTTGTTATAAAAGATTATCTATTTTAGAATAATTTATGGGCCTGTAGCTCAACCGGATAGAGCGTCTGTCAAAACCTCGAAAAACTTTGTTTTCGGGTCCCATAAACTTTTGGTTTATGAGGAGGGTTTTATCCACAGCTAAGAGGTTTTGGACGAAGCTTCGGAGCAACCTTTAGAAAAGGTTGCATCCAAAAGAGAAATTCCAGTAGAAAGAAGACACCAGAAGGTTAGGGGTTCAAATCCTCTCAGGTCCTTTAATAATTGAAAACCTGCGTCCATTCTTTTTTTAGATTCTCATCACCTATTTTGTAAGGATAACTCAGTTTTTCTATTTCTCTCAAAAGATAATCCAAGCCCTCTATCTTTATTGAATTTAACAGAGACTTTATTTCTCCTTCTTCACCAATCCTTTTGAAGATAATATAAAAGGTATAAAATTCCAGGTAATCCTCTTTGGTGATTTTTTCTTTTGAATAGATTTTCTTGGAAATTTTTTCCAAAAAAAATCTGTGCATGCCCTTCTCAAAACCATATCTTGTTGCTTTATAATCAGCAAAAAAATTTTGGACAAATTCAACAAGTTTTGGAACTTCTAATTTTTCTCTTATCTCCTTATTTAGTTCTTCTTTTTCATTTATCAGCAAGAAGAAAAAACGAGCAAAATAACCTCTAAAAAGAAAATTATTATTAAGAAAATCGTTTTCTGGGTTAATCAAAAGTTCCATATCTTCTCCAATTGTGCCATTCAAAAAATCTGTTTTATAACTCGCTGAAATAAAAATGTTATTAAACCTCAAAGGATAATCAATTTTTGAAACCATTCTTTTTACTTCTTCCTTTAATTTTTCATTTTCTATATCCAAAACAAGTTTGGCCATAATTTAATTATAGATTTATATTATCCCTAATTTTACTGCTATATCTCCTGCTGGTTTGTCAGGTTTTAACTTGATTATTGCTCTTTTTTTACCTTTTCTTGTAATCAAAGTATTTACACTATCTACTTTCGCATTAAACTCCTTCTCAAAACTCTTCTTAATCTGGTTTTTATCCAATTTTAAGTCTTTTAACTGAAAAACAATTTTGTTTTCTATTTCTATCATTCTCACAACTTTTTCTGTGGTCACCGGATATTCAACCATTTCCCAAAAACTTTTTGTATCATTCATAGTCTATTATTCACCTCTTTCAAACTTGATTCTGTCCAGATTGTTAATCTTCCAGGAACAGCTCCAGGAGCCAATTTCTCTACATCAAGATTTTTTGCTAACTTCACTTCCAAACCAGGTATATTTTTTGCAGCTTTTTGTAAAGGACATTTATTGGAAACAACAATCAATACTCCTTTTTTCTTCCTGTACTTTCTTCCTCTGGTTTTTCCAATTCCTGCTCTTATTTTCTTTTTCTTAGTTCTTTCCAGTTCTTCATCAAGACCTAAATTTCTGAGTGTGTTCGTAACTTTTTTAGTTTTGGTTAAAGTTTCAAAATTGTCTTCCAAAACCAAAGGGACTTCTTTTAGTTTTTCAATGTTGTGTCCTCTTTTAAATATTAATTCCTTATTTTTAGAGGCAGAGATAGCACTAAACAAAGCAAGTTTCTTCTCCTTCTTGTTCATTGATTTTATGAAATTCTTTTCTGATTTAGGTGGATGGGCTTTTCTACCTTTTATTGCTTGAGGTACTTTTCTCACAACAAACATTAAAGGTCCTTCACCATGTATTCTGGGTAAGCGAGCCATTTCTCTTCCAGCCATCCTTGCTCTTGGATAAACATTACCACTCCCATGATAGTGAGCGCTTGTTCTCATACCAGCAATTTCATTTGCACCATATTTTTGTCTCCTATTTGCTTGGGATATTTTAACTGCTCTTTTTATAAGGTCTTCCCTAAGTTTATAGTTGAAAGCCTTTCCGAGCTCTACAGTTTTTTTCTTTTTTCCATCAATAAAATAAAGATTAGTCATATTAATCTTTTCAATAAAAACTTTAAATTATGCGGGGGTAGCCAAGTCTGGTCAAACCTTTTATTGGTTATATTGGATAAAAAGGTTTGATCCAAAAAATCTGACCAGAAAAGGGACAACAGGCGCAGGGTTTAGGACCCTGTCTCTCAGTGGGTTCGGCGGTTCAAAGGGAACTTTTAGAAAAAGTTCCATCAAAAAAAGAAAAAAAGATCTCCACCCCAAAGAAAAACGATACGGAAATCCGCCCCCCCGCACAAGCTTTTAGAAAAAGCTTGAGCAAAAAAATAAGGAAAAAGGAAAGCCTGACTATTTAAATAATTTAAATAAGTAATTTTATGGACGCAATGTGTAAAGATATTGTCGGAAAAACCGTGGTTTCAGAGGAAACAGGAAGGAAATTCGGAATTGTAGGAGATTTGAATTTTATAGCTGAAAGCGGAGAGTTGTTGAATGTGAGCCTAGAAGCTCCAACAAATTCAGTGGAAAAAGTTAACTTGGAAACAAATGAAAAGGGAAGTTATTTAATACCATTTTCAACAGTAAAAAGTGTAGGGGATTTTGTGATAGTCTCTGAAAAAGAGATAATTTAATTTTTATTTTTTAGATATTAAATCAAGAAAGATTCTATTATTGCTCCCAAAAAAATAAAAAAAACTCCAATGAAGAAAAGGAATAAAGAGTCCTTGACAACAAACATCCTATGAGTTTTATTTTCTTTATGTCTGCTTATAGCAACTGACAACAATCCCCCTGCAATCCCCGCCAAAATATAACCTAAAAACTCAGGCAAACCATGTAAAGCATAGCTTAATAACATTGAAGGAACAAAGGGAGCACCTAAAATAGTGGGTAAAGCGTAAGAGCTGCATAATTCTTTAGCCCCTTGTCCTACTACAACACCCAAAACACTTGCATTCCATGAAATTAAAAAAATTGCTCCACTTGAATAAAACAAAGAGAAAACAAAACAAGTAGTCATCACAAGCAGATTATTCATAAAGATTGTCAAGAAAAAACTTGGTGAATTAAAATTACCTGTTAAATCATGAACAGTTCTTATTTGGTCTGAAAATATTTGGTTAGAAAAATCAGCAGGAGCTAATAAGTAAATAGTTGCAATAGTTAAAGAAATTCCCGCCACAATGGAAAGATAATAGATTATTATTTTTAGGTGCCTCCAAAAAAAGTTTAGTTTATAAAGGTACTCCCAAAAATGGTCATATTCTTTCTTTTTTTCTTCTCTTTTTAGGTTACTTATAGTAACAGGTAATATTGCAAGTACAATCAAGAAAACCAAAAACAAGCCCCCCTTGGATAAATAGTTTGTTAGAAGAACTGCAATGATAGAGCCTAAAATAGCAATTATTATCACAAGATAAGGTTTTTCTCTAATCGAACTAATAGATAATAAAGATTCGAAAACCATAATTATGAATATATTTAAATTCAAGTATAAAAAAACAAGAAGATTATTTAAATTAACTATTTTGGGTTCAATACTTTTTATATTGGTTCTCATAGCCCTACTAATAATAGCAAAGATCTATGTGCCTACTGAGTTAATCAAAAATTTTGAAATAAAAGAATTCCTTGATGTTTATAATTATATTGGTTTATTTTTGATCACTTTCTTAGGAGGAACAATCTTACCTTTAGGTAGTCCAGCAGCAGTTTCTGCAGCTGGTTTTTTGGGAATGGCGGAAATACCTGTAATAATTGTTGCAGCTACAGGATTTACTGTGGGTGTACTTGTTAATTATTGTCTTGCTTATAAATTAGGTGCTAATTATGCCAAGAAGAAGATATCTCCGGAGATTTATGAGGATGTGGTATTATGGTGGAACAAATGGGGTGTTCTACTTGTAGTAGTTTTCGCTTTGTTTCCAGTCTTACCTTTTGATTTAATTGCCTTGGTCTGTGGGGTTTTCAGATTTAATTTGGTTTATTTCATTTTGATTAATTTTTTCAGCAATTTGCTTAATTCATACATTTTTTTATATTTAGGAACACAAGCAAGTTTGTGGATAGGGCTAATCTAAACTTAGTTTAATAAGTGTGCTTATTTCTTTTCCTCCGCTAATATCATCTATATTTCTTCCAAAATTTTTAATTATTAAATCTGTTCCTTTATCTCCTACTAGTGTTGTATTCCCATAGGTAATTAAATCCACATTATAAATATTATCCTTAGAGGTAAGATTTCTGAATTTCAAATAATAATTATTTGTAGTACCTTTTCCATATCTAAACTCATTTACATCTACTTCTCTAAAATAAAACTTATCTTTTCCGAAAATACCTTGTGTTGAGTTACAGTTTTTGCTAAAACATACAGAAGAATCTGAAGAATAAATTGTTCCATCAGTTAATATTGGAAAATAAATTTGATTATTTTTTGAATCAATATAGATTTTTCCTGGTAAATCAAAAACAATTTTTTCTTTATTTTTGTGGCTAATAACTCTATCCATTTTATCTGATAAAGAGAAAAGAAATGACTCTGATTTAGTTAAAGTTGGTATATCTAAATTTTCTTCTGCCATTGGCATTCCCCAGTTGTATGCTAGGGATATAAGGAACAAATATATTCCCACAATAATAATAGAAGATATGATAGGAGCAATACCTTTCATAAGTCTATTTGTTTTTCTTATTCCCTTTGCGGCTGCCGGGATTTGAATTCCCGAAACCTATGGATTTGGACGGAACTTTCCTCCAAAAGGTTTTCCCGGGTCACAAGCTTGGGGAGCTTGTATCCTACCATTGTCCCTAAACAGCAAAGTATTTAATTTTTCCTTACTGTTTGTGGCCTAGACCACAGCCGCATAACTAATTTATTCGAATTAATTTTATGATTGAAATTGATGGTAGCTATTTGGAGGGTGGGGGACAAATAATAAGGACTTCTATTGGATTGTCTTGTGCAACAAAAGAGCCTATCCATATTTTTAATATCAGAGCTAAAAGGAAGCCTCCTGGATTAAAAGCTCAGCACTTAGCAGCTATTAAATCAGTTAAAGAGCTCTGTGATGGTAGATTGGAAAGCGGTGAAATAAGTTCTAAAGAGATTTGGTTTTATCCTGGTGAGATTAAAAAAGGAGAATTGAATGTAAAAATTTCAACTGCAGGTTCTGTTGCTTTGGTTCTACAAACAATTTTTTTAGCTTCTTTGAAAATTGAAAAAGAATTGGAAATAAGAATAGAAGGAGGAGGGACTTTTGGGAAGTGGGCGCCCTCTGTTGAATATCTAAAAAATGTTTTTCTGCCAACTTTAGAGAAATTTAAATTCTCTGCTGAGATAAAAGCTCTTAAACATGGTTTTTATCCTAAAGGTGGAGCAAAAGTTATTGCAAAAATTTTTCCTTCTGGATTGAAAGGTTACAATCTTGAGAGAAAGGTTGAGAAGATAAAAGGAATTTCAATTGCCACAAAAAACTTGGAAAAAGGTAAGGTTGGAGAGAGACAGAAAGAAAGTGCTAAAAGATTATTAAAAGATTTTGAATCAGATATAAAAACAAAATATGTTGAGTCCCTGTCAACAGGAACAGGAATTGAAATTTGGAGTGAGCCCACAAGAATTGGCGGTAATTGTTTAGGGGAAAAAGGGATAAAAGCGGAAAAGGTTGGGGTAAAAGCTGCTGAAAATTTATTAAAAGAACTAAACTCTGGTGCTATAGTAGATAAACATTTGGCTGACCAATTAGTTCCTTTCATTGCTCTAACTGGAGGAAGATCAAGTTATTTTGCTAGGGAATTAACAAATCACACCAAAACAAATATATGGGTTACTGAGAGATTCATTAAGAGAAAATTTAATCTCAAGAAAAAAGAAAATTTGTTTGAGATTTCTGTTTAAGATTAAGCTTGTATCTTATAAACAGTATCTCCTTCTCTAACCCTATCTTTAATCCTATGGCATTCCCAGATTTTGCTTCATTAACTTTGTCATGTTCTATTTGGATAGAATCTACTTTTTGCTGAAAATTTGTGCTTGCTCCTTCCACAGGTATTTGTTCACCTACTTTCAAAGTATCAGTAAGACTTATTACTGCAACTCCTAGTTCTGAAAAGTAATGTGTTACTTTTCCAACAGGTTTCTTATCTACTATAATATATTTATATATCTAATTTCTAGAAAATTATGTTATTTGTGGTTATATTGACTTCCTGTTATTTAGTTTTTTTGTTAGTCCTTTATAAGATTGTCAAGCGCAAAAATAAGAAATTAATGGAAAAATATCAGGAATATTTGGATAATTATCAGAAAATTCTGGATAAAAATAAAAAATCAAAATGATGCCTCTGCCGGGATTTCCTTTTTGCTCAAGCCTTTTTTAAAAGCTTGTTTTGATGGAACTTCCTCATAAACCTTGAGTTTATGGGGCCCTGAAAAACAAAGTTTTTCGAGGTTTCTAAAAGTTCCTGCGGGGGTGCGGAGTCTCGTATCTTATTTTTCTTTGGGGTGGAGACCTTTCTTTTTTCTAAAAAGAAAGTGGTTCCCTTTGAACCCGGGTCTCTGGCTCGAGAGGCCAGTATCCTTGGTCCGTTTTGATTTAACCGAGCTAGACTACAGAGGCATAAAATAAATTTATATTAAATTATGGTAATGTTTTTTTCAAGTGAGTTCGCAACCTATTTAGAATTTGCTCTTTCCTTTGGATTTACTTTTGCTGTAGCCTTTGGAGTATTGTATATATCTAAAGTGTTTGGTGAGCCTGAAGGAAAAACTCCTAAAAGGGTAAATATTCTACTCGCAGTTATAATCAGTCTGTTTGCATCCTTTTCGGAAGCTTATGTGAATTTTTTGTTTCAGTGGATTTTTTATTTGATTGCTATTTTCATGATTGTGTTTGTAGTTCTCATCTTCAAGAATTTGTTCTATAGTGAGAAAAGGGATGAAGAAAAGACAGTAAGCTGGCCAATGTTTGTTTCAATAGCCGTTTTGTTCTTGGTTTTCTTAGGCTCTTATCAATACATGCCTCTACCTTCAGGTCAAATTATAAGTTCTCAGGATGTTGCACTCGTGATAGGGATCGCTTTTATTGTTTTGATTTTGGTTGTTGGTTCAAGGAAAAATCTTAATAATACCTGGGAAAATCAACAAACAACTAAATTAAAGAAATTAGCCAACCAGGCAAGGACTGCCAAGTTGCAATTATCATAGCTAAAAATAAGAAAGCTCCAATAATTACTAAGACCCAACTCGGAAGATTGAGTTCATATTCTGGTTTTCTCTCCCCTATCCTCTTTGCTTTGCAGTACAAATACAAGACTATGATTAACAAAGGTATCATGAACAAGCTTCCTGTTATGGAAAGAATGTCAACAAATGTTGCTGCTCCTAACAAAGAAATCAGAGCAGGACTTACTGCAAGAATAAAAGATAGATTTTTGTTGCAATTCAAATCTTGGCAATAAACTTCTCTTGTTGCATTTCCCAAAGCTATAAAACCTGTACCCATCGCAAAAAAGGTAAAAGCATATCCAAAAACCAAAAAGAAAATTCCAAATTCATTAGCTAAAGCAACTGTTATGATATCCGCACTTGTTTTTCCTAAAGCACCTATACAGGTAAAAGTAAAGAACAAGTACAAAACTAAAGGTATGAACATGCCTAATAAAATGCTTTTTTTCATCTTGGATTTTTCCATCCAGAGAATCTCTTTCATTTGTGGGACCGCAAACATACCTGAATAAGCAAAAACTATAACTCCTATTGGCATGAAAACTTCTGAGAAATTAACAACAAATAGATTATTTGGATTGAAATAAAATAGGGAAGCAAAAGAAAGAATTAAAATACTGAAAATCATTATTAAAACCAGTTTTGTCTCACTTTCCTCTACACCCTTAACACCAAAGTAAATTATTGCTGAAAAAGGGATAAAAAACATTAATTTTCCTATTATAGGATCTACACCCAAAAGCAAACTAAGTATTTTTCCGTTTCCCTCAGTGTAAGCAATTAAAGCACCATACATTGAGAATACTGCTAAAAGGGTCACGAGACCTTCTGTTTTTTTTCCAATATATTTTCCCACAAGTCCTGGGATTTGATGTGCATCTTTTGTTCTTAAACATATTTCACCTATGATCAAAGTGGTAAGGGTCATTATTCCTCCAATTATCAACAAATCTGTTAAACCTATTAGAAATCCTGCTTCTGAAATCGCAGTGGGGAGACCTAGAACACCTGCTCCTATTATAGTTCCTATGGCTGTAAATGCTGCTTTATATAGTTTATCCATAAACTACTCTAGATATTATTATTTTCAGTAAATCGGTTTATTTAAAAATTTAAACTCTATTTATTTAATGGATCAAAGGAAGATTGTAAGAGTAGCAAGAGAAGATTTGCATGCTCATTTATCTATAGAAAGGTCCTTATGGAAAATTAGAGGGGTAGATAAAAATTTCGCTAATGCTGTTAGAGCAGCTTTAGGTCATGAAAAAAACAAGAAATTAGCTGATTTGAGTGAGGAGGAAATTAAAAAATTAGAAGATTGTGTTGAGCATCCTGAAAAATACAAAATACCTAGTTGGCTTTGTAATTACAGAAAAGATATGGAAACAGGTGAGGATAAACACTATGTGGGTTCCCAACTTATTTTGAAGATTAAGAATAGGGTTGATTTCTTGAAAAAATTGAGGTGTTATCGCGGTGTAAGGCACTGGTCTAAACTGCCTGTAAGAGGTCAGAGAACAAGAGGTCATTTCAGGAAAAGTGGCACAGTAGGTGTAAAGAGGAAGAAATAATATGGGAGATCCAAGGAAGTTGAGGAAGCAATGGGAAAAACCAAAACAATTGTTTGATAAATCAAGGATTGATAGGGAAAGGAAATTGGTTAGGACTTACGGATTTAAAAGGAAGAGAGAAATTTGGAAGATAGAATACTTGTTTAAGAATTATAAAAGGAGAGCTAGAAACATTCTTGCGGATTATAGGGAAGAAGACAAAAAAATATTGGTTAACAAGTTAGCAAGTTTAGGAATCTTATCCAAGAATTCTTCTTTGGATGATGTTTTGAACTTGAATTTAGAGAATTTTCTTGACAGGAGATTACAAACTGTTGTTCATAAGAAAGGATTAGCTAATACAGTTAAAGAAGTAAGGCAGTTAATAACTCACAAAAAAGTTTTTGTTGGTGAAAGAGTAATAGACCAACCAAATTATATTGTTTCAGTTGAGGAAGAGAAAAAAATAAAGTTGAAAGAGAAACCTAAAAAGGAGAAAAGTGAGGAAGCTAAAAGTTCTGGAGAGATAAAACAAGAAACAGGGAAAGAAAGTGAGGGAGAAATCGGAGAGGCTGAACAAAAAGAAGAATCTAAAGAAAGTGGAAAAGAGGTAAAACAAGAAGTTCAAGAAAAAAGTGGAGAAAATCAAAAAGAAAAAGACTCTGAAGGGGGTGAAAAAAATGAGTGAAGTTACTGATAAGAATTTTCAGGAGGAAGTTATAGAAAAATCTAAAGATGTGCCTGTTTTAGTTGATTTTCATGCTGATTGGTGTGCCCCTTGCAAGATTTTGAGTCCAGTTCTTAATAAAATTGTTCAAGAGAAAGGAGATAAATTAGTTTTAGCAAAGATAAATGTGGATAATGCACCTGAAACAGCACAAAAGTATGGAATTATGAGTATCCCAAGTGTTAAACTTTTCAAGGATGGAAAAGTTGTGGATGAATTTATTGGTAACTACCCTGAGAATTATATAAGGGGGTGGATTGACAAGAATTTATAAATTGTATAATAGATAAAACAATTATGAAAAAGAAAAATCAATTATTGCTAATTCACGGTGGGAATACTTTCAAAAATAAAAAGGATTATATGAATTTTCTAAAAACATGTGAAATATCAATTGAGAAAAAAGTTAGGTGGAGTGGAGAATATTTAGATAAAAAATTGGATAGAGATTTTAAGATAATTAAGCCAAGAATGCCTTTGAGTGAGAACGCGAAATACAAGGAATGGAAGATTTATTTTGAAAGATATTCTCCTTATCTGAGAAACAACCTAATTTTGATTGGTGTATCACTAGGTGGGATTTTTCTCGCAAAGTATTTATCGGAAAACAAATTTCCTAAAAAAATATTGTCTACATATTTGGTTAGCCCTCCGTTTGATGATGATTTAACTAGTGAAAGATTAGCTGGAGGATTTAAACTAAAATCAGATTTGTCAATGATTGAAAAAAATTCAAAGAAAATTAGTTTGTTGTTTTCAGAGGATGATGAGGTTGTTCCTATCTCTCATGCTAAAAAATACAGGAAAAAATTGAGAAATGCGAATATTATAATTTATGAGAGTAAGAATGGGCACTTTAGAGTAGCTAAGTTTCCAGAGATAGTAAGGATGATAAAGAATGATATTAAAGCTAATAAAGTATAAATAAGAATGGAAGAGCTTTATGAGGGTTATTATGGAAAAATCAAAAGTTGTGGAATTCTTGAAAGGAGAATTTATTGGAAAAAAGGTTGAGATTGTAGAAAGCAGTAATAAAGACTTGGTTGGGTTGAAAGGAAAAATTGTTGATGAAACTAAGAATATGTTTGAAATTGAAACTCGTGGAGGGACAAAGAAAGTCCAAAAGAAAATTTGCAAGTTCAAGTTTCCTAAGGAAGGGATTTCTATTAAAGGAGAAATAATCAATTATCGTCCTGAAGATAGATTAGTTAAAAAATTCAAAGAATGGTAGAATCAAATTTTTTTTAACACATCATCAACTTTTTTGTGTAATTCTTCCAAAATATTATCATTCTCAATTATCTTATCCGCTAATTTAACACAATTATCTAATTGCTGGCTTGAAAGGGAGTCTGTATTTTCCATTTCTTCGTATTTCTTAAACTCCTCAAAGCTTACTTGATCTTCCTCTTTTTTCCTACTTTGAGTTCTTTTGTACCTAATTTCTATTGGTGCTTCAACACCAACCAGGTAAAAATCTTCTCTTTTTCTGAATTCTTTAATCTCTTCTGGATTTCTTATACTATCAACAACAAAAACCTTTTCATCTTCCTTCTCCAATAATTTATTTACTAAAATGGAAGATCCAAATTTTTCCCTTAAGTCATTTCCTGTTGAGATTAAATTTTCCCTGGTGATTTCCTTCCCTCTTTTTTTGATTTCATCTCTAAGAATATCTGATAAAGAATAAAAATTGAATCCTTTCATTTTTAAGTATTTGCAAATTTCTGTTTTTCCAGCACCGTTCTTTCCAGTTAGACCAATTATCATTCTTTATCCTTGTAATAATCAATAAAATATTGTTCTTTTTCCTCAAGCATATCCTTTTCCCTCCATTCAGCTATCCAATCTTTTATGTAATATTCCTTATAACTACCATTTTTTGTCATCCCTACAAGTTTTTCCAGCCCCACGTTTATCAACATTTTCTTGCAGATGAAGCAAGGATAAGCATCCACTAATTTCTCCTCACCATTCACAATCTGAGAACTAACCAGATACATAGTTCCTCCTAAAAGAGAAACTCCTGCTCTGGCCGCGTTTATTATGCAATTCTGTTCTGCGTGCACGCTCCTGCAAATTTCATAATTTTTTCCAGAAGGAACACCAAGTTTTCTCCTCAAACAAATTCCAATTTCGTAACAATCTCTAACTTTTCTTGGGGCTCCATTATATCCTGTAGCAACAATCTGGTCCTTCTTTACCACAATAGCACCTATCTTAATTGACATACAAGTACTTCTTCTAGCTACTTCTGTGGCAATATTTAAATAATATTCATCTTTACTAGGTCTGTATTTCATAACCTAAATTAAGTTTTTTAGTATTATGGGGAGAATTCATGCGGAAGAAGTCAAAAACAAGAAAAACAAAGATGTAGTGCTAAAGGGATGGGTAAATACTGTTAGGAATCTTGGTAAAGTGATTTTTTTGGTGTTGAGAGATAGTTCTGGAGTAGTTCAGTTGGTTTCTGTAAAAGGGGAGGAAATGTTTGATAAGATTAAAAATTTAAGGAGAGAGGATGTTATTCAAGTTGAGGGAAAGGCTGTGGAGAGTGATAAAGCTCCTAATGGTGTTGAAGTACAGATAAAAAATTTTGAGGTATTGAACAAGGCAGAGGCATTGCCAATAGAATTTTCAGGGAAAATAGAAACGGATTTGAGTAAAAGATTGGATTATAGATATTTAGATTTAAGGAACAAAAAGAACAAGATGATCTTTGAGTTGAAGTCAGCTATTGCGAATGCTGCAAGAGATTTCTTTGTAAAGAACAAGTTTGTGGAGATTCATACTCCAAAAATTGTTGGTGAGGGTGCAGAAGGGGGTAGTGAATTATTTCCTATTTTGTATTACGAGAAAGAGGGTTATCTGGCTCAAAGCCCGCAATTTTACAAACAGCTCTTGCAAGGTTGTTGTTTTGAGAAAGTCTTCGAGATAGGGCCTTATTTCAGAGCTGAGAAAAGCCATACTTCAAGGCACATTTCAGAGTTCTGGATGCTCGATGGGGAGATTTCCTTTATTGAAAATTATGAAGATATTACAAAACTAGTTGAGGATCTGGTTTGCTACATTTTGGATGATGTAAAAAAGAATTGCAAGTATATTTTTGATTGTTTTGAGGTTGAGCCACCAAAATACAAGAAACCTGTCCCAAGAATTACATTAAAGGAAGCTTTTGAGATGATAGGCAAGGAAGGTGATGACTTGTCAACTGATGATGAGAAAGCATTGGGAGAAAAGATAAAGGAGAAATATGATTCTGACCTTATTTTCGTAACTAAGTATCCTTTTGAAGTAAGACCTTTTTACACCATGAAAGATAAAGATAATCCTAAATTAACTGAATCATTTGATTTTATTTTGAAAGGTTTGGAGCTTGTGACTGGAAGCCAGAGAGAACATCGTTATGATGCTTTAGTAAAACAAGCTGAGGAAAAAGGGATGAATCCTAATTCAATGAAGTTTTATATGGAAGCTTTTAAGCATGGGATGCCTCCTCATGGGGGTTTTGGTCTTGGTCTTGAAAGATTTGTGATGCAACTTTTAAATTTGGGTAATGTTAGGGAAGCGGTTTTGTTCCCTAGAGATGTGGAAAGGATGAGTCCTTAAATCTTAGTAAAATTTAATAGTTTTTAAATAATTATTATGGCTATAAAAGATATTGTAAAAACAGCTTATGATAATTCTTTTAAAGATTATGAAAAACATCAAGTAAAAGATCCTCATTACGAAGCATTTTCACAAACTTATAATTTATTAGAAAGGTTATCTGATAAAAATAAGAAAGAGGAAGGAAGAAAATATCTAAATCTACAAATTTATCGTTCATTAAGAAGGTTACTTGATGAAAACGAGAAAGATGAAGGAATAAAATATCTAAATGACTTATATTATGGTTAGAAAGGTTATTTATAAATGCCCTAATTGTGGTTCAACAAATTTGGTTCCCCTGATGGGTTTTGAAACTGGAATGCAGTATAACTGCCTAAATTGCGGTTATATTGGTGTTTTAAGGATTATGGAGAAAAAGAAAAAATAAATATATAATAATCTAGTTGTTCAATTATGGAGTGAGTATGGGTGGTAAGCCTTTCTTTCTACCAAAGAAGAATACAACTGCAAGAGCAAGATATAAGAGACCATGGAAAAGAATGGTAAGATGGTTTTTCAACAATCCAGAACAATGGCTGAGTATTTACCATATAAGGTCTGTAGTTGAAAGTTTATTCTCTTCTATTAATAAGAGATTAAGAAGTTTCCTCAAAAGTGTGAAGAAAGAAGCACAAAGAAAAGAGTTAGCATTGAAAGTTATTGGTTACAATACCAGACAGGTGCTCTACCTAGAATTAGGAAAATACCTGCATCTATTCCTTTGGGTTTATCTAAACTGATTGTAGAAATATTTGTTAGTTTTAGTAGAGTGTTTTGTATACTGATTTTTCTGTTTTAAAATGTTTTGATATTGAGAGGATTAATGTTTCTAAGAAGAAAGGGGATTAAGATTTGAGTAACTTCTTTGTTTATCTCTGGTCATTTAGTTGAATTATGGGATGTAGCCAATTTTATACTTAGAATTCAGAATTAAATAAAGAGAATTAGTTTCTCCAAGAAGTAAATTATATATTCCTTTACTCATTGTCATCGAAAGAAGGAGGATTCTATTCTATAATTCGGTCTCAAAGATTTCTTCTACATCTATTGTCCTATTATCTCTTTCTTCTATATTTTTAATTATACTCCTGACTTCTTCCTTAGAACAAATTCTTTTCTCTAAGAGAGTTCTCAAAATTGCTTTTAGCACAACAACTTTTATTCCCTTACTCTTCGCAAATTCTACAGCCTTTTTATCTAAAGAAGAAAATCTATAATTTCTCTCTTTAGCAATGCAGATACCTTCCAACTCTCCTTTCCCTAAAATTGTATTTTTAGATAGGGTCTCCAAGTAAATCTCCTGCTCTTCTGGGTTTGGGGTTAAAATCTTTACTTTTTTGAAAATTTCTTT
>JAGXOL010000008.1 GCA_023659895.1 Candidatus Aenigmarchaeota archaeon LH_S7
TGTGGTTCAGAGTGCGACCTCAGAATCTCCTGATTTTAGTCGTGGAGAGTGTCAAGATTTCCAAGAACTCTTTAACTACAGAAATTCTAATGAAAACATCAAAAACATCTTTTTCAGATAAATTATCTTAGTTATTCTTTCTCTATCATACATGTTTATCCAAAATTCTGTCATAATGCCTGTCAATTATAGGTTTAAAATCCAGATAAGACTTGAGTGTATTGGATCTTGTCCTATGCAAAAACAGTTCATCTTTTTGATATAATACTTTACCTTCCTTAAAAATCCTAAATCTTACATTAAGCGGCAAATCAGAGAATATAGAAATGTCTATTTTTCTTGAAGAGCAACTCAAGATTTCTTCTCTTCTCTTTTTTTGAATATCCTTGTCCGTAATCACACAAATATCTATGTCAGAAAAAGGTTTTGTTTTTTTCCTTGCATAAGAACCAAACAAGTAGATTCCCTCCACCCCTTTTATATTTTTAATTTCATCCACAACCGACTTAATTTCTTTGTTCATAAACTAACCTCTAAATTTGTTAATATATAGGAACTTAGAGAAAATGTGTAAGAATGGTCTAAATATTCTCTCAGAAACAGCTCTTGCATATTTAGAATGGATGTGCAAATCTGTATTTATTTCAAAAGACATAATTATTACTTCTTTTTTGTTTTTTCAGCTCCTTTCTTATAACCAAAACACAAAAAACCTGTGTGCAAAATTCCTGAATGAACAGGGCGAGAAGAAAAACCTACCTGCCATTCTCTAACAATATTCTCAAAAGTTTTTGTTTCATATCCTAGCTCCTTAAAAACTTCCACACATTCCTTTATCTGCTCTATATTAGGAGAATAAATTGCAAAAACACCTCCTTCCTTCAAATTCTTGTCCAACTTCTTTATTAAATCATAAGGTTGCTGCAAATCCAAGGTAATTATATCATATCTGGATTTTATTTTTGCTTTCCTGATGTTATCATTATGAATCTTGATGTTTTTCAGTTTTGAAGATTCAATATTCTTCTTAGCTAACTCATAGAATTCCTTTCTTTTCTCATAGGTATGGACTTTTCCTGGGTATGCAAGATTTGCTAAAAAAATTGCGAGCCATCCTGAACCTGTTCCAGCATCCAAAACATTTTTTCCACTAGACAAACCAGAGTAAGTTGCAATCAAACCTACATCTTTAGGCAAGATTACCTGGGGACCTCTCTTAGCCTTCTTCTCAAAAAAATTAATGTCCATATTTACTTTTGTAAACATCTAAAATAGTAGCATTTTGAATCCATGTGCTCCCAATATCAATGATTAATCCCAGAACCAAAACACTTGCCAACTTTCCAAAAACAGAAGTATAACCCGCGATGATTATAATAGAAGAAAGAGCTATCAAAGAAGTTAAAGTCATTGTTAAACCTGTTTTCAAGGCTCTCTTGTATTGGTCCTCAAATTTTCCTCTTTCTCTCAATACTCTTGTTGTTAGTAGAATATCTGTATCAACTGAATAACCTAAAAGCATTAACAAGGCAGTGAAAGTGATAAGGGAAAGTTTTATTCCTAATATATTCATCAAAAATAAGGTTCCTATAATATCTGTAAAAGCAGCAAAAACTACAGCCAGAGAAGGTATTGGTATTCTGAACAAAATGAATATTATAACAGCCATTGCAACAAAAGCAAAGAAGATCCCATTTATGATCTCATTTAGAACTTCCTCACTGAGTTTTGGGTCTATCTCACTAACTTCATAATTTTTTATTTCAGCTGTTTCATTTACATGATTTATTAATTCTTGTGTGTTTCCTCCAGTGGATTCTATGGATAATTGTGTTTCCAAAACACTAGTAGTTAAATAAGCAGCAACATTATAATTTCTCTCTAAATCATCTCTTAGCTTTGAAAGTTTTGAATACTCTGTATCTTCAAAAGTTATAGTAATAAAATTTCCTCCCTTTAAGTCAATAGCTTTGTCTATGAAATATCCTGTAGTTGCTTGTTTATAGCCTAAAAATCCTACACTAAGCAACAAGAAAGCTATAGTAAGGAAAATCAATTTTCTGTTCATAAAGTTAATAGAATCAAATATTTATTTTCCATATGTAATTTTTTATAGTTGAAAAGCCTAAGAAATTAGATAAGTTACATGCACATATTAAATTATTCCAAAAGATTCTAAAATAAACAATAAGTACAATATTATCAGGATTGCTCCCTCAAAGCGGGTAACTTTTTTCTTGTTAGCTATTGCATACCAAACTACAAATATTGCGATGAACAAGAAAGGTAACAACTTTATCAAACATCTGGCTTCTACTGCAACAGGACTCAATATGGATAAAATTCCAAGAACTAAAGTTAAGTTAACTACGCAACTACCTAGCAAATCTCCAATAGCTAATCCATATTCTTTATTTTTAATTGCTCTTAACTGTACAGAAAGTTCAGGAAGTGTGGTGCCTATTGAAGTAATAGTCATTCCTATAAATGTGGTACTTAAAGCAAATACACTCGCAATTTCCAAAGCAGAATTAACTAAGAAATGGGAGGAAACAAGCAAAAATAATACTGAAATAGAAAAATACATAACAGCTTTCTTTTTTGAAAGAGTCTTTTCTTTTTTCTTAGTTTCGTAGAATTTTCTTTTAATTCTCCCTCCTCTGTAAAGTTTAGAGAAAAGCAATCCAAATAAAGTTAACAAAATTACTCCATGTATAATTGAAAGACTCTGGCTTTGGAATATCAATAAAGTGACTAAAGTGGATAAAAATAAGAGTTCAACAAGATCTGCTTCTTCCTTTTTGTTCAGATAGACAACTTTATAAGCTAAAACACTTATTCCCATTACTAATGTCAAGTTGAGTAAGTTTGATCCTAATAAATTTCCCACAGATAAGCTTACATCTCCTGAAACCACGGAAAAAAGTGCAACAGTTAATTCTGGAAGTGATGTTGAAACTGCAACCATTATAAAACCAAAGACTACTGTTGAAATTCTAAGTTCTCTGGAAAGAATCAAAGAATATCTAAGAACCCATTCACTGCTTTTATACAAGACTAAAGAGCTTACTATAAATATTGCAAACAGAATAACCTCGTTCATATAATTATTTGGATTCTTTCATAAAGTATTCTTGGATGGTTCTGTAGAATAACATCAGCAAAATAAACAACCCAGCAAAAAAAGCATATAATAGTCCATAATAAGCCTTTTATTTGTTTAAAAAGATATAAGCCAAAGAATATTTATGAAAAAAGAAATATATTATCTTTTAATTCTATCTTTAGTTCTATTATTCATCTATTTTGTTGGAGGTTTTGTAATTATTTTTACAACTTTGCTTGTAATCTTTGATAAATGCTTTTTTGGAAGGATAAAGGTTATCCCTGGAATAGAATTCACAAGTTTAGCAACTCTTTTAGTTGTTTTAAAATATGGTTGGGCAACAGGAACTCTTTTTGTAATTATTATACTTTTGATTGTTCCTATAATAATCAATATATTTATAGGAGAAAAATTTATTTTAAACAAAGATTTTACATTAATGTCTATAGGTTTTGGAAATATTGTTGATATATTTTGTGTTTTTATCATATATTTGCTAAGAGGATTCGATATATTTTGGATAATGTTAGTTATGCTTGTATTCAAACATACCCTAAATAATTTGGCAGGTAAATTGAACGCAGCAAGGTTTATGGTAGATTATATTGGGATTACTGTTGGATTTTTGTTTAATTTATCTATTATCTACTTCTTTCATTCCTTTTGGTTATATCTATTAGCAATATGAATAAACGTTTGGTTTATCTTTTAATTCTATCTTTAACTCTATTATTCATCAGTCTTGTAGAAATCCTCAGGAAATTAATCAACTAAAACAACTTTAATGAAAAAGCTTACATACTTGAAAACCTTTTGCACTTTCTTTGATTTGGAGACTCTAAATCAGAGGATTTCTACAGAACCTCTTGGATTATATTTTTTAAGAACTTTAAGTTATGCTATACAGTCCAAAAGAAATTGAAAAACAAATCCTAAAAAAATGGAAAGATGAAAAAATTCCTGAGAAAATTGTGGAATTCAAAGGAAAAAACAAGTTTTATCTACTTGATGGCCCACCTTATGTAAATGGTAAACCACATATAGGGCACATAATGACTACAACATTCAAAGATGTTTGGGGAAAATTCAAGAAGATGCAGGGACATGATGTTTGGTTTCAACCAGGTTTTGATTGTGGGGGTTTGCCTATAGAAAACAAAGTTGAACAAAGAATGGGAATAAAAACTAAATCAGAAATATTTAAAAAAGGTATAGGAAAATTTATAGAGGAATGCGACAAGTTTGCTAAAGGTAATGAAAAATTCTGGCTGGAATTTTATAGTAATATTGGTGCTTGGCGTGGTTTTGAAAAACCTTATTTAACAAGTGCTAGCTATTACAAGGAAAGTGGGTGGTGGGCAATCAAGAATATGTATGAAAAAGGGCTTCTTGTTAAAGGAGAAAAGCCAAATTTCTGGTGTCCTCAATGCGAAACTGTTTTGAGTGGTTACGAAACCACTGATACTTACAAGAATTTGAGTAGTCCTTCAATATTCATCAAGTTCAAAATCAAAGGGAAAGAGGAATACTTACTTGCCTGGACAACAACACCTTGGACTTTACCATCAAATGTTGCCTTGTGCGTTCATCCAAAGGAAAAATACGTGAAAATTAAGGTTGAAGGTGAAACAATAATTTTAGCTAAAAATAGATTGGATCTTCTTGATGAACTTGAGAAAAAGTATGAGATTGTTGAAGAATTTGAGGGCAAAGAACTGGAAGGTAAAAAATATGAACCTCTACTTGACATACCTATACAAAAAGAGATTGATAAAGAGGATAATGCACATAGAGTTGTTTTATCAATCCCAATAATTAAAAAGAGAGTTGCAAGCAAAGTTCAGGGTAAGAAAAAAGTTGAAGGAGGAGAGGAAGCAGGCCACTTAGTTGATGTTTCCACAGGAACAGGTATAGTTCATATAGCTCCTGGTCATGGTCAGGAAGATGCAAAAATAGGGGAACATTACAATTTACCTGGACCTTCCCCAGTAGATGAACAAGGTAAATTAAGTGAAGGTACTGGAGTATTTATAAAACAAAAAGTTGATGATGCTAATAAATCAATAATGGATTATTTAAATAAAACTAATTCTCTCTTTTATAAAACAACTATAACACACCCTTACCCTTTGTGTTGGAGATGCAAGACTCCTTTGATTTACAGAAAAAGCACGCAATGGTTATTAAAATTAGATGTTATTAGAGAAAAAATGTTGGAAGAAATTGAGAAAGTTGATTGGAAGCCTGGATTTGCAAAAGAACAATTCAAAGAACTTGTTGAAACAGCACCTGATTGGGCAATTACAAGACAAAGATTTTGGGGGATACCTTTACCTGTGTGGACCTGCAACAAATGCGATAATATAAAGGTAATAGGTTCCAGGAAAGAGCTAAAGGAAAATTCACTAGATGAATTGGAAGATGATTTTAACTTATCTGTTGATGTTGTGGACAAAATAAAGTTGAAATGTGATTGCGGGGGAGAAATGGAGAGAGAAAAAGCAATTCTGGATGTATGGTTTGATTCAGGTATTGCAACTTTCGCCTCCCTTGGATATCCATTCAAAAATGAGGAACTTTTCAAAAAACTTTATCCTGTAGATTTGGTTGATGAGAGCCAGGACCAAATAAGAGGTTGGTTCTACTACTTAATGCTTTGCGGAGTTTCATTGTTTGGAGAAACCCCCTACAAAACAGTTTGCTATAATGGATGGACTCTGGATAAGAGAGGGGAGAAAATGAGCAAGAGCCAAGGTAATATAATACGGGGTGATGAAGCGTACAAGGAACTAGGAGCTGATTTATTAAGGTTATATTTGTGTTTTTCTAGTGCTCCCTGGGAAACCAAAAAAATCTCCTTGGAAGAAGCAAAAAATCTTCAAAACAAGTTAAATATTTTGTGGAACCTTGTAACATTCATAGATTCCTATTCAAAAGAAGAACTTAAATTTGAGGAACCTGTTAAACCTGAGAATTTGTATGATAAGTGGTTGATATCAAAAGTAAATTCTTTAGTAGAAGAAGTAAATGAGGGTTACGAGAATTTCATGTTCCATTATGCATCAAGAAAGATAATGAATTTCGTTGTGAATGATTTCTCAAGACTCTATATTAAATTAGTCAGAGATGAGATGGATAAAAACAAAATAAACACAATGCTCTATACTTTAGAGAAAGTTTTGAAATTACTTGCTCCAATCACACCATTTATTACTGAATATATCTATAGCAAATATTCCCAAGGATCAATTCACCTATCAAAATGGCCTAAAGTGGAAAAAGAAAAAATTGATAAAAAACTTGAGGAAAAGATGAAACTTGCTGAAGAAATTTCAACAGCTATAAATAGTGAAAGACAAAATCAAGGAGTTAAATTACGTTTACCAATCAAGAAAGTTTTTGTTTACGGTTTTAAGGACATGAAGAAAAAGGTGGAAGAAACAAAGGATATCCTTAAAAATTTGTCAAATGTGAAAGAAATTGAGTTTAGAGAAAATAAAAATGTGAAAACCAAGCCCAATTTCGCTTCTCTAGGAAAAAAATTTGGTAGTGAGACCCAAAAAGTTGCAAAAGCAATTTCAAATTTAGATCCAAGCAAAGTTGATTTGAGGAAAGAAAAAATAAAAGTTGAGGATTTTGAATTAGATAGAGAGGATATAATAATAACAAAGAATGTGAAGGAAGGGGAAGAATTCTCCAAAGGATATATAACTCTAGATTTAACAGAAGATGAAGAATTAAAGAAAGAAAGATTCTTCAGGGAGTTGGTAAGAGAGATTCAAAAAGCGAGAAAGGAGCAAGGTTTTAATGTTCTCAAAAATATTAACTTGTATCTGGAGGATAAAGAATTCATTAAAGGATTTGAAGAAATTTTGAAGGAAGAGGTCAGGGCAAAAGAAATTGTATATAATATTAAAGAAAAAAAAGGAAGAGCAAAATATAAGGATTTGAATATTAAGTTTGGGTTTTCCAAATAGTTTTATGGATTTAGTTCTAAAAGATGAATGTAGAGGAAAATTGAAAAAACCTCTAGGGGAATTAATAAGGGATGACAGCGAGCTGGTAAGAAAACTAAAAGGTAAAAAGATTATAACTGTGGGAGACAAATCAACCCAAACTGTTTTAGAATTGATGATTAAACCTAAATTAGCAATTGTGGATTACAAAATTGAGAGGAGGGTAATAAGATATGAATATAAAGGATTTTTAAATAAAAGGTGTGTGGAGAATCCGCAAGGTATGATTTCTGAAAAAGCTGTGGAAAAAATAAAAGAGTGTTTAGATGATATGAACTGCCTCTTGGAAATTAAAGGGGAAGAAGATCTGCTATTATTACCTACAATTATTGAATCTAAAGAAGGCACAATAATCCTTTATGGACAACCTAATGAAGGTATTATTTTGGTTAAGATCACAAAAGATAAAAGGGAAGAAATAAATAACTTAATCAAGATATGTTTTAAAAAATAGGTGTTATTTGTTATGAGAAGTCTAAAAATAATTGTTTTGTTATCTATATTTGTCTTGTTTATTTCACCCAGTCTTGCACTAAAAGATACCACTGTACACCTACCTGCTGTTAAAGACACAAAATATGGTTATGAAGGTGCATTAGCAACATTAACTGTTGATGTAAAGAAAGGTAATGGTCATGTTTATGTAGATACCTGGCCTTTGACAAAGATTGATACACAAGCATCTGCAAGAATGGGTAAACAAGTTGCCTGTGATTTGCTAAGTTTGGATTGCTCAAATTATAATTTTTACTATACTATAAGGTCTGATGCAAGGATTGTTGGAGGTCCTAGTGGGGGAGCTGCAATAACAATTGCAACTTTAGCTTCTCTCCTTGACTTGGAAATGGATAAGGATGTAGCTATTACAGGAACTATTAATCTGGATGGTTCTATAGGTCCAGTAAATGGACTTTTGGAGAAAGCGAAGGCAGTAAGTAAAAAAGGGGATACCTTCCTAATTCCTTATGGTCTTAGCACCATAGAAAAAGAAAAAACAATCACTAAGACTATTGGACAGGTAACCGTTGAAAAAAAGGAGCCAGAAAAAATAAATATAAAAGAATATGCAAAAGAACACTGGAACCTAACAATCATAGAAGTTAAAACTGTTAGTGATGCACTTGAATATTTCACAAATTATAAACTTAAAGAAGAAAGAATCCAATTTGAGAGAACTGAAAAATACCAAGAAGTTATGAAAAAATTAGCAGATAATTTGATTAACAGGTCCTCAAACTTAAAAGAAAATTGTGAAGAAAAATTGGAAAGAGCAACTATAGGGTACAACTATCAGCAACAAATTTCAAAGATTTGCGAAAAAAGCTTGGACAAAGCAAGACAAAATCATCAACAAGGTAATTATTATTCTGCTGCTTCCATATCATTTTCCAATGCGATTTCTTACAGGTATGGAAATGAACTAGTAAACTTCCTGAATAGTAATGAAAAGAAATATTATTTAAGGGATTATTTAAAAGAATTAGAAAATAAGGTATTTGAAATAAAAACCACTAACATAGAACTTTATGCAATCATAGAAGAGAGGTTATCTGAAACTAAAAACAAATTAGATGATGCGTGGAAGAACTATTACAATGAAAATTATATCGCAGGTTTGAATAATGCTGCTTTTGCTGAAGAGAGATTATACACTGCCCAATTATGGATGAAGTATGCAAATGAGTTTCCATCTTATATTGAAAATGAATCTGAATATTTGAAAGAAATTTCAAACAATATGATATCTGAAGCTTCTTCAATAATTACTTATGCCTCAATTACTTCCTCTAACTCCTACATAAAGGAAGCAAATGAATTATTAACCAAAGCAAGAGATAATTACAAAGAAGAGAATTATTACGCTGCTATAACCTATTCCTTGAAGAGTCAAGCAAATGCGGAACTCGCTTCTGAATTACTTTTCCAGGACAAAGATTATTTAATAGAACTTCACAGAAAAAGGAGTCTTTCTGAAATAGACAAAACTAATTCTATTATAGGTCAAAGTTATTATGAATATGCTAAAACTCTACAGAAAGGTAATAAGGACATGGCTTTGATTTATTACACTTATGCTAAAAAGTTATCAACATTAAGTGAAATTTTGAATAAAGAGCCAGATAAACAAAAAATAATACCTGAAGACCATATAAAAGGAATCTCCTGTAATTATGAAAACATGTATATTAAAATGGCAATAATAGGGATAACTTTACTTGCAATAGGTTTTGTATTAGGTAAAAAATTGAGAAAATGATCTGGAAGATAATACTACTAATTTTTAGCTTCTCTATAGCTAGTTTTGGTTATGAAAAAAAGCTTGTGGATAAATACTCTCTAATCTTCATGCTATTCTTTTCTGTTTATTTCATTTTTTTGTTTCCTTTAAGATTTTTTATTTCAATTTTTATATTGTATGTTATTACTAGTGTGGCAACCAGGTACAAGATTGATAAGAAAAAAGTCTACCACAAGAAAGGAAGAAACCTTAATAATATCTTGAGCAACTTGTTAATATCTATTATTTTCTCATTCATATATTTGATTTATCCTAATCAAATTTTTTATCTAACTTTTTTATGTAGTTTAGCTTGTGCAAGCGCTGATACCTTAGCAAGTGAAATAGGTCAGCTAAGCAGGAAAAATCCAAAGTTAATCACAACACTTGAGGAAGTGAAGACAGGTACTGAAGGAGGCATTTCATTTTTAGGTTCTTTTTTTGGTTTGTTTGGTGCTTTTCTTGTTTCTTTACCAGCTTATTACCTAGGGATCCATTTGTTTTCCATCATAATCTTAGTAGGATTTATAGGTTGTAATGTTGACTCAATAATAGGAGCCAGTGTAGAACTTAGAGGTAAATGCACTAATGAAATAACAAATCTGTGTGCAACATTATCTTCAGGTGTTCTTGGTCTTTTGATATTCAGTTTCTTAATTTAATCAAACTTGTTACTAAATTTTGAGTTAGGATTTTTCAACAAAACTATTCTGGAACTTTCCTTCTGGTTCTCTATTTTATAATTGCTCTTGTCCTCAATTCTTCTTGCATATTCTTTGATTTCTTCGAAGCTTGGCATTGCTTCATCACCTAGCCTCTTTTTTGCATTACCTATACTCATAAAAGCCTTTACTTCCAAAAAGTCTGGTGAAGCTTTGTTAATTAACTTCAAGTAATTTTCAATAAATCTTTCATTAGAATTAACTCCTTTAATTAGAGTTAATCTCAAAACAGTTCTTCCTTTAAAATCTCTCATCACATCCAAGGAATCATTGAATTTGTTCCATTCTTTTTCATCAGCAGGTTTGCAAATTTCCAAGAATTTTTCCCTGTTAGGTGCGTTCAAAGAAATATATAATTGGAAATTATTTTTTGGAGGGATTTTCTCTAAAAGTTCTGGTTTGGTTCCATTAGTTACTAAAAAAACAGTTCTTGCTCTCTCTGATAGATAAGTTATCAAATCTATAATCTTAGGATAAAGTGTTGGTTCACCTGAAAGAGAAATAGCGAAGTGATTTGGTTCAAGAGCTTCTTTCAGTTTTTCTTTGTTGGGAGCACTACCTCCAAAACCAGAAAGTAATTGTTTCCTCAATTCTATCAAAGCATCAACAATCTCCTTGGGCTCATTCAATTTTTCAAGGATTTTTTTGTACATCAACTCATTAGGTCTCCAACAGAAAATACAATTCAGATTGCAGTGTGAAACTGCTGGGGAGAACTGCATGCACCTGTGGCAATCCACACCATAAAATTTCTCTTTGTAGCAAACATCCTCTTCTCTTATGGATTTCTTTGTCCACTCGCAGATTTGTACTCCACTGTGGTTGAAAATTTTATAGTGCTTTTTCTCCAATTCTTTCTTTATCTCCTCTATCATAAAAAAGTTAATTCAGAAATTAATAATTTATTTCATATTTAGAACTTCTTTAACTTTCTTGATTCCTGCCCCTTCTCTCACAATTCTAAGCTCAACAAGATTTACCAGTGTATTGGATTGCGAATATTTAATTTCTTCATCACCTCTAACAACAAAATCAACATTAACCTCTAATTGATCCGATTTTTTTATAACCTCTTCTGAAAGACTTGCTGAAGCTGTGGCCAAAGGTAATCCTAACTTATCTATGAGTTCAGTGGCTATTTTGTTTTCAGGAAAATTTATTCCAACTCTCTCATTACCCCTGGTTATCAAATCAGAAACCAGTTCTTTTTTTGGTAAAACAACAGTAACAGGTCCTGGTAATAGTTCCTTAGCTTTTTTTCTTTGTTCTTTGGATAAATAAGCTAGTTTCTCTAACATTTCAAAACTTGAAACAGTAATGGATAAGGGTTTGTTTATAGGTCTTTTTTTAATTTCAAAAATTCTCATTATTGCCTGCTCATTCATTATACCAGCTCCCACTTTATATCCTGTCTCAGTAGGAAATGCAATAATTCCACCCAATTTCAAAATTTCTGATGCTTTTTCTGTTTCCATAATTTTTTATGAAACGATTTTACCTAAAAACCTATGGTTGCTCCGCAAACAAGAATGATTCAGAGATAATTGCAGGTATTTTATCTAAATCTGGTATGATTAAAATTAAGAACCCTAAATTTGCGGATTTAATAATCATAAATACCTGTATTGTCAAGAAACCCACAGAAAATAAAATCTTACATAGGATAAAAAAATTAAAAGAGAATTTTCCTAGAAAAAAATTCTTAATAGCTGGTTGTATGCCAGAAGCTTACCCAGAACTAATCAAAGATCACTTTCCTGAAATGAGCATGATTTCCACGAACAAGATTAAGGATATAAGCAAGGTATTGACACTCTCCACGACTAAAATCGGTAGCTTTCTTGGGACTTATCTGTAAAAATAAAAACAAAGGGATTAAAAATATATGGAAAAATTATAAAAAATTAATTTTCTGAAATCTTCTTTTTTCCTTCGCACTCTATATAGTTCACTTGATCCTCCTCTTTTAGTTCCTTTCCTTCAGGAACATCCATGTCTATCATTTCGTAGGTCTCTAAATCCATTATTTGAGCCACATTACTTTGAACACTAATTACCTGTCCTTTCTTCTTTAGAATCATAGGTACCTCAACTCTTGAGGTCACTGGCTTAACCAAATATCTCTTCTTTCCATCAAAAATTCCCACTGCTTCAACCCTTGCTTTTGCTTCACCGTGCTTACTTGTCTTTCTTTTTGTCAAGCTTGATATCTTACAAGGTTCTCCCTCTATCTTTATATAGTTTCCTTCCTTTAAACTTCTTAACTCTTCTGCCATAAAAAATAAAAATAAAATTATTTCTTAGCAGTTTCTAGATTAATTCTGATTCCTCGATAATGAGATGCCACAAAATTGTAAACTATAGCAAATACTGCCCCTCCAATGAAACCCATTATAAAGAACAATATAGGGTAAACTATTATTGCTAAAGCACTAAGTGTACCAAGTGCAGCCCCACCAAGGAATCCTAGAATTGTAGATCCTACTATTGCTGCAATTACACCAAATACTACTCCAATCACTGCATGCACCAAACCCATTACTACTGCAAAACTTAACACATCTATCCCTTTCAATTCCTGCATTACCATAATATATTTTATTTATAATAATATTATCCTATAATAATATGGAGTGGTGCAAAACCTTGAAGAAAAGTTTTATTTTCTCTATAGATACAAAGAGATGGTTACCTGTTTTTGCAGCAGATATCTTCTTTGTTCTACTTGTATTATTATCAATCTTTTGGCTGGGAGGACTTTCAAATTATTCAATTATATTGATTTTTCTGGAGATATTTATCATAGTTAGTCTTGCAAAAATCTGGATTAAGGGTGCTATAGTTCATCAGAGTTATAAAGAAAAAGACAAGGTCAAAGAATCTTTTAAGTTATCTTACAATAAGTATTTTTCTCTATTTGGAGCAGCAATAATAGTGATGATCATTAGCGGGATTGTTAGTATAGTTCCTGTAGTAGGTGTCATCTTCAGCATTTTAGTTTCCTTGATTTTCTTTTTTATTTATCAAGGTGTTATTGTAAAAGATTTTAAGTTTAATGAAACCTTGGAGCATTCTTACAATATTTTCAAAAAGAATTGGAGCTCAGTAATAGGAATATTCCTGGTCTTGCTATTAACAACAGGTCTGATAATGCTTGTTTTCTTAATACCTCTAATTTCCATTTTTATACATTATTTAGTAAGTCTAAGCTCAATAGAAAACATTATCAATGCAATAACTTCCAACCCAATACCTCTCATAGTAACTGGGATTTTGGGTCTTATAGGTTTCTCTATTGGTCAGGTTTTCAGTTCAAAAGCTCAAACAGAATTTTATTTGCAATTAACCAAAAAGACTGCTGTTAATAAAAACGCAAAGAAAAGTTCTGCAAAAAAATCTGTTAAGAAGACTCCTAGGAAAACTAAAACAAAGAAAAGCTCCTCAAGAAAATCAACCCATAAAACTAAATAGAATCTATTCTCCAGTTAGGATTTACTTTTGGTTCAATTCTTTTTTCTTCTTTCCAGTTAATTAAAGCTGTTAAAGCAATCATAACTCCATTATCTCCTGCATATTCTTTAGGAACTACATAAAAATTGGCTCCTCTATCCTCGCACATCCTTCTCAAAACTTCTTGTAATCTCTGGTTTTGTACTACTCCCCCCACAAGCAATAATTCCTTCTTATCTGTTGCTGCCAGAGCTCTCTCACAAACTTCTGCTAACATAGAAAAACAAACTTCTTGGAAGGAATGCAAAACATCTTCCTTTTTCTCTCCTTTCTCAATTTTTCTCATTGCCTCTGTTAGAATCCCTGAAAAATTCAAGTCCATTCCTTTAACTGAGTAAGGTAACAAGATGAATTTTCCTTTTTTAGCTAAGCTTTCTATTTTGGGACCAGCAGGAAATTTTAATCCAACCTTCCTACCCAACTTATCAAAAGCATTTCCTAACCCTATATCTTGAGTTTCTCCCAATATCTTATAACCTCTATTATTATAGATAATCTGGGTATTACCCCCAGAAATGTAAAGAACTAAAGGATCTTCAACTCCACAAAAAACTTTTCCTACTTCTATATGCGCTTGACAATGATTAACGCCTATTATAGGTCTATCTAATTTCTTTGCTAAATTTTTCGCGAAATCAACCCCAAAATTAAGACAAGGAGGTAAACCAGGTCCTGAAGAAATACCTATCAAATCAATATTATCCAAATCAAGCTCCTCCAACAACCTGTTCGCATTTTCCTTGTGGAATTTAGCTGCTTCTCTTGGAACTATTCCTTCCTTAGGTTGATAAGTTTGTCTTTCATCTATCAAAACATTATAAGTATCATCTATGACACCCAAACCAAATGTGTGTGCTGTGCATTCTATTCCAAGTACCCTCATAAAAAACCTTATCCAAAAAAAGAATTATATTTATGAAGACTATTGCAGTGATTCCCGCTTTTAATGAAGAGAAAGCTATTGGGAAGGTTTTAGAAGAAATTAAAAAGTTTGTGGATGAAGTTATAGTTGTTGATGATGGTTCCAGAGATAAAACTACTCAAATTTCTAATAAAGAAAAAGTAACTTTAATCAAACATGAAAAGAATGAAGGTTATGGAAAAAGTTTAAGAGATGGAATAAAAAAGGCTTTGGATAAGAAAGCTGATTACATAATAACCTTGGATTCTGATGGGCAACATAATCCTAAGGATATACCTAAAATAATCAAAGGGTTAAAAAAACACGATGTTGTGATTGGTTCTAGGTTTACAGGAAAAACTTCAAAACACACTCTAAAAAGAAATGTTGGTTTGAGGTTGCTAGCGATAGAATTTTTCTTGTTTACATTATTATTCATAAAAGATGTACAATCAGGATATAGGGGTTATAGAAAAGAAATGCTAAAAGATGTAAGATTCAAAGAAAAAGGGTTGGGTTTTTCAATAGAAATATTAATAAAATTAAAAAAGCGGGGTGCAAGTTTCAAGGAAATTCCTATAAAAGTGAAATATTTCAAGGGTTCAAGGAGTTTCTTCTCTGTAGTAAGACAAGGAGTTGAAATAGGAAAAACTATCCTGAAATATTTTTAAGGATTGTTTATTGAATTTTTCATTAAATCCAATATATAAGAATAAAAGTAGTTAAGATTTTCAACAATACTCTCAAAAATATTTTTCTCACGGAACTTACCAGTAAATTTATCTTCTCTAGTACTTGTATTATTAGATGATTGTTTTTCTTCTGATTGATTAATAATTCTTGGTTCTTTTTTAGATTCCCAAACATAAGTCTTATTTATTAGAACTTTAGAATTTTTTAATACAAAAACTTTGTATTTTCCAAATCTATCAAAAACTCTATATTTCCTATTTGTAATTGCAGTAATATTAGGTCCAGTAATAATCATTTTACATCCTTCGCAATTGCTAAGATTTATTCTTATCTTTGTGTCATTCCAAATTTTTAAATTAGGCAACTTAAATTCTTTTACTTGTGCAGCTTCTTTTATTATCTCTTCATTAACTTTTATGTTTTTGGTTTTATCAATCTGATCATCATCTAGTTTTGCTCTAACCCTAAAGGGATAATCTCCTGGTTTTGCTTCTTCTTCAATCTTGTTTCTTAATTTAATAGTTTTTTCCTCATTTTCCTCTAATGTTACTTCTTTCCTGTTTGAGGTCCACCCTCCTGTTATGCAATTTCTTCCATCAAATGCATAAGAATAAGTTTCAAAAGATATTTTCTTTCCAAAATTGTTTTTCAGTTTTACTCTTGTTGTAAATTCCTCGTTTCTTGCAACTTCTTTTGTTAGGTTTAAAATTTCTATTTCCAGAGTTTTTGATTTTTCTTCAGATTTTGTTGTTGAGTCTTTTGAAATATATTGGCATAGATTATTTGCTTTTCCAGAAATATTGAGAGACAACTCTTTTTTTGTTTTCCACCTATTGCGTTCCTTTGTTTCTATGACAATTCTATATTCAGAGTTGTGATAATGATCATTACAATTTGGTTTGATTATCAGAGGCACAAAAATATATTTTGTTTCACCCCTGCTAAAACTATAGGTCATTTCATAATTTAAAGACGCATATCTGGTTTTACTTATTGATAAATCTTTATTTATTCTTGCCCTGCAGCCAAGAGAGCCAGCATAATTATTTGCATTTACTTTTAGAAATATAGGGATTATATCTCCAAATCTTGCTGTTTCTGGTGGTTCACCTAAAATAGATACATTTAAATCACCCAAATCTTTCAAACCATTTAACCAAAAAATTCCATTATCTGAAGAGTCTAAATAATCCCAACCAGTAGAACCATATTTAAATTTTGCCCTTAACTTATAGATTCCTTCAAAATAATTCTCGGGAATAGTAAAATTGCCAGAAATTGTTGTTCCATTTTGGGTGATATTAAAAGAATTATTTTCATAGGTTGTATTGAAATATTTAAAACCCGAACCTGACTTCTTATTTTTTCCTAATTTTAATGTCAGATTTCCTGTAGTTGAACCATTTAGTGGGATAAACAATTGTATTATCCAATTAATAGAACTATTTAATTCATATTTTTCTTTGTCTATCCAGCTCCTAAGTCTATATCGTATTCTATCTCCGGGATTAATTGTAATATTTTTATTAATTGAATTATCTGATTTGTTAATATCATTGAAATTGTGAAGAGTCATATTTGCACAAACATTGAATTTTCCAAAACCAATATCAAGGCTTGCATTTTGAAAAGCTTCTTTTTCTATTTTTCCAGAGTCTATGATAAAATTACCAATGGAGATATTGTAGTTTATTGTACAAGAAGCGTTTGAAAGATTTGTATAAAAAATTATTTTTTCATCTTCTTCTGTAATATTTAGAGAAATACTTGCATTCTCCAAAGGCAATATTTCAAAATTTTTGCAGAAAGAATTATTTGCTTCCGCACAAATTGTATAGTTTCCAGTTTCATTAAATGTCCAATTAAATTGAATTTTTGTTTGGTTTATTGCCTTTACTTTACAGTCTACTTCACTAGAATAAACTGCTGAATTTGTATTGTTGATAATTGTCAAACTAATATTTTCTGTTCCATTCTCAAGACCTCTATTTAGAATCGTTATATTAAATTCAATTGAGTTATTTACAAAAATTTGTTCTGCTGAAATATCCAAAAGTTCTAAAGTCGCATTTTCATAAAAATTCTGTTTTCCAGGACTTGGTGGAAAGGCAACCCAGTTTGTTGAATTGTTTGAAAGATTCTGGCTTGAATTAATCCTTTGGAGAGAATATCCATCTCCATCTGCTCCCCAACTATCATTATAAGTTATGGAATCTGTTAAATTTCCTTGATTATTTGTAAGATTTATTGTTTCTCCAGTATTTTTTAATCCTCCTCCACACAAACTTCCTGCATCCACATGTAAAGCCAAAGAATCATTTGAAACATTAAAGTATTGGTAAACTTCTGTTCCACTCTCACCATCTGTAATTATTGCATATTGATTTGGTGAAAGATTTGTACCTTTGTTTAAATAAGGTCCTCCCACTCCAGAATTTGTATAATTTATATAACCAGCCAATAATTCTTTTTCACAAAGTTCCCAACTACTCAAATTTACTGATCTATTTCCTGGATTATAAATTTCTATCCATTCAGAGTAATCTTCATCTTGTTCAGTACTTGGATTATACATCACTTCATTAATCACAACCTGCCCAAAGCAAGGAAGAAAAATAAACTGAAAAAAGACAAATAACGAAATAATTTTTTTCATAAGAAACTTATAATTAAATATTTATGAAACTAAAATATCTAACTCCAAGATTTTTAATAAGTACCATTAGAATCTTCATCAGCAATTGTCCAATTACTCAAATTTATAGAGTTATTTGAAGGGTTATAAAGTTTACCCATTCAGGCTTTGTTGAATGAACTTCATTAATAACAAGAGCCTGTGAAGGAAAAATCAAAAACAAGAAGATTAATAAAGGTGATAAAATGTCTCATAAATTAATTCAAATTATAAATTATGGATACTATTGAGTTAAGAGATATTTTGATCTCTTGGTTGGTTTTAAGTGTAGCATTCATGAATTTATTTGGGATTTCTCTAGAGAATCTATTAATGTTTTTGTTTATTATAGGATTAAGTGTAATAATCCATGAGCTTGCTCACAGAGAAGTTGCGAAGAGATTAAAATTTGATGCAAAATACAAAGCCTGGCCAATGGGTTTAATTTTGGCTTTAGTTACTTCATTCGCGGGTTTTCTTTTTGCAGCACCAGGAGCAGTAATGATTTCTCCTAAATATGTTTTCCATGAAAGCAGAGAAAGATTAAAAGAAGCAAATTTCAAGATTTCTGCAGCTGGACCTGGAACAAATATTATTTTGGGTGCATTTTTTGCTGTTTTAGCTCTCAATTTTGCGGGTTCCTTGTTTTATTTTGCATCTATGATAAACATTTGGCTGGCTATCTTTAACTTAATTCCTTTCCCTCCTCTGGATGGGTCAAAAATATTCTCTTATGATGTAAAATATTGGGGTGTGATGATTGGTATTGCAGCGGCATTATTTGTTTTGTTAGGTAGTTTTTAGTTTTCTTAGTAGGAATTGGACTTTTTGGTATTATGATGTTTTTATAACTGGATGAATAATTCTTTAAAGTATTACTATAGGAGCAATTTTCTGGTCTAATATTCAAAGTTTGGGCCACATTTTTTTAGTTGCAATTAGACTTACAATATTATTTAGTTCCTCATTCAAATAACACGAGATTGTTAGTATTCCTTTTTCTGCTATTGTTTTTTTGTTAGACGAAGTAACAATCAACAATTCTCTGTTTTTTATATCAAATTCTTTCTTGAGAAAATTAAAGTTAAATTCTTCTACATATTGCGCTTTCAGTAAATCATTTTCACAGGTTAAGACCATAGCAGAATTGCATCCAACCCTGATTCCATTTTCTCGGGCAACATATAGTTTTTTCCTGTTTGTTTTTGTTATATTTTCTCAGAATACACCCATAACAATTTAAATTATCCCTAAAAATATCTTGATTTATTTTGATTATTGGAGATATAAATTTATATATTTCAGAAAAATATTTCTTTCCTTTTTTAGTTAATTTATTACCCTTCTTTTCTGTTGAAACAAAATCATTATTTTTTAGAATTTTTATCATGGATTTTATACTCCCTTCTCCAAATTCTGTAATTGTTGCCAGTTCCTCCCTGCTTACTGTTTTATGTCCTATTTCAAGAAAAGTAAGCATTATATCTAAGTCATCAAATTTTCTTAAAGTTCTTACAACCTCCATATTTATATAAATAATTTTTCTATATTAATTATTGTACGCCGTGTCCAATAGAATATGATTAATAAAATAAAAAAAAGAGATGGAAGGATTGTGAATTTTGAAAAAGAGAGAATAATTAATGCGATTTTTAATAGTGCTAAAGCAGTTGGTGGACAGGATTATGAATTAGCAAAAAAACTTGGTGATGAAGTAATTAAACTTTTGAAACAAAAATTAGATCCGGAAGAAATACCAACAGTTGAAAAGATTCAGGATATTGTTGAAAAGATTCTGGTAGAAAATGGGCATTATAAAACTGCCAAAGCTTACATATTATATAGAAAACAGCATGAAGAAATAAGAAGAACTAAAGATCTATTTTCTAATATAGAAAACATTGAAAGATATTTAAATGGGGAAGACTGGAGAGTAAAAGAAAATGCAAATATGAGCTACTCTCTTCAGGGTTTAAATTTTTATATTTCCTCTACAATAACTACCCAATACTGGCTAAATAAAATCTATCCCGCAGAAATCAAACAAGCACATTTAAATGGTGATTTTCATATTCATGATTTGGGTATCTTTGGAGCTTATTGTGTTGGTTGGGACTTGCAGGATCTACTGCTAACTGGTTTTAAAGGAGCGAGAGGAAAAATTGAGAGCAAACCACCAAAGCATTTCAAGTCAGCATTAGGTCAGATAGTAAATTTCTTATATACTTTGCAAGGTGAATCAGCAGGAGCCCAGGCATTCTCTGATTTTGACACCCTACTTGCCCCTTTTATCAGGCATGATAATTTGAGTTACAGACAAGTGAAGCAGGCTATCCAGGAATTTTTATTCAATATAAATATTCCAACTAGAGTAGGATTTCAGACCCCTTTTACAAATATTACTATGAATTTAACAGTACCTGGATACTTAAAAAATGAACCAGTGATGATAGGAGGAGAAACAAAAGAGGACACATACAGTGATTATACAAAGGAAATGAGCATGATCAACAGGGCTTTTGTTGAGGTGATGCAGGAAGGGGATGCGAAAGGTAGGCCTTTTACTTTTCCTATTCCAACTTATAATATAACAAAAGACTTTGACTGGGAAAATAAAAATTATGATAAACTTTTTGAGATAACTGCAAAATATGGAATTCCTTATTTTGCAAATTTTATTAATTCGGATATGAAACCTGATGATGTCCGGTCCATGTGTTGCAGAATGAGAATTGATAACAGGTCACTCCAGAAAAGAGGAGGAGGTCTTTTTGGAGCAAATCCTCTTACAGGATCCATAGGAGTTGTAACAATTAATATGCCCCGTTTGGGATTTTTATCAAAAACTAAAGAAGAATTTTTTGAGAAATTAGAAAGATTAATGTTACTTGCAAAGAATAGTCTTGAAATAAAAAGAAAAACATTGGAAAATTTGACAGAAAAGGGTTTGTATCCCTATTCAAAGTTTTATTTGAGAGATATTAAAAAAAGATTTGGAGACTATTGGAAAAACCATTTTTCAACAATCGGACTTATTGGAATGAATGAGTGTTGTCTAAATTTTTTAGATTGTACCATTGGAGATAAAGAAGGATTAAAATTTGCAGAAGAAGTTATGGATTTTATGAATAACAAGTTAATAGAGTTTCAGAAGGAAACCGGAAACAACTACAATTTAGAAGCCACTCCAGCTGAGGGAACCTCATACAGATTAGCAAGGATGGACAAAGAGAAGTTCCCTAAGATTATTGTTGCAAACAATGAGGAAGTAAAAAAGGGTGTAGAGCCATATTACACAAATTCAACACAACTCTCAGTTAATTTCACAAATGATATTTTTGAATCTCTAAAATTGCAGGACCCTCTTCAGATAAAATATACAGGAGGGACGGTTCTGCACATATTTTTGGGTGAAAAAAAACCTCCAGCAGAATCGGTTAAAGCACTTATTAGAAAAATCTGTGAGAATTTCAGTTCACCTTATTTTACAATAACACCTACTTTTAGCATCTGCCCCATTCATGGTTATCTTTTTGGTGAACATAAGTACTGTCCAAAATGTGAAGCAGAGAAAAAGAAAACCAAATGTGAAGTTTACTCCAGAATTGTTGGGTATTTAAGACCTGTTGACCAGTGGAATGAAGGAAAGCAGGAAGAATTTAAACAAAGAAAAACTTTTGATAAGGCTCTAAAATGAAAATAGGAGGTTTTCAAAAGCAGAGTTTGGTTGACTATCCAGAAAAAATTTGCTCAATTATTTTTACAGTTGGTTGCAATTTCAGGTGTCCTTATTGCCATAACCAAGACTTAGTAATCCCTGGAAAAACTGCAAAAGAAATTCCAGAGGAGGAAGTTTTATCTTATCTAAGAGACAATAACAAACTTCTTAATGCTGCAGAAATAACGGGGGGTGAGCCAACTCTACACCAAGACTTGCCAGACTTTATTCAGAAAATCAGAGAACTTGGACTCCTGATAAAACTAGATACTAATGGAACAAATTTTGAAATGCTGAAAAAATTGTTGGATGATAACTTGTTGGATTATGTTGCTATAGACATTAAAGCTCCAATAGAGTTCCATAAATATAACAAAGCAACAGGAGGAATACTAACAGAAAAATTATTTAGCAATGTTAAAAAATCTATCTCACTTTTACTTAATTCAGGAATTCAATATGAATTCAGAACAACCATTGTTCCAGGGCTACTTACAAAAAAAGATGTTGTCAAAATTTGCTCATTCATCAAAAATGCAAATCAGTTTTCTTTACAACAATTTAACCCTGAAAACACCTTGGACAAAAAATTTCAAAAACTTAAACCATTTGAAGAAAATGAAATAATTTCTTTGATTGCAGAGTGCAAACATTACATCCAAAATATTCTTTACAGGTAAAATTAATTAATCTTGACTGAATTTCAATTATTTAATCAATTTTTGAGCTCCAATAATTCTTTTTTTGAGTAATTAATAAAAACTAATCTACTTCCCTATTTTAACTTAAAATATCCAAGAAGTCTACTTCCAAAATCTTAGCCAATAATACAGATTTTGGTGGTAGATGAATTGGCATACTAAAGGTTTTTTGTAAATATATATATGGTTGTGAAAAATTATAAATACAGAATTTATCCAACAGGAAAACAAAAAATAAGATTAGAAAAACAATTTGAGATTTGTAAAAACTTACATAATGACTTATTGGAAATATCCAAAGAAACTTACACATGTAGTGGAAAGTCTGTAACAAGTAGAAAAGATTTGTATCAAGTTACCAATATTCTAAAAGAACAAAATGGTTATAAAGGACATTCTCAGGTTCTACAGAATGTTGCAGATAAGCTAAGCAAGTCTTATAAAGCATTTTATCAGAGAATAAAAGAAAAACAGAAAGGCAAGAAAGTCAAAGTTGGCTATCCAAGATTCAAGAAGAGAATAAACAGTATAACCTATCCGCAGAATAATAGTTGTTTCAAATTCAAAAATCAGAGAAGACTTCATATAACTCAAATAGGTTCTGTTCCTATTGAGTTGCACAGGATACCAAAAGGAACTCCAAAAACCCTTACAATTAAGAAAACACTAAGTAACAAATGGTTTGTTTCCTTTAGTTGTGAGATAGAAAACAAACCAGTTAAACACAAATATCCTGAAAACAAAACTGGTATAGATTTAGGATTGGAAAACTTTGCTACTCTGTCGGACGGAACTGTTATAGAAAATCCAAGATTTCTAAATAAAACAGAAAAGAAACTCAAAAGAGAGCATAGGAGATTAAGTAAAAAGAAGAAAAGGTCTATTAATAGGAGTAAACAAAGAGTGAAATTAGCAAGATCTTATGAAACCTTAACTAATCAGAGATTAGATTTTCTACATAAATTAAGTTACCACCTTACACAACAATATGATTTCATAGCCATAGAAAATTTGGGTGTATCAAATATGGTTAAGAATCATTATTTGGCAAAATCAATATCTGACGCAAGTTGGTCTGTTTTTACAGGAATGCTCACTTACAAGGCTTCAAGTGCTGGAGGTAAGTTAGTAGAAATAGACAGATTTTACCCATCTTCCCAAATATGTTCTGATTGTGGAAATAAACAAGATATGCCACTATCAAAGAGAATATATAAATGTGAAAAATGTGGTGCAAAAATACCAAGAGATAAGAACTCTGCAATCAACATATTAATGGAAGGAATAAAAGAAAATACGGCTGGGCGAGTCGGAATTCACGCCTGTGGAGATTTGACCTCTACTGATCAGTCAGCAAGTCGAGTCGTGGAAGCAGGAACTATATGTAACTAGGTCTCACAACCATTACTAGTTGCTGGAAGCCACTTCCAAAAATCAATTTGGTGGTGGAGGATGTCACACATTTTATTCTGCAATCAATACACTTCCTTATAATACAGCCCTGCTCATTTTCTACTTTGCTTAATCGTCAACCATCTCTTTTTGATTTATTTAATCCATACTTCACAACTTCTCCAATTCTAATTTCCTTAAAGCTTCAAAATTTGGATCTTCCACCTTCGCAATGTTTTCTAGCTGTATATATCTTTCTTCATTGTATTCCTTAATTTTTCCAATCACATCAACCAAATCCCCTTTCTCCACCTCCTCCAAAATAGTTAAGTCCTTGAAAACCTTGCATCTTATTGTGTCAGTTGTGTCATCTAAGGTTATGGTTCCATAGTTTCCATCCTCTGAAATAAATTTATCAATTACTGTTCCCAAAACTCTTACTCGAGAAAATTCTATTTCTTCAGTTTTCACATAATTAGGGTTCATTCCTCCCTGCTGTACAAACTCTCCTGTATGAAGAATTTTTACATTTACTTTCTTAGCAACTTGTCTCTCTTGCATAATTAAAGAGTTTTAAGATTATTTAATTGTCTTTTTGGAGCAGATTTCTTCTAAAAATGGTCAAAGAAGATGGCCTGAACAAACTAAACAAAAATGAATAAACTACAAGGTGAAGCTACTGCAATAACTAAACTGCCAGCCAAACCTGACAATACACCAGACTTGAAAAATCTTAGGAATCTCTTATTCATAAATTTTAGATTAAATATGTGCGAAATTAAATAACGAACTATCTAACTCTCACAACAAAAGTTGTTAATTTTGATTAATTTCACACATCTCTATTTTAGATTATATTATCTAAAGTTTTCTTGCCTATTAGCCTCTCCAAAGAAACCCTATCATATTTTTTAATATCAACAAATTTCTTTACACCAAAATTATATAACCTCCTAGCTCTAATCCTCCCAATACCTTTTACTCTAATTAAGTCAAGTAATTCTTCCTTGACACCATGTTTCATTCTAAGTTCTAACTTTCTTATTTCCTTAGAAATTTTTCTATGCCCTTTTAGTTTTGCAAATTCCTGAGCAGCGTATAATAACCATTCAGAATTAGTTTTTTTGACATAAAGTTCACCAGGTGTAAGTCCATATTTTTCCAGCATTTTTTCTTCTGTGTTCTCATTTATCCAATCTTTCAAGAAGAAAGCTGTTTTCAAGGAGTCCAAAAAAAGATTGTATTCAAAATCCCAAGATGAAGGAATTTCTATCAAAAATTTATTTTCATTTTTAACAACAAAATCCTCATAATCCATTGACTCCTTGTTCTTCACTCTTAACAAAGGACGGATTTCTGAACAATAGCATATTGTTTGCAACCAAAAAATGTCTTCTGTTTTCAAACTTGCTTTTTCTGTGGATTGGATTATTCTATGTGCAGATAAAGGATCAAGATACAATTCGGAAACCCTTTTTCCAATTCTTGTTGCTCTGAAATCATTGAAATCAATAAAACCAAATTCTTCTAACTGGAATAGTATGTCTTCCACTTTTTCCTTTAATTGATGAGTTGTCCCAAAAGTATGCCCAAAAAAAGTTCTTTCAAAAAAATCTATCAACTTATCCAAAGAATGAACAAAATCACTCGCAATCAAAGACAAAGTATGTATCCTCAAAATAGGTTCAATAGCTAGTTTGGAAGTTATTGGCTCCACTTCCCCATATAGATACCTTCTTCTCAACTCTTCTGTTTCTCCATGATTCTTAGCCATTAAAACTCCCAAACCTGTTTTATCATATTTTGGTCTTCCAGCCCTACCCATCATCTGTTCTACCTCTAGATTTGGTAAATATTGGGAATAACCACCAGAATACCTTTTCATATCCCTAATGACTACAGCATAAGCAGGAAGATCCAAACCAGCAGCTAAAGTGGTGGTTGCACAAATTACTCTTATACTTCCATCCCTAAAACCTTTCTCAATCAAATTTCTCTGCTTGTTTAACAAACCAGCGTGATGGAATGCAACACCTTTTTTCAAAACCTCATATTCCCTCTTGCATTGTTGGGTTGGATTCTCAAGAACATTAAGAACTCTTTTAGGCAGTTCATTTTCTATGGGAGATGATTCCTTAGCCACTTTTTCAGCCATGCTTTCCGTGTTTCTCCTGCTTGCGAGGAAAACCAAAACTTGTTTTTCCTTCTTTACCAAATTCCTTATGTAAGATACAATGTCCCCCTCCACTTCCTCGGTTTTGTCTTCCAAAATTAGTTTACCACTAGAAAAAATTCCTTTATTTAAAGGAACTGGACGATAATCAGAAATAACATAATTTGCGTTTAACCATTCAGCTATCTCATCAACATTTGAGATAGTTGCTGAAAGAGCAATGATTTGAGGTGCAAGATTCTCTTTTAACAAAGTCAATACAATTTCCAAGGTTGGACCTCTTAAAGACTCAGTAAGTAAATGGGTCTCATCAGCAACAACCAAAGAGATTTGGGAAAGCCACTCAACCCTGTGTCTCATCAAAGAATCAAGTTTTTCACTGGTGAGAATTATCAAATCCTTCTTCTCCAAATAATCAGAAGTTGAATCCAAATCACCTGTGGAAATTCCAATGTTTAATCCCAACTCAGAATATTTCTCTTTGAACTCCTCATATTTTTCATAAGCCAAAGCTCTCAAAGGCACTATGTAAACAGTCTTACCTTTTCTATTTATCCAATTATTGATAACTGCTAACTCAGCAACAATTGTTTTTCCTGATGCAGTGGGACTCGCAACAACCAGATTTATATTATCCAAAATACCTTTGTCTAAAGCTAATTTTTGTACAGGATTGAATTCCTTTATTTTTGATTGTTTTTTTACAGTTTCTATAGGCTCCATTAATTAATCTTGAATAAAATTTTGGTAATTAATTTAGACAAGAAGCAACATTATGATCTTCATTCAAATACTTCCTGACATCATTGTCTTGGGATGCAAGGTTCTTTGCCAGATTTATTTCACGTTGGTAAGGGCTAATTTCTTCCCAATCCTTCCCTATTTTATGTCCTTGTTCTATTGTTTTTTTCTCTGTTAGACCTTCTTCTATAGATTCCCAAGCACCTCCATATTTATTCATTAAATTTATGGGCTTCTCTGGATTTTCTTTTAAAGATTTGTAATGGATTGTTTCATGTGCCAAGACATAATTCTCAAAGTTATTCACATATTCTCCTAGGCTTCCATACTTATCTAAAAATTCTTCAATATTACCTTTCTTAGAGGATTCATCCATTTTATTAAAATAATCAACTACTGCATATAAACTAGATAAAGGATTTATCTCTATTTTATAAGGGGTGCACTCTTTCCCATCACAACCAAATAAGGTTCTACCTCCTATTTGAGGATCCATAGGTCTATATTCTGGTTTTGGACAACTACTTGCCATAATAAAATTTATAAATTTTAAATATCTTCTATAATGCTGAAGGAAATAATAAAGAAAGAAGTGGATGAAATTTTAGAGAGAACATTTTATGTTAACTTCTATAAAATAGAAGAACTAGCAGAAAGATATGATTTTGAGAAAGTTGCAACTTGCAGAAAACCAGAAGGAGAAACAGGACATTCTTTTTCATTTGACACTCTCCACGACTAAATCAGGAGATTCTGAGATCGCACTCTGAACCACAAAGCCTTTCGGCTGACTTCTTTATGAACTCTGCCTCAGTTCTGGGTTGTGCCAAAACAACCCCTAGTTTAGACATATAGCCTAAACCTCGTTGGTCTTTTATTGTATAAGCACCTTACCTCTTATTTGGTTGTTGCCAACGGTTTTAACAGGTGTAGTGTTCTGAAGTTTTAACCTTTCTCCAGCACAGCTATAGAGAAAGAACTCCATAACTATATACAGAAAACTTTAAATACCCTTCTTTCCAGCCCAATTCATCTACCCTCACTAAAGTCTGTAGCTTTCTTGGGACTTTATCTGTAATGCAGTAGTCTATTCTAAAAACAAAGGGGAAGAAGCTATTGTTTTGTGTGATAAATTAGGGGCTTTATATAAAAATGATAAAATATCTATAAATGATATCAACTTAGGGGAATCTTGTCCTCACTCTGAAGAAGTATCTAAAAACTTAAAAGAGTTTTTTCGATTGGATTATAAAAAGATAAGGGATTCAGAACAACTTAAAGAATATTTAGAAAGATAGTTTATGATATTTAGAGAGAAATAAATCTCATTAAAATGAAACAAATTTACCTAGACAATGGGGCTACTACACCTGTAGCAAAAGAAGTTATTGAAGAGATGAAACCTTATTTTGATAAAAAGTATGGAAATGCCTCTAGTCTGCATAGTTTTGGGATGGAGGCTAACGAAGCTCTTACTAATTCAAGAAATAAAATATTGAAAAAGCTAAATGCGCAGAAAAATTTTAAGTGTGTGTTTACTTCTGGAGGTACTGAATCAAACAATCTTGCTATGAAAGGCCTAGCATTCAAAAATAAAGGAAAGCACATAATAACAACAAAGGTTGAACATCCTTGTATTTTAAATGCATGTAAATGGTTAGAAAGTCAGGATTTCAAAGTAAGTTACTTGAATGTTGATGAGAATGGTTTTTGTTGACTTGGAAGAGTTAAAAAAAGCTATTAAGAAAGACACAATTTTGGTTAGTGTGATTCATGGTAATAATGAGATAGGAACAATAAATCCTATAAGGGAAATTGGAGAGATTTGTCGCGATAAAAAAATTTACTTTCACACAGATGCTTGCCAAAGTTTCACAAAAGTTCCAATTGATCTGGAGAAGGATAATGTTGATTTACTTTCAATAAATTCCCACAAAATATATGGGCCTAAAGGTGTTGGAGCTTTGGTTTTGAGGGATGATATTAAATTAACACCTTTATTCCATGGAGGAGGTCATGAGGGAGGTCTAAGAGCTGGGACAGAGAATGTTACAGGTATTGTTGGATTTGCTAAAGCTTGTGATATTATAACAAAAAAGGATGTTGAACACATGAGTAAACTTAGAGATGAACTAATTGACAAGATAATGGAAATTCCTAATACAATATTGAATGGGCCTAAAGAAAACAGGCTGTGCAACAATGCAAATTTTTCTTTCAAATCTATTGAAGGAGAATCAATAATCTTACACTTGGATGAAAAAGGAATTGCTACCTCAACAGGAAGTGCTTGTTCAACTAAAAGTTTGAAACCAAGTCATGTTCTAACTTCCATTGGCTTGTCCCCAGTGGATGCTCATGGCAGTCTAAGATTGAGTTTAGGTAAAGAGAACACAAAAGAGGAAATTGATTATACTGTGAAAAGTGTAAAACAGATTGTTGAAAAATTAAGGAAGATGAGTCCTTTAGGTAAGTGATATTATGTATAGTAAAAAAGTAATGGAACATTTCAGGAACCCAAGAAATATGGGAGGGATGAAAAATCCTGATGCAATTGGTGAAATCGGGAATCCTGTCTGCGGAGATGTAATGAAAGTCTATCTCAAGATTGGGAAAAGGAACGGGAAAGAATTCATAGAAGATATCAAATTCCAAACTTTTGGTTGTGCAGCTGCTATAGCCTCTTCATCAATGATTTCAGAACTTGTTAAGGGGAAAACCCTGAAAGAGGCAATGAAAATTACAAGAGATGATGTTGCAGATGCTTTGGGAGGTCTTCCTCCTTTAAAATTACATTGTTCAAATTTAGCAGCTGATGCCTTTCATGAGGCAATTAAGAATTACAAGGGGAAGAAATAGATTAAAAAGTTAAATGATGAAATAGAGAAAGAGCCAAATAAAAAATAAATTAAATTATGGTTGATCTCATACCTTATGAAAAAATTCACAACTAGCCAAATATTTTAAAGCTGAAGTTAGTATCCGAAAGAAAACTATGATCCCTTTGAAAAAACTTATAGGAAAAAATCTGAAAAATCACAACCTTATATACCTAGAAATTTAATGACAAATTTACCAAATAACTATCTTCTTTCTGATTTCTTTTTTCTTGCAGATTTCTTCCTCCCAGAAGCTTTCAAAATTGCAAAGTTCAAAGGATTTTTTATTTTACTGCACAAAGGTAAAGGTTTGCAAATCCCAACATCTTTGTAAAACAAATTGTTATCGCAATTTGGAGGTATGATTTTCCTGTTCTGTTTCTTGTGCCACATTAGTTGGGCTTTCACATAGTTGTCCTGCAATCCAACTTTTCTACCCCACTCCAAAACAAATTCCTCCACCTCCTTCATAGGCCAGTTACAGCACCTCAAGAAACTTATTAATGTGAAAGTGCTTCTTTTCCTTCCATCTTCCAATCCTTCTATTATTTTCTTTATGCAGGGAGGGAAATTCTCTGCAAAGATTTTCTTGGTGTAAGTGATTGCTTCTTTTTGTGGTTTTGTCTTGTCTTCTTCTTTTTCTTTTTGTTTTTCATAGAAATCATAAGATTCAATAATTAGTTTGCTTGCATCTCCCTTCTTTTTCTCAATCTCCTTGAACTTAAAATTCTCTATTTTTGCGTCCTCTTTTCTGAATTTCTCTGGATTTTCTAAAGGAACAGAGGCTAGTTTTGTTTTCTCGTGCAAAGAATAAGGCATCCTAAACAAATGTCTGGAACTCCAGTCCTTCTCAATCTCAACAAATTGGAAAGGGCTAACTTCATGCACATCTTCCCCTCCTGTAAGTTCTTTCAAAGAGCCTTTGTAATTTATTAATTCCTCTAACAATTTGTCTTTAATTTTCTCTCTTAAAAAACCTGACAAAACTTTTGGTAATTCAGGATAGAGTAATCTTGTTTCTTGATAATTAACTTCCTTTGGAAAGTTTTCCCAGAAAACGCAAAAATGGAATCCTCTTCTCCCTGAAAATTTTAACAAATAATCTAAACCATATTTATCCAAGAATCTTTTAACTAATCTCGCTGCAATCTTTGATTCTTCAAGTTCCAATTTAGAATCTATATCAATGACCCAATCAAAACCAATTCTTTGCTGGCTGTAGTTTCTTTCATTTATCAACAAAGGATTTTTCCAGTGCTCAACAGAACCATGGAAAGAAAAAGCTCCTCCTTCCACTTGTTTCAAAACATCTTTTGGGTAAAGAAGCATTGCAGGCCTCTTAAAATATATTCCATCCAAATTCCTTGCTACCACTTCCCTGTTTTTCCCAAAGTTCCAAAGAATCTGCTGTAATTTTTCATTTGAATAATATTTTATAATATCCTCTTTGTTCATAAAGTAAAAAAGAAGAAATTACTTTATCTCAATCTGTTCCTTCTTGAATCCTTCCTTAACTAATAAATCCTTGATTTTCTGCTTGTGGCTTCCCTGCAACCACAACTCATTGTTCTTTATTGTACCCCCACAAGCTAATGTCTGTTTCAGTTTCTTCAGCAAGGCCTTGGTGTCAACTTTTTTTGGGTCTATCCCCGAAATCACAGATACCTCTTTCCTAAATCTCCCTATTATTGTGTAAATCATAATCTTTTGCTCCTCTCTTGCCGCGAATTCACAAGTACAAATATCCTTCGGCAATCCACAAACTGGGCAAATCTCAGCCATTTTGATTCAAATAAGTATTTATTCTAGCAATTGTCCTCCTAATCTCTCCCAATCTTCCAGGGTTCTTAACAGTTCCTCCAATAGCTGCACTGCTCTTCTCCTTTGCAAGCTCCATTCTCAGCTCTTTCACTTTGCTCTCCAACTCTTCCTTTTTCATCTTCTCCATTTCTTTATATTTTAGGATGGACATTATTATCTATTTATCTTAAGTTTTTTATAGTTCATTTTGTTTTTCCAACCGAATTTTGAATTTATCATTTGTTTATGTTTGATATTTGGGTAGTAGTATTCCTTTTCAAAACATCCCAAGGTTTTGCAGGATCTGTTTCCGTGCCAAAGTAAGCTAAATCTTTTTGGTTGGAGTTTAAAACTTTTTTGTAATCCATAATTATAGTTTCTTTAAATATTTAAGTTTATTCTGCTATCTATAACGCAACCTATTCTTTTTTCAACATGTATTCTTCTCTTCTCAATGTTTTCAGAATCACTAGATCTTTTATTATATATTTCCAAAGCTCTTTCAGGCTCTAAAATCATAATAATTATCTATTTATTTTAAGTTTTTTATTCGTGGAGATGAATTGCCTTATAAATAATTTTCTTTTTAAATATATATGGACATACAGGTCCTGTATTGTCTTCTGGGTATATCTTGGAAGACGGGGCTGCTGACCCTACAATAGTGAAATAAGGCGTCTGAAAAAGGTGACTCAGCCCTAAACTAAAGCGTGTTAGACCAAAACCTCTGCTATAGTAAGTTTTGTTAGCGACTTTAGAACCTCGCCAGTCTTCTGTATTCAAAACGGTGTTTTGGTTAAGGAAGCTCCTGAATTTATTCAGGGAGAGGAAGTCACTTACCTTTACCCTCCTTAGACTTTGCCCTGAACTTGTTGAAACCGCAGTTTCTGCAATAAATTTTTCCCTGCTTGATTTTTTGAGGGTGACCTCTCACCTTTCTCTTGCATCTCAGGCACACGAAAACGTTTTCAAATACTCTTTTGAAAACAGCCTCGTTCATCTTTACTCCCATAATCTCAAAAATAATTTATAAATTAATCTCGTAATCAGTAGACGTAGCCTACAATAACTCCTCCTTCCTCCTTCAAATCTCTGTCTGTGGTTATCTTGCTTTTAGGGGTAGAGACCATCAAAAAACCAACATTGTTCCCAGGCAAATACCTTTTCTTGTACCTAAAAATCTCACTTTTCTTAAAGGAATGTCTTGGCTTCACAACCTTCAACTCATTTATACTGTTTTTCAGCTTAACTTTTAATTCCTGGTAATTGTTTCTAACTAAAACTTTATAACCTTTTATATAATTTTTTTTCTTAAGCAGGTTCAATATATTCACAATCAAGTTGCTACTCTCTACTACAATCTCTTCCTTTCCTATTTTATCTGCATTTTTTATAGCAGAGAATACATCAGCTAGCAAATCATGCCTCATAAAATATTAAAAAATAATAAATTATGCCCAGTGGTAAAAAGAGGAAAAGGAAAAAGATGAAAACCCATAAGTTAAAGAAGGAAAAGAAAAAGACAAGACATAAAACTAAATAATTATTTCGCTACAATTTCATAATTTCTCCCCCTCCTTCTCCTTTCAATTAACCCACGAGATTCCAAAGACTTAGCTGTCCTGCTAACATGAGCTTTGGAAAAACCAGTATCGCGAGCTATTTTTTTCTGAGAGATTTTTCCACTACTTGTAACCACATTGAGAACTTTTCTTTCATCCTCTGTTAATCCAATATCCATTATTTTAGGCTGTCTTCTAAAATAGATGAACAATAAAAACATTCCTACTATTAAAGCTAAAGTTATGACAACTACAAAAAATTGGTCTTCTCTTAAAGCTTTTTCATAGAGAACTGAAACATCATAAACCTTACCTAACTTAGGATTAAAGTTCCATTCTAAATAAATAATCTTTCCATCTGTTTTTTGGGTTCCTCCAGAGGGATAATAAGAAGATTGTTCATTCTTTGTGTCTTCAGATAAAATATAACCTTTTGGTAAATAAACTTTCAAACTAAAATTATCTGTGGGTGTGGTTACGAAATATCTATCAGAATATATATTGTATTCACTATGTGGGGTTACAAGCCCATAATACTCAAAATTTAGTTGGATTTCTGATGATTCAAAATTTTCACAGGAAACTAAGGTTCCTGCTCTATCATAACTTTTTTCACAGCTTAATCTTTCTTCACCTGCAAAAATCTCTAAATTTCTGGCTCTGTGTATAAGATAATGGTTAAATTTATCTGCTTTCTGAGGAAATTGTATATTCATGGTCTCCTCCACAACCTTGTTTTCATTTAGTTCTACGATTATCTCATAATTCTCATATTTTGTGGGCAAATCCCCAAAAGAAGGGGTTGCTAATAAAACCAATAACAATAAGAACAGGATTCTCTTCATAATAGTGTATAATTGTTAATATTTAGATGATAATAAATTATTAAAAATTTTGTAGTTATATTATGGCTAGTAAAAAGAGTAAAAAAGGGTCCAAGAAAACTAAACCAGAAGGAGTAAATCTGGAAAAATTACTAGAACAAAGGAAAGCAGTAATAAAGGTTTTTGGTATAGGTGGAGCTGGAAACAATACTGCAATTAGATTAATGGAAGGAGGAATTCATGGAATAGAGATTATTGGAGCTAATACAGATGCTCAACAATTATTGTATTGTAAAGCAGACAAAAAGCTCTTATTAGGTAGAAATCTTACAAAAGGTTTGGGAGCAGGAGCAGATCCTTCAGTTGGTGAGGAAGCAACTAAAGAGGACAAAGAAGAAATAAAGAAATCCTTAAAAGGAGCAGATTTAGTGTTCGTTACTTGCGGATTAGGTGGAGGAACTGGTACTGGTGGAGTACCTATAATAGCAGAAATAGCTAAGAAGATGGATGCTCTTACAGTTGGGATAGTCACTATGCCTTTCAAAATGGAAGGAAATCAAAGGATGGAGAATGCTGTTCATGGACTTGAAAAATTAGAAAAAGCTGTGGACACTTTGATTGTGATTCCTAATGATAAATTGCTAGAGATTGTTCCAGAAGTTTCAATAACAACAGCTTTCAAGATTGCTGATGATATATTAGTTAACGGTGTAAAAGGTATCGCTGAGTTAATAACAAAGCCTGGACTTGTAAACCTAGACTTCGCGGACTTGAGATCTGTGATGAAAGATGGTGGTTTAGCAATGATTGGTTTGGGAAGTTCAGACACTGAGAACAAAGCAACAGAATCAGTGGAAAGAGCTTTGAACAACCCACTACTTGATGTAGAAATTGAAGGAGCAAAAGGAGCTTTAATAAATGTTTCAGGTGGAAAAGATATAACAATAAAGGAATGTCAGGAAACTGTAGAAAGAGTGAGTGGAGTTTTGGATCCAAATGCAAAAATAATTTGGGGTGCTGTAGTTGACAAGGAATTAGGTGAAACTGTGAAAACATTAATTGTGGTGACAGGTGTGAAATCACTTTCAGAATATTTCAAACATGAGGTTTACCAGAAAGGCAAAAAGAAAGATATTGAAAACGTACTAGGAGTTGAAGTAATTGAATAGTTCTGGGACTTGGAGAGATAATTTATATATAAGGGATTTTTAGTTAGAAATAAGCAAAAAAGTATTATTCTATAATCTTAATTTTAAACATTACTATAGCACAGTCTTCCGATTCACATTTTTTGTCATAATTAAACTCAGGGAAAAATTTATCTTTTGATAGTTCAGTTAATGTAGACTCTATCTTTTTTATATTTTCATTTCCTATAGTATGAATACTCACTTCTGTAAGGTTATCAGTTACACACCTTCTAAACAAATTTTCTTTTATTTTATATATATTATCTAACCCAAAAAGCTGAGGGAAAATATAAGATATAGTCATTTAATTTTGTATTTAACCAATCTCTGATTTCACTATCAGCTTTTCCATTCTTCTGTTGTTGCATTACATAGCCTATCATTTCATTAAAATATCCTTGTATAATAAGATTTATAAAATGGACTGATTTTCTTCCATATCTTTCTGATGCTTCTCTCTTGATTCGACCTGCATTTTCTACATCACCAGATAACTTTTTTTCTCGAGCTCTTTCACCAAGAATAAAAATAGGCCAGTATTCGTAGCCTATATATTTTTCTACTAATTTATATTTCTCGGTTTTGCTTATATCTCTCAGCCTGTTATACTCCTCTGCACTCTCAGAAATTAATAATGGTTTAGATAATTTTTTACTCTTTATCTTCTTTATTTTATCAAATTTTTTCTTAAATTTTTCTGATAGTAGCTTAGCTACTTTTTTACTAACTTCAACAATTTCTGGAAAATATTTAATGAGATTCTATATGAAATCACTATTCATCTTTTTTACTTACTTCTTGTTTCTTTATTATATAGTCTGCCAGTGATGTTGCATTTTTACTTATAAAAAGATTAGAACCTGGCAGGATTCCAGCAAAGTTATCTTTATTTAATTCTACACCTGTAAGTGGGTCGTGTAATACATTTCCTGTTATTCTATCTATTATTTTTCCCTCTTCATTGATTTCTTTATCAAAAAGGTCTAAAATTTGAGGCAAAATTTCTCTACTAAACTCTACAACCTCAATTTTTGTGTCTTCTTTAATCATAGTATAATTTGGAAAAATATAATAAATTATATAGTATCCAAGTTAAGTATATCATAATTAATAATTTAAAAATATTTATAGATTTCGGTTGTCTACTATATATATTATTTCTCAAATCCTTTTTAGAAAACCTGCTAATTTACAGGTCCTGTATCTCAATTCCCAATAATTATCTGATTATTTTCATCTATTTCTATTGGTTGAATAACTGAATAATGTGTGACCTCCTCCACCACCAAATTGATTTTTGGAAATGGTTTCCAGCAACTAGTAATGGTTGTGAGACCTAGTTACATATAGTTCCTGCTTCCAC
>JAGXOL010000009.1 GCA_023659895.1 Candidatus Aenigmarchaeota archaeon LH_S7
TGGACTAAAAGACTACAATGCTGACATAAATGGTGCTACTAATATAGGTAATAAATTGTCTTCTGGGTATATCTTGGAAGATGGGGCAACATTGACTTTGCCCGAAACTGATGCAATATGACATCAGAATCTCCTGACTTTAGTTGTGGAGAGTGTCAACCACTCATGATTGATTTTAGATAACTCATAAAAACATTCATAATCGGTTTCACTATTGGTAGTATATTGATGTATGCAGTAGTATACATTTAAATTTTTGTTTTCTTATTTTATGGCTAACAAGTATCGAGAGGTTGCGGTTTCAGAATTTTTTGAAAAGAACAAGCATCTTTTAGGATTTGATAATCCAACCAAGGCTCTGCTCACTGTTGTGAAGGAAGCTGTTGATAATGGCTTAGATGCAACTGAAGAAGCAGGAATATTACCAGATATTTATGTTAGGGTCAAGAACATAAGGAATGATATTTACGAGCTTACTATGGAGGATAATGGTCCTGGAATTGAGAAAAAATATGTTAAGGAGGTTTTTGGCAGACTCCTTTACGGTTCAAAATTCAAATCTCTTGGAGAAGAAGGAATACAATCAAGAGGACAGCAAGGTATTGGAATTTCTGCATCAATATTATATGGTCAGCTAACTACAGGAGAACCCGCAAAAATAGAGTCCAAGGTGAAAAACAAGGTTCATTATTCCTGCGATTTGCATATTGATACTTCTAAGAATGTTCCTGTTATAGAGAATGAAAAAAACCTTGAAACAGCTAAAGAGCAGGGAACAAAGATAGTTATCAAGCTTAAAGGAAGTTATAGAAAGAGTAAAGGTGTAGAGGATTACATAAAATACACTTCTGTAACGAATCCTCACGCGCACATTGTTTATGTGGACCCTGAGAACAAGAAACATACTTATAAGAGAGTAACACAGAAGCTACCTAAATTACCTAAGAGCATTGCTCCACATCCTCATGGAACTGAACTTGGTACTTTAATAAAAATGCTTTCCAGAACAAAATCAAAAACTCTTTACAATTTCTTTAGGAATGATTTTTCTAAAGTGGGAGACACAGTTGCAAGAGACATTTTGTTTTCTTTCCAAGTGAGAAAAGCAGGTCTTAAACAGACCATGAAACCAACTGAAGTAACTAAACAACAAGCAGAGAGTTTGTTAACAGCTATGCAAACAGCTAAATTGCAAAGACCTCCCACAGAGTGTTTGTCTCCTATCGGGGAAGAGAACTTGATTAAAGGTCTTAGCAAAGAATATAAAGCAGATTTTGTCACAGCTTGTACAAGATCAGTTTCTGTTTACAGGGCAATCCCTTTCCAAGTTGAAGTAGGACTTCTTTACTCTAGTGAACTACCTGAAGAACAATCAATAGACCTTATTAGATATGCTAACAAAGTTCCTATGATGTACCAACAATCAGAGTGCGCAATTCATAAGGCAGTAGTTGGAACACAATGGAGGAGATATGGCCTTAATCAACCCAAAGGAAGCTTACCAATAGGTCCTGCTATATTGACAGTTCACATAGCTTCTGTGTGGGTACCTTTTATATCAGAGGGTAAACAAGCTATAGCCAGTTACCCTGAAATTGTTAAGGAAATGAAATTAGCATTATCAGATGTGGGAAGACGTTTGTACAGATATGTTTCTGCCCAAAGAAAAAAATATGCTGAGGAAAAAAGAATTAAGATTTTTACCAAGTATGGTGTTGAAGTAGCAACCGCACTTTCTGAATTAACAAATGAGAATGAAGAAAAAATAAATTCATGGATTACAAAAATAATTGATAAACAAAGATTATGAACGAGAGAGAAAAGTTAGTAAAGGAGCTGGAAGATTATTTTGGAAAAAAAGTTTTAGATGACTTTAAAAATGAGAGAAATCCTTCTATCGAACTAATAATGAGAACTTTAGGTAATGCTTATTACAATGAAAAGAAGAGATTGATAATGCTTGGTAACAAGAAGGAAAAAAGAACTTTCCTTTCCCTTGGGCAAGCAAAAAAATTCATGCAAACTTTATTGATAGCATCTCAATTAAAGAAGAACTTGCAAGAAGACCAACCAGCAATAGGTACCAGGCAGTTGTTTTACTTGCTAAAGCATAACATTGAAGGAACCAATGAAAACACTTTTGATGAGCAGAGAAAAGAAACAGACCCTGTTGTTGAGGACATTGAAGTGACTCTGGATACTTTGAGGGAAAAACTTGGTTTGTTTGCGGTTCCAGATGGTTATCTTGTGGGTTCTATGAAAGTTTATGACAGGAAAACAGATGATACTCTTGATTATACTAAAATGGGATTAGGGGGAGGAGCAATCCCTGCTCTAGTTGAAGATGAATATTATCACATAAAAGAAATTGGTGCTAAGTTTATTTTAGTAGTAGAGAAGTATCAGGTTTGGCAACTTCTTAATCAGGAAAAGTTTTGGAAAAATAATAATTGTTTACTGATGACTGGTAAAGGTCAATCCGCGAGAGCACCAAGAAGACTTTTAGCAAGGTTGAACCGTGAGTTTAAATTACCTGTTTATGTGTTCACGGATCTGGACCCATGGGGATATTATATCCATTCTGTTTACAAACAAGGTTCTATTAATTTAGCTTATTTCTCTGAGAAAGCAGGGGTTCCAGATGCAAAATTCCTTGGACTCACAACTAAAGATATAGAGAAGTATGATATTCCTAAAAAGAACTGGATTAAATTAAACCATCTTGATTACAAGAGAATTAAGGAGCTGAGGAAGTATCCTTGGTTCAAGAAAAAGGAATGGCAGGATGAACTCAAGAGATTAGAAGAATTTAAATATAAGGTGGAGAGTGATTCTCTTGTAGCAAAGAAAATTGATTTCACTGCAAAGAATTACCTCCCAGACAAGATTGAGAAGAAGGATTTTCTATCTTAATTACTTAAATAAATTTATAAGACAATATTATGTCCTTATTTCAATTTGACTTTCTTAGTATAATATTGGTTTTCGTACTGATATTTGTATTCCCAAGAATCATGATGTACCAAATTTTAGCTCTTTTAAACTCTAAAGTTAAGACTTATGAGGAGATGACTTCAAAATCTCAGAAAACAATCATAAACAACATAGGTAAGAGAACAAAATTAAGCGCCAAGGAATTAAGGGAAAACATTGACAGGATAATGGAGCATTTTGTTGTGGAGCCAGATGCTATAGACCCTTATGGTGTTGCTAATAAAATAAGATACATCACCAAAAGTCATGACAAAAGCTTGGATTATTTTGTTGGTGAAGTGACTACAGGAATTTCAGAGGAAGAAAGAAAAAATCTTGCAGCAAGCTTGATGCATACCATAGGACTCTATCAAATTACAAAGATAATAAGGCATTTTATTGAGTTGATTAAGGAAACCAAGAATTTCCAAATCGGTATGATATTGCAAATTCAATTACCTTTCATAGACAAGCAAATGAAGGGTCTTTACCAGTCAGTACCAGCTTTTATTAATAAGATACCTGTAGGGGATTGTATAGGACCTCTTTATGCTGCAAAATCAATTGGGAAAAATAAAGTTAAGGAAATTGATGAGCAGACTGTGATGGCAAAGAAAAAGATAGAAGGGAAGGAAGTTTTTATTTTGAAAGCAAATGGACCTGCAGCTAATTTAGGGGATATAGATAATGCAATAAGAGAGATAATGAAAAACAACAAGATTGATAAGGTTATTACTGTTGATGCTTCAGGAAAGCTTAAAGGAGAGAAGACAGGTAAGGTTGCAGAAGGGGTAGGTTTTGCTATGAATCCAAGAGGAGGAGAAAAGTTTTTTGCTGAAAGTTATTTAATAGAAAAGAGTATTCCACTAGAAGCAGTTGCAATAAAAATGAGACCGCATGGAGCTTTGATGCCAATGTCAAAAGATATATTAAAATCTCTTCCCCAAGTTGATGAAGCTGTTAAGAGAAGTTTAAAAAGTGTAAAGAAAAAAGCAATTGTGGTTGGTATTGGTTTAACAGTAGGTGTAGGTAACAGTGAAGAGAGTGCTAAGGAAGCTGAGGAAAGATTAACCAAATACTTGAAAAAACTGGAAAAAGAAAGGAAAAAGAAGGAAGAACAGAAAGGATTTTTCAGGAAGAAGTTAGGTGATAAGCCGCTTCTAGGGAATGCATTCGCAAATTTCTTGACTAGCAGGTTTTAATTTATTCAATTATTTGGGAGTTTTCTTGCCTTTTTTAATTATAAATTTTTATTATTTAATCTTATGCCTCATTTGAAGAGAAGTCAGATGCCTGTTTTATGGCCATTATCAAGGAAAAAGAAGAGATTTAGCTATGTTGTGAGCTCAGGTGCTCATAAGAAAAAAGAGTCCTTGCCTTTGTCAATAGTTGCAAGAGATATTTTCAAACTTTGCGAGATAGGTAAAGAAGCAAGAAAAATTGTTAATAATAAAAATTTCTTTGTTGATGGACGCGAGATAAAAGACCCAAAGTTTCCTGTTGGCTTGATGGATGTTTTGACCATTCGTAAAGGAAAAACAGAAAATGAATATTACAGAGTTTTACCAACCAAGAAAGGATTTGATTTCAAGAAACTTAGTGATAAGGAAGCAAACACTAAATATTGCAAGATTGTTGGAAAGAAACTATTAAAGTTAGGTTTGCAAATAAATTTACATGATGGTAGGAACCTTTTGTTAAAAAAAGAAGAAAAAGATAAATATAACACAGGGGATACAATACAACTAAATCTGAAAACCAAGAAAATAGAAAAAAACCTTCCTTACAAGGAAAAAGCTGATGTCTTGATTGTAAAAGGGAGAAACAGAGGAATAAGAGGTAAATTAGAAGAAATTATAAAGCCAAGAGGTTTGCAGGGAGAAAGAGCAAAATTGAGAATAGATGGGGAGGAAAAGATTTTCTCTAAGGACTTCATTTTCATTGCACCTAAGAATTTTTAAATTACTGTTAAATTGTAAGTATTTAAATTTATTCAGATAAATTTATGGGAGAATCAGAAGAAGGTAGAAAAGTCTTAATAGAGATATATGCAAGCCCTAATAACTCTTATGTTAAGGAAACCCTGGAGTTTATAGAAAGAGAGACAAAAAATTATGAACCAGAGATTCGTTCTGTACCTAGAAACTACATATTAGATGTAACTTTACCCAAAGGATCAAAAGAAATAGACCTTGACAACTATTCTAAAAAACAGGAATAATTAGTTATGAAGTTTTCAATAGAAACAAAAGGATTCAATGATATGATTGATATCACAGAAAAAGTTGATGAAGCTGTGAAAGAATCAAAGGTTGAAGATGGAATCTGCTTGGTTTTTTGTGCTGGTTCAACAGCAGGGATAACAACCATTGAATATGAGGATGGAGCCTTGAAAGATTTAAAAGAGACTCTAGAAAATATTGCCCCTATGCATGAGAATTATGAGCACTGTAAGAAATGGGGGGATTGCAATGGTTACGCACACATAAGAAGTACTTTACTAAAACCAAGCTTTTGCTGTCCAGTAGAAAATGGAAAACTTGTATTAGGAACTTGGCAGCAGATTTTATTTATTGATTTTGATAATAGGCCAAGAAACAGGGAAATAGTAGTTAAAATTATAGGATAATTTATGCAATTTAAAAAGGAAGATTATCCTTACAAAACTCTGGAAAGTTTAGGATTTAAAAGAGATAAGTGTAAATTCTGTGGAAAATATTTTTGGAGTAAAACAAATAGAGATTTCTGTGATGATGATGAATGTCGTGTTCAAGCTGGTTTACCAAGGTATGGTTTCATTGGGAAGCCTGTTGGAAAACCACACTCTTACAAGGGAAGCTGGGATACATGGGTAAGAATATTTAAAAAATTTAATCATAAGGTTATAGATAGATATCCTGTTCTAGCTAGGTGGAGGGATGATGAATATTTTGTTGAGGCTTCCATTAATGATTTCCAACCACACGTGGTTAGTGGTGAAGTTGAAGCTCCAGCAAACCCTTTAATAGTTCCACAATTCTGCTTGCGATTTAATGATTTGGAAAATGTGGGGGAAACAGGAAGACACTATTCCGGATTTGTGATGATAGGCCAGCATGTTTTTAATTATCCAGAAAATTTCATTGCTTTCAAAGACGAGGAAATAAAATTTATCCATAAACTCTTAACTAAAGGGTTTGAAATTCCAGAGGAAGAAATATTTTATATTGAGGACAAATGGGAAGGTGGTGGAAATGCAGGACCTTGTATTGAATTTTTTGTTCAGGGTTTGGAGCTGGGAAACCAAGTTTTCATGCAGTTCAAGAAGGTAAATGATAAATTGGAAGAATTGGACACGAAAGTTATAGACATGGGTGCTGGATTGGAAAGATTCCCTTGGCTAACGCAAGGAACAAGAACAAGTTATGAAGTTGTTTATCCTGATACTCTTGATTATCTAAAGAAATTTAATTTGGACAGTCGCGAAAAAGTTATCCTAGCTGATTTTACCAGAACCTTATTTCTCGCTTTAGTTGATGGTGCTCTCCCCTCAAATGTCTCTGGAGGATACAATTTAAGAAAAATCCTTAGAACTTGTTTCTCAATCTTGAGGAAAAAGAATATTAACTTGGATTTAACTGAGTTGATGAAATTACACGCTCGTGAATTAAAATTTTACTTAGAGTTGAGAAAAGCAGATTTTGCATTGATTAAAGATATTATTGATGAGGAACACAAAAAATACAAGCAGACAGTGAAAAGTGCGATCAAGACAATAAAGAAAACGAAAAAGTTTGATAGAAAGATTTTAAAGCAAATGTATGAGTCTCAGGGAATCACTCCAGATATTATCAAGGAAATCAAGCCTGATGTGGAAATACCTAAGGAGATATATGAGACTGAGGATAAGGAAAAGGAGAAAAAAGAAGCCCAGGAAAAACAATTTGATTTGCGTGGGATACCAGAAACAAAGAAGTTATATTACGAGAAAAAAACAAGAGTTGCAGCAAAAATCTTAAAGATAATTGATGATTATGTTCTTCTGGATGCCACAGTGTTTTATCCAAGAAGTGGAGGTCAGGATTGTGACCTTGGATACATAAACAATTTTGAAGTTTTGGATGTAATAAAGCAGGGAGGTGTTGTTTTGCACAAAATAAGAGATAGTAAAAGAAGATTGAAGAAAGGGGAGGGAGTTGAACTTTTGGTGAACAAAGAAAGTAGAGAGCAATTAACCCAGCATCACACCACAGCACATATAATAAATGGTGCTGCAAGAGAAATTTTAGGTAATCATGCTCAACAAGCAGGAGCTGAGAAAAAAACTGATAAAGCACACCTTGATATTTTCCATTACAAGAAAATCACTGATGAAGAAGTTGAGAAAATAGAGGAATTAAGCAACAAAATCATAAAAGAAAAAAGGGACATTTCTGTTTTTTGGATGAACAAAACAAAGGCAGAGCAAAAGTATGGTTTTGAGATTTACCAAGGTGGTTCTGTTCCTGGTAAAGAAATCAGAATAGTTGAAATAAAAGATTGGGATACAGAGGCTTGCGGAGGTCTTCATTTAAGTAACACAAAGGACGCAGGTATTGTTGTGATTACAAGAGTGAAGAAGATACAGGATGCGGTTTTGAGAATAGAATTTCTTGCAGGAAAAGCAGCACGCGATTATTTAGAAAAAATGGATTTTATTTTAAAGGAAAGTGCTGAAATCTTAGATACGAGTAAGGAAAAAGTCTATGATAAAGCCAAAGAGCTTTTTGAAACCTGGAAGAAAGAAATTAAGAAATGATTACCAATGATATTTTTTCAATTCTTTTTCAAGTTTTTTATATTCTGGAAAAAATTTTCTCACTTTTGACTTAAATCTTTTTGAGTGATTAAAATGTTGTAAGTGTATGATTTCGTGACAGACAACATAATCAATAATTCTTTTGGGAAGACAAATTAATTTTGAGTTGAAGAAAATTTTTCTCTCTCTTGTGCAATGACCAAAGCTCTTCATGTTTTTTATTGAAACTGATTTAGGAATAAGTTTTGTTTTATTTGAGAATTCCCTTGTTTTTTCCAAAACATATTCTAATGTTTCATCTGCTAGAAATTCTCTTAGTATATTCTCAATTTTTTTCTTACCAAATTTGTATACTTCAATAAAATTCTTGGAAACTCTAACTCTTTGATTCCTGTCTTTAATAACTTTTATCTTGTACCTCCTACCTTTGTAATAAATAGTTTCTCCATCAAACAATTTCACAGAATTTTCAAGCTCTCTTATCTTTCGTAACAACCATTTTTCTTTCTCTTTTATTAGTTCTTCAGCTTTCAAGGAACCATCCTTTGGCAAAGTTATTTCCAGCTGATAATTGGGGTTTAATTTCAAATAAGCATGCCTAACTTTCTTGTATTTTATTTTATAATAAATTTCCTTACCCCTTATTTTCAGAAACATAAATCAGAATAGTTTTAGTTTAACTGATATTATGCAGGAGATAAAAGTTGGGCTGGAAGTTCATGTTCAATTAAATACAGAAAGCAAATTATTTTGTTCCTGTTCCACAAAGTTAGCGGATGCAAACACAAATGTTTGTGATGTTTGTCTTGGAATGCCTGGAACAAAACCTGTTTTAAATGAGAAAGCGGTTGAATTTGCTTTAAAAATAGCTCTAGCACTAAAATCAAAAATTAATAGGAGTTTTTTGTTCTCAAGGAAAACTTATTTTTATCCGGATTTAGCAAAGAATTTCCAGATTACACAATATGAGGTACCTGTTGCTCAGGGAGGAAAATTGAGATTAGGTGAGAAGGAGATAAGAATCAAAAGAGTTCATCTGGAAGAGGATCCCGCAAGAATAATAAGAAAAAAGGATTACACCTTGTTAGATTACAACAGGAGTGGAATCCCTTTGGTTGAAATTGTCACAGAACCAGATTTGAAATCCCCCTCTGAAGCAAGAGTTTTCTTGCAAGATTTACAACAATTATTAGAATTCATTTATATCTCAGATTTTAGTAAGGAGGGGACTATTCGGGTTGATGCAAATATATCCATTACCAGATACAAAAAGGAATATGGTTACAAGGAAGGAATGAAAACAGAAAAAACAGAAGGTGCTAGAGTTGAGGTCAAGAACATTTCTGGGGCAAAGGAAGTGGAAAGAGCTTTGAAGTATGAGATGCTCCGCCAGAAAAACTTAGAAAATGTTAAAGCAGAGACAAGGTTGTGGGATGATAAAATGAGAGTTACCAAGGGAGCAAGGGAGAAAGAAACAGAGGAAGATTATGGTTATATTTTTGAACCTGATTTACCTAGGGTGGAAGTTACCAATGAGTTACTTAACAAAGTTGAGTCAAACTTGCCTGAACTACCAGAAATGAAGAGAAAAAGATATGAGAAATACAAATTATCAAAAGAGATTGTAGACACCTTACTTACAGAACCTGAATTATCACACTATTTTGAATATCTTTGCGAAACTCACAATCCCAAAGCTTCAGCTGTTGTCTTAACTAAATATCTTAAAAAGACCTTGAATTACCACAACCTTAAATTAAAAGATGTTGATATAGATATAAGAATTTTGAGAAGACTTTTGGACTTGTTACAGGAATATAGGATTACAGATGAGATGGCAGAAGTGATAGTTAGGGATATGGTAAATGATGCAGTTAGGGGAGAGGAGGTTAGGAGTCCTGACCAAATCTTGAAAGATCACGAATATGAAGAGCCAATAAAAGAGGAGAAAGCAAATAAGTTGGTTAATGATGTTATTAGAGAAAATCAAAGAGCTATTGAAGATTACAAGGAAGGAAAAGAAGAGGCCTTGGATTATTTAGTTGGACAAGTAATGAAAAAGGCTAAAGGCCAGGCTGATGCAAGAAAAGTGAAAAAAATGTTGGAGAAAGAACTTAGCTAATGCTGCTATTAAATGAAACCTTTTCAAAAGTTTTAGCGGAGGGGGGGATTTCCAAAACCGTTTTTCGAGATTTCTAAAAGGTTGCTTTGCACCCCCGTAAACCGGTTTCCATAAATTTTAGCCAGGTTTTGACTAAAGGCTTCTTCCTAATCAATTCATAATTTTGGATAAATGTGGAACTGGAAACTCCAAAAGCCTTTACTGCAGCCGGACGCATAGCTATTCTGCCACCTCCGCATAAGTTTTTATAAGAATTTAATTAAAGAGGTCATTGGATGAGATTTTTCTTTATTCAGGTTTTGGCTAAAGGCTTCTTCCTAATCAATTCATAATTTTGGATAAAAACTTTTGTGGGAATGGAAACTACAAAAGCCTTTTCAGATTGCCCATCATTAATCATAGCAAAAGCTCATCATAGGTATCATCATCTAATTATATTTGTTTTTAAATTAATTATTTTATTATAATTATGGATAAGTTAGATAATTTATCTTATAAAGATTTGGTAAATTCTGTTAACAATTACTTGATGTCCTTAGGAGAAGCTCCTGTAGTTACTGAAGAAGCAGTTAAAATAAAGAGAAGTTTGATTGATTATGGGAGGGAGAAAGGTATAAACCCTAGATATTTCTTGGATGATAATGTAATAACTGAGGATTTGGCTTATGGACTTGATAAGAAAGACTTAGAAGGTATCTATAAAATTGTGATTGATGAGTTCGCAAAAGAAAACGTTAAAGATCCTTATCTTAATCCAAATTTAAAAGAGTTTTTTAATTCATCCTCAGTGGAGAAAAGTAAGCTTGAGGAGTATCTTGAAAGATTCAAGACTCACTCAAAAAATCTAATTAAAGTAGGTGCTCCTGTTGCAGCAGCAGCTTTGGTAATGGGTGCTCCTGCTGCAGCAGCCCAAGATGATCACCCTCAAAACTACATTGATTTCTCTGATTTACCTGAAAATCCCTCAGGATTAAAATTAACTATGTCAGAGGAAGGATGCGGATATAAAAAATATGGTATTTTTAAAACAATATGGGAAGGAGAAGGTTATGATAAAGATTTTTGTATTAGTAAGGATAAGAATTTTTATATAGACCCTAAACCTATAGCTCTTAAATTATCAGCTGAAAAATTGCCATCCAAAATGGAATCTACTAAAGAACATTCTAAAAGAATCAAATTTTTAGATAACTATTTTGATAATCTAAAGAGCGTTATGAGGGAGGCAACCGAAGAAGAAATAAGAAATTTGTTGCCTACCCCAAAAGATGTTGCAGAGGAGATTGTATCAGGTCTTTCATCAAAAGATGCCGAAAAAATTAAAGAAGAAGCAGATTTAATACAAAGTATTAAGGAAGGCTCCATTTCTTTTTGCCCTGAGGAAAGAATATTAAGTAAGATGTTACAAGAAACTAAAAAAGCTAGAGAAGATATGCATCATTTAACAGATAAAAAAGAAGAAACAAGGGAAGAAGGTACAACAAAAAGTATATATAAGATAATGAGAGAAAAGGCTGATAATAAATATTATAATGAAATAAATAAAGTACCTGGTGGTGGTGGAGCATACAACATTCTTATGACTGAATATTCTCATCATTCTTGTGAGAATCCTGGTTATTCTTCTCCTAAAGAAAGTGGTCCGTGGATTACAAATAAGTGCGGTGGAAAAGGAAAAGTTTTTGATGCTGATACTACCGTTTCTTTTTTAGGTAGAAATTTTAATAGAGAGGAAGATATTTCTTCAAAAATATTAGATATTTATAGATCTACTTATGGTACTGAATTACCACCAAATTATCAAACTTTAGAACTCTCTGTTGATGAACAAAAACAAGAAGAGTTAAAGAAAATAGATGAGTTTGCATCCAATTTCCCTGTTGACAATTATGTAAACAAAAAAGTTACCAAAGAACACCAGAAATATAAAGATAATTTAGAAAAAGGTATCTTATGGTTTAGAAAAATTGGATCATCTAATGGTAAAATTGCTGTACCCAAAGAGGTTTTAAATGAGGTTGATGATTTAAAATTTAAAGATTATAAAGAATCAATCAATTTTTTAGAAGACAAAGTAAATAAGGGTCACATTTTGTACAAAACTAATTTACTGGAAAAAGAAGTGGAAGAAGACTATGGACCTATAACAAAATTAATGGCTTATAATGAAATGTCAAAACTTGAGAAAATAAGAAATGATATAAAAGAAGATAATTTAGAAAAGGAAAAAGCTGATAAAACATTGTCTCAAGTAGAAACTAATATAGATAATATTAAAGAAAGCATTATCTATAAAGGTTTCAATTTTATTGGAGAGTCTTCTGAAAAGATTATACCTTTTTTTAATAAAGATGATAAACCAGAGAAGATAGGAGGTTATACTATAGAAGGAGACCTTCCTGGTGATGTGAAAGACCGTTTAGAAGGTAAAAAATCTGAAGAGGGATTTTACTGGAGAGGGCAATATATAAAGTATGAACCACCACTCTCTACGGCCGAATTATTGTCGTATACTATTCTAGGAGGGGCTACAATGTTTGCTCTTGCTTATTGGATAAGCAGGAGGTATTAAAACGAAAATAATTTCTTCTCTTCTAATTGACATCACCAGCTACTTTATAGACAACTTTATCGTTTCAATTAAAGGAGAGACAAATTTTTTTAAACTTGAGACTAATTCATCTATAAAAGTCTTTGGCTCGCTCTCTGAGAATTTACCAGTTACCTTATTTTCTGATTTTTCATTTTTACTTAAATTTTTTCCAGTCCAATTTGGGACTGTCTTTTCCCCCCAAAAATAATCTTGATTCAGAATTATACCTTCCCTAATCACGAAGATATTATATTTTCTAAAATCCTCAAATACCCTATAGTTGTAATTGCTGAAAAATCTGGTCCTATTATAATCATTTTGCAATCCTGATAATTTGATAGATTAATTCTCAATTTGTTATCTGTCCAGATATTTAAATTTGCTGTTTTGTTTGCCTTCTCTTCACCTTTTGTTGTATCTTTAATAGTTTCATTAGTGACCAATACTTTCTGTGTAGAATCAAATTTTTGTCTCCTATTTTTTGGGATTCCCTTTCCAGTTTTTTGCTAGGAAAAAGAAATTAGCTCTTTCTTCATTAGTTTCTTTCCTATGCATCACCTGAACTAATCTTAAATCTTTTTGATCCAATTCTACATCTGTTTCTTCTTTTGCTTTTCTTATTATTGCTTCAGTCAAAGTTTTATTTCTTTCTAAATGTCCTGCTGGAAGACTATATTCACCATCATGGAATCCAGTATTATATCTTCTTGAAAGAAGAATTTGATTTTCTCTAACTAGAAATAGATACACCGTTGGTATTATTTTGAATCTAAATTTTTTGTAAATCGAGCTTCTTTTTTCCATAATGATAAGATTATTGGAATGTCAGAGAAGCAAGAGGTCTTTCAACCTGTTGAGCGATAGTTTACCTTCTTTGTTATTCCTATCCTCCTTTTTCCCAAAAGCTTCTCTTAGAAGAGTTTCTTGTTTCCTGCTCAGTCTTTTAGGGATCTCCACAGTAACCTTTATCAATTCATCCCCCCTTTCACCTGTATATAAATCAGGTATTCCCTGTCCTCTCAACCTGAAAGTGGTGTGGCTCTGGGTTCCTTTAGGTAATTTAATATTTGTTTTACCATCAATCGTTCTAACTTCTATTTCTCCACCGAAAATTGCTTTAAATAAATCAACTGTTGTTTTACAAAGCAAATCATTCCCTTCCCTTTCAAATATATCATGAGGTTTTATATGAATTATAATATATAAATCTCCTGGAGAACCACCGTTGTATCCAGGTTCTCCTTGTCCTGGAATCCTCAAATAAGAATTTTCATCAACACCTTTTGGAATTTTAACTTCTATCTTCTTTTCCTCTTTCACTCTCCCTGTTCCATTACAATCCTCACATTTTTCTTCAATTATATTTCCACTGCCCCCACATTTATTACAGATAGTAATAAAAACACTCTGACCAAATGGAGTTCTTTGGGTTTTCCTTATCTGACCCAAACCATTACAATAAGGACAGGTTTTTAATTTTCCTTCCTTTGCTCCAGTACCTTTACATTTTTTACAAACTGTGGGAACAGGAATTTCTATTTTAGTGGTTAGACCAGAAAAAGCCTGTTCTAAAGAAATGTCCAGATCATATCTTAAATCAGCACCTGCTCTACCCCTTTCTGCTCTTCTCCTATCAGAGAAGATATTAAAAATATCACTGAATATATCATCAAAATTAAAACCCTCAGGACCAGCAAAATCTTCTGATCCGAAATCAGTAAAACCGGACTGATCATACTGGGCTTTCTTTTGAGGATCACTCAAAACCTGGAAAGCTTCATTAATTTCCTTGAATTTTTCTTCACTATCTTTACCTGCAACATCAGGATGATATTTCCGGGTCAATTTTCTGAATGCTCTCTTAATTTCTTCTTGACTTGCATTCCTATCCACACCAAGGATTTTGTAATAGTCTTTTGCCATTATTTAGTTTCTGAAATTAATTTTTTAAATAAAACTCACTTTTTATCTTCATTCTCATCCTTATATTCTGCATCTACAGTCTTTTCATGTTTTGGTTTTTCTTCTTTTTTACTCTCTCCTTGTCCTGTCTGTTGCTGTGCTTGCTGGTAAACTGATGCTCCAGCTTCTTGAACAACTTTGGTTAATTCTTCTGTCTTCTCCTTGATTTTGTTTACATCCTTTTCTTTTGAAATATCTTTTAATTCTTTTAATTTATTTTCAGTTCTCTGTTTTTGTTGTTTAGGAAGTTTATCTCCCAATTCAGACAAGGTTTTTTCTGTGGTGTAGATAATAGAATCCGCATTGTTTCTAATTTCTACTTCATCCTTTCTTCTTTTATCTTCTTCTTCATGCTTTTTCGCTTCTTTTGTCATCCTTTCAACTTCTTCATCAGAAAGTTTTGTTGAGGCAGTAATGGTCATTTTTTGCTCTTTTCCTGTCCCTTTGTCTTTTGCACTTACATTTAGTATTCCACTGGAATCTATGTCAAAGGTCACTTCTATTTGTGGAACTCCTCTTGGTGCAGGAGGTATTCCTACTAAACTAAAGTGTCCCAAACTGGTGTTATCCTTTGCCATTGACCTTTCTCCCTGTAAAACATGAATGGTCACAGCGGTTTGAGAATCTGTTGCTGTGGAAAAAATCTTGCTTTTCTTAATTGGAATGGTGGTATTTTTTTCTATTAGAGGAGTCATAACTCCACCCATAGTCTCTATTCCTAAAGTTAGAGGAGTAACATCCAATAAAACCAAATCTTTTGATTCACCAGACAGAATAGATCCTTGAATTGCTGCTCCAGAAGCAACACACTCCATAGGATCAATACCTCTCTCAGGTTTTTTCTCCACAAAGTTTTCAATAAATTTCTGGACAAGTGGCATCCTGGTAGGGCCACCAATGAGAATAACTTTGTCTATTTTATCTTTTGATAATTTTGAATCCCTTATTGTCCGTTGTATTGGATCCTTACATCTTTCTATTACCTGCTCAGCCAATTGTTCTAATTTTGCTCTGGTTATTTTCATTGCTAAATGTTTAGGTCCTTCTTTTGTTGCAGTGATATAAGGCAGATTAACCTCTGTTTCCAGAACAGTGGAAAGTTCAATTTTCGCTTTTTCTGCTGCTTCCCTCACCCTTCGAATTGCCATTTTATCTTGTTTTAAATCAATCCCTTCCTGTTTTTTGAATTCTTCGGTAATATGATCAACCAGTGCATTATCCATATCTGTTCCTCCAAGATTGGTGTCTCCACTGGTGGCCAAAACATTAAAAGTTCCATCTCCCAGCTCCATTACTGTTACATCCAAAGTTCCTCCACCAAAATCAAAAACCAAGATTTTGTATTCCTCTCCTTTTTTATCTAATCCATAAGCTATACTTGCTGCTGTAGGCTCATTAATTAACCTAACCACTTCTAAACCAGCAATCTTTCCAGCATCTTTTGTTGCTGTTCTTTGATTATCATTAAAATAAGCTGGGACCGTAATTACTGCCTTTTTAACTTTTTCTCCTAAAAAAGATTCTGCATCTCTCTTAATTTTTTGTAAGATATAAGCGGATATTTGTTGAGGAGTATATTCTTTCTCATGAATTTTGTATTTGTAATCAGTTCCCATTTTTCTTTTCACTTCAGTTATTGTTCCTTCCGGATTGGAAACAGCTTGTCTCCTTGCTGGCTCTCCCACAATCAGCTGTTCATCTTTGGTAAAAGCAACCACAGAAGGGAATGCCTTTCCATACAGCGTAGATCCCTCTGCTGATGGGATTGTAGTTGATTTACCTCCAAGGATTACTGAAGCCTGGGAATTTGAAGTCCCCAAATCTATCCCAATAATCTTTTCTTTGTTCTGTTTTACCATAAATTAAATAAAAAAATTTAAAATAGGTTATCTCTATTTCCCTCTACCACCAGAAACCTTAACTTTGGAATGTCTTATAACCTTTCCATTTAAGAGATAACCTTTCTGAAGTTCCTCTAAAATGGTCCCCTCCTCTTTATTGGATCTCTCCTTTAATAAAACTTCATGATAATAAGGATCAAATTCCTTGCCTTTAGCTTCAATTCTCTTTAATCCAAACTGTTTAAGAAGATCCCAAAAATTTTTGTAGATTAACTCTACTCCTTTTAAATCTTCCTTGTTTTTCATTGAATAAATCGCTTTCTCAAAATCATCCAAGATGATTAATAATCTTTTTATCAAATTCTCATTGGCCTGATTAACAAATTCTTCCCTTTCTTTCAAAACCTTTTTTCTATAATTTTCAAAATCTGCCTTTAAATATTTCAATTGCTCCAAATAAGTCTCAGCCAATTTTGTTTTCTCATTTAATCTCTTTTTTAACTCTTTCTTTGTTTCTTTTGTTTTAGTCTTTTCTTCAACCATAAAACTTAAATTTAATAAAATAATTCTTCCAAATCAAAAACTTTTATATAACACTGTTATAATTACTCATCCACAAAATTCTCCTCCGCTAGGTATTTCCTTAATCATCTGCAATTTTTTCATCAACAAAAATTCCTGTGGGTGCTTTACAGATAAAGCCCCAAGAAAGCTACCGACTTTAGTCATGTAGATGAATTGGGTTGAAAAGGAGGGTATTTAAAGTTTTCTGTATATATTTATGGTGGCTATAACAACTATACAATTAAAGAAACCAACCTATAATATGTTAAAGAGATTGGGAAAGAAAGGAGAGACGTTTGAGGATATTGTCAGAAAACTACTTGAGAATTATGAAACTACAAAAAACAATTCAAACTAAGATTATTAGACCAACTAATATTAAGAGAGAAAAACTTGAGAGAGAATATTCTAATTTTCAGGGTATCCTAAAAATGCAGGATGTAGATTTTCTTCCATTATACAAAGATATAAAACTCTATTCTGCGACGAAACAACAGGCAGAAAGATTAGCAAAGAGAACAAATCCTAAAAAAGAGCAACCTTTGATAATCAGAAAAGACTTAATTAAGGTCAAGAAAACAAATAACAAATTGTCTAAATATTGGGTAAAAGTCCCTGTTTATAATAAATCAATTTGGGTTGCAATCAATTTTTCTAACAAACAGCAACATTTGTTAGATTATGACTTATCTAAATCAAAGTTAATCAAAGGCAAAAAGGGTTGGTTCTTAAATATAACTGTTCAGAAAGAGCAGAAATTAAAAACAAATTATACTGATACCTTATCTATAGATCTTGGAGTAAAAAATATTGCGTCTGTGGTGCAGTATTCCAACAAGAAAACCAAGTTCTATGGGAAGGATATCAGAGAAACAAGAGGACACTATTTTCATCTAAAAAAGAAGTTAGCAAGGAAGAAAATCAGAGGTTTCTACAAAAAGATAAAGAACAGCAAAGAAAAAAGAATAACCAAAGACCAACTACATAAGATAGCAAAGGATATTGTAGATTGGGCTAAAAACACAAATTCAGCAATAGTAATTGGTGATTTAAAAGGAATTAGAAAGAATGGAGCAAGAAAGAAGAATAACAAAAACTATAAAGGAAAGAAGTTTAACAGAAAGTTGAACTCTATGCCAAGCTATCAGCTATCACAATTTATAGAATATAAAGCGAATTGGGAAGGAATTTCAGTAATCAAAGTAAATGAATCTTATACTTCTCAACTGTGTTGGAAGTGTGGAAACAAAGGAACAAGAAAAACTCAAGGTTTATTCTGGTGTCCTGAATGTAAAGAAGAAGAAAATGCAGATAGAAATGGAAGTATAAATATCTGCAAACGAGGTTTAGGCTATATGTCTAAATCAGGGGCTGTTTTGGCACAGCCCAGAACTGAGGCAGAGTTCATAAAGAAGTCAGCCGAAAGGCTTTGTGGTTCAGAGTGCGACCTCAGAATCTCCTGATTTTAGTCGTGGAGAGTGTCAAAAACCCCTTTCTGTTTAAGTGTTCTCCTCCTGTCTCTGAAAATCCCAAATTTTCAAAAAAAATTCTTCAATTTAAAAAAATCTTCTGGCTTAATTATTATATCTACATCCTTGGATTTGAGATATCTGTTATAAACCCATACAGCCCAGCCACCTATTAACACAAAACTGAAATTATACTTTTTTTGAGCGAGAGTGAGTTTCTTCAAAACCGAAAATGATTTTTCATAAATATCCATTCTAAACACCTAATAAGTTATATTTCTCAGCGAGTTTAATTGCAACTCTTATCCCACTACCTCCATATACCATCAAATCAACATAATTTTGTGGAATAGACACAACTGTTAAATCATTAATTTTTTCAGAACAAGTAAAAATATCTGGATTGCATTTGAATAACATAAAATTTGTAGGTTCCTTACTGAATTTACCAAATTTTTTAAATGCTGATTTATTTGTTGTATAAATTTCTAGAGAGTTTGTTTTCATAAATTTTATTCTCTCCCAAGCACCACTAAGAAGTGTTAGTGCATAACTATCCATTTTCTTTAATTGTTTTAAAATCTGTTCCATTGAAAGTTCTGTTTTAATATATTCTGGATTTGGAAGTTTCCTCAAAGAAATCCAATTATTTATGAGTTTTGAAAAACTTATTAGCCTGAATTCATTTTTAGAAATTCTTGATAATATTCCCTCCTCTGTAAATTTTTTTATAATCTTACTCACAAAAACTTTTGAACATCCCACGTTCCTTGCAAGTTCAACCTGTTTAAACTGTTTTTTTGGATAAACAAGCAAGAGTCTTATTATCTTCTCTGTAGCAGTTTCCATTATTTTATTTGTTTTTATATAAGTTAACCATTTGGTTAACACTTATTTTTGGATTTAATGTATTTATAATTATAAAGTAAACTCGTTGCATAATTACTAGTGATTTTTCATAAATTGTGTTTATAAGCAGTAAATCACAGGTTTATAGGGATTTTTCAAAAATTCAAGAAACATGAAACCAAAAAATCTTAAAATCGCCAATAAACCTCGAATATAAGGTATATACTACATATTTTAGTAGAAAAGTTTCATAATCATGCAATAGATCTAGTATACAAATTTTGTTGGATTCTCCTGTAATTGTCCAAAATTAAAAATTAGGAATATAATTGGTTAGCTAATTATTAAATTGTTGCTTATTAATATCATTATCACAGAATGCTAGTGAGTCTCAAAAATAGTGTTGTTTAGGTCAAACTTGAAAATACAGAGAATATATCTTTCAGAACTATCAATCACCAAAAACACTTTACGCAACAAGTCTATTAATACAATACTAATAATTTTGGTTTTGCCATTAAATAATTGTATTAGGAACTGACTATAATTCATTTAGTATAAAATAATAATATAATTTATGTTTGCCAATAAATTATCTGAAACAATAATCAGAAATAGAAATAAACATATCTATATTACAGATACTCTTTTACAATATGCACTTAAGAATTTTCCATTTGAGAAAGTATTAATAGCATCCAAACTTAGTTATTGTGTAGAGCATGCTTATTGGTGCATTGATGACTTAGTTGATATGGAATTTCAGAAAAAGGAAAAATATAGGACCTTGTTTTCGCAGTTGTGGTTTATAAGATTATTTCACTATAACCTGTTGAATTTAGATATTACAATTGAAAACAAAAAAGAGATTCTGGATAAAATAATTAATGTGGAAAAAGAACTTTGGTTACTGGCGGATAGGGAAGAAGAAGCAAAACAAACGGCAAAAAATGATATAGAAAAAGCGATTTATAGTGTTCTTTACGGAAAAAGCTTTCATGCTGAAATATATGTTATAATATTCAATATTATACTGGAAACAGATAAATTTAAGGCTTATTTATTCTATAGAATGATTGAATTACTCTATAAAGATATATTAGAAAAAGATATATTAGAAGATACAAGATATAACAATCTCAGTGTCGGAACTTTGATACTAAATAAACTAAAAAATAAGGAGATTTATAACGAGGAATCAATAGAGTTGATTAAAAAAATAAGTAATAAATTGTATGATAGAATAAAAGAACCCTATTTCAAATCTAAAGCTAAAAAAACAATTGAGGATTTGAGTCAGTATTTAAAAAAACTAAATTTTTATGAATATATAAAATAAAATTATGGTGTTAGACGTTGTAATTATTGGGGGGGGTCCTGCAGCAGTATCAGCTGCATTGGAGTTAGAAAAGAAAGAAGTAGAGTATGCAATAATTTATCCAAAAAATTCTATAAAAGTCTGTGGGGGACTATTAGAACCAGAAACAATAAAATGGCTTATGGATAGAAGTTTAGAAAAATGTATAAATAATTCTTTAGTTAAACCTCAAAAAACAGATTTATTTTTAGTTGATTTAATAAAAAAAGAAAAAAATATAAGAAAAAAATACATAACTAATATAGACCGACAGAAATTTGATGAAGAATTGTTAAACAATATAAATAATGATAGAAAAATAGATGGTTTTATAAATAAAATAAAAGAGTTTAATGGAATTTATAGAATTGAATATAATGGTTCATTTATTGAAACTAAACATATCATCTATGCAGTAGGGGCAAAGTCAGTTTTTTTGAAAAAAACTCCGAGATTACTAATACAGAATTATTATGAAATTAATGGAAAAAATTTAAATAATGTCTTATTCGTTCTGCATAAAAAAATAAAAGGTTTTTATTTATGGATTATTCCAAAAGGAAATTATCTTATAGTAGGTTCACTAGGAGAATCTAGAAAATTTTTTAATTTAATAGTGGAAGAAACCTTTAAATTTTTGAAATATGAAATTTTTATAAAAAAGATTATAAAAAGAGAAAAGGGTTTAATGATTTTTCCTGAAAAAAACGAAGATATACTTTTATATAATAACAAAATATTATTTGCTGGAGAATCTGCAGGATTAATATCGAGAAAAACTGGGAAAGGAATTTATTATGCATTAGTTTCTGGTGAACTTGCAGGAAAATATTATGATTCTGCACAGTTATATTCAAAATCGGTTAAATCCCTGATAGAAAAAGTTAATCATAAAATTTCAGAGGCCAACCAAATGTATTATTATAGCTAACTGACTGATATTTCTTTTTCTTTTTTTTTCTTTATATGATTTCTTTCAAATTCTAGTATATCTCTATATTTATAAAATTGATTAGTTATTAGCTTATTATATCCTTTAATTGTTTTCTTATCATCAAAACAAAAATTAATAAATTCACAATATTTACCATTTACTGCTGCACATTTCAATTCAATACTATTCACAATTTTTTTGTGTACCCAAGTACCACCTCCAGCACTTATACCTCTTATAAAATCACATACTGGTTCTTTTGAAGGAAAAAATTTGAGAGGTAATGGATTTGTTAAATAAAAAAAGTGAGATCTCACTCCAGGTCTAAATTCTATAGTTTTATAGTTCCCATATCCTCCTACCTCCAAGAAATTCATCGCTGTAATATATCTATCTTGTGGTGTTTTTAATTTATAAGTTTGCATAAGATTTTTAGTTATAACATACCCAGCAACCCAACCAGACAAATAATACTCATCTACATCTTTTTTATTCCCTCGCTCTTTTATAAATTTTGTGTAATATTCAAAAAATTCTACAGGTGTTATAAAATTACTGGTATTTAACAAATTTATTTTACCTTCTATCCACTTTAGTTGCCTTGAAAGTAGTAATTTTAAGACACTTTTCGGAACATTTAACATACTCATTTCATAACTGCTGTTTCCTTAGATATTCTTATACCTTTTTCATTTAAAATAAGATCAAATATTCCATGTTTGTGTTTGGTTCTTCTCATTTTTCTAATTTCAATAGTCCCAAATGAACTCCCTCCAATACTAGAATAATATATTTTAATAATACCGTCTGATAAAAATTCTTCAACTCCTAATCTCGAGAAACCCTCTCCAACTATCTCTGAAATTAATAAAACAGTTACTCCTCTCTTTTTTAAGGACTTAATCAACTCCCTCAATTTATTTCTCATATTGGCTTTATCTTCAATGACAAGAGATAGCAAGGAAACTGAGTCAATAACAACTCTCTTCGTTTTTAACTTGTCAATCTCAAAAAATTCTAAATTGATATCTTCAAACACATTTTTTTCAATTATTTTAAACTTTCCTTCTTTTTCATATTTTTCAAAATCCCAACCAAAAACCAAAGCATCTTTTTTTATTTCTTCCGCAGTTTCTTCCAGAGTTATGTAAACTCCGTGTTCATCATTTTTTAATCCTTCCCAAAGATATTGTAGACAGAAAATTGTTTTCCCAGTACCTGTTTCACCACTAACTAAAACCGAAGAACCTTTTACAAAACCTCCCTGAATTAGTCCATCAAGACCTGGAACACCTGTAGAAACCCTTTTACTATTAGATGGCTTCTTACTTTTACTAGAATTTTTCTTACCAGTATTATTAGATTTCTTTACCATAATATTATAATCCTTTATATAAATAAGTTATAACAAAGAATTACCTTCTATCTCAATTGAGTTAACACCTTCAACCTCTTCAATTTTCTTCTCAAGTTCTTCACTTTTTCCTGACTCATCTCCAATTACAAAGACAACTCTTAAAGCAGTTATTCCAAAACCAATTTCCTCTTCCTTAATCTCTTTAGCACCCAGCTCATTCAACTTACTTTTAACTTCCTCTTTCTTTTCAGGCTTAGGTGTCACCTTGTAAACAGTTGCAACTTCTCCCATGAAATCTTTTATTTTAAATCTTTTTAAAGAATTTGTTTAATTCTGTAATAATTTTATGAAAGTTGAGAAGATTTACGATTGAGATAAATCCTGATTATTGGAAAAAACTAAAAGAAGGAATTAAGGAGTTTGTCAAGCCTATGGAAAAGAATCAAAGATTTATTTTCATCATGGAGATTTTAAAAAATATACTTAAAGTAAATAAAAATCCCTAAAGAAGGATTAAACTACTTCAATGATTGATTACTTTAAAAATCTAAGGTCCAACAAAACCACACTTACAAGTATAGTTTCTCAAATTTTTCCTGCAAGGAAGACATCTGATTATTTCCTCCTTACCGCAAGCTGGACATTCAAATCTCACAAAGTTTTTTCCTAACACACCCACACCACAGCTAGTGCACTTAAGCTCTTCCATATCATCTATTAGACTAAAAACTTTTTAAGGGCACGAAATTAAACCCAAAAAACTCTTTCTGCTTGAACTTTCCCTCTTTCTTTTCAATCAAATAAATGGAATCTCTAACAGGAATCACCATTCTTCCTCCATCATTCAACTGCTCTTTTAACTTTTTTGGGACTTCTACAGCTGAGGCAGAAACCAGAATCCTGTCAAAAGGTGCTTTATCTGGCAAACCTTTTGAACCATTACCTTGAACAAATTCCACAACACCTTTTTTAATGAAATTATACTTTGAAACATTTTTCTCACCAAATTCTTTCAACTTAGGTATAGATTCAATCCCATAAACTTTTCCATCTTCAACAATCTCAGATAGCAAAGCTGTGGTCCACCCACTACCACTTCCAACATCCAAAACTTTATCTCCTTTTTCTGGCTTTAATAATTCAATCATAAATGCAACAGTTAATGGCTGGGAAATTGTTTGTCCATAACCAATAGGTAAAGGCTCATCTACCTCAGCATATTCTTTGTCCTGCTCCCTTACAAAATCCCTCCTCTTAATTTTCTTGAAAGCATTGATAATTCCATCACTCTGCAAATGACCTCTCTTAACCAAATTATCAATCAAACACATAAAAAAAACAAGATTACTATTTAAATAATTTTCTTTTTTATGACCCAGGAGATGTTGATTTTGGTTGATAAAAATGATAATGAAATTGGATATGAAGAAAAAGTTAAATGCCATTTAAATGAAGGTAAACTTCATAGAGCGTTCTCAATTTTTGTGTTCAATGATAAAGATGAACTTCTATTACAGAAAAGAAACAAGGAAAAAATGCTTTGGGGAGAGTACTGGACAAACACTTGTTGCAGCCACCCAAGAAAAGGTGAATCCCTGGAAGAAGCAACACATAGGAGATTGATAGAGGAGCTGGGTTTTGATACTGAGTTAAAGGAAATATTCAAGTTCCTTTACCAAGCAAAATTCAAGGATGTTGGTTCTGAGAGAGAGATGGACCATGTTTTTGTGGGAAGATATAATGGAGAAGTAAAATCAAATCCTGAGGAAGTTGCAGATTGGAAATGGATAAGTATAGAGAAATTAAAAGAGGACATGAAACAAAACCCTGCTCATTACACACCTTGGTTCAAAATATCTTTGGATAAGGTAATTGATTTTGTAAAAAATAAAGAATAAAAAATTATTATTTATGCAAAAAAAGGATGAATCAATTTCAAAGTTAGTCCATTCACCCAAAAAAAGGTTATCTCTGTTCAAGGAGATTCCCACAAACGAGCAAGGTTGGGTTCTTTTGGATTTATCAAAACATTTACAGAAAGACATATTAAAAAAACTGAAAGATGATGAGATTGTTGAACTACTTCATTATATTGATCCAGATGATGTAACTGATTTATTACAAAACTTAAGCAAGAAAAGAAAGAATAAAATTCTTGAAGATCTTGAAGAAAACATAAAGGAAAAAGTTGAATTTTTGTTAAGATTTGACCCTCAAACTGCTGCTGGTATGATGAACTTGGATTATGTTCTAGTTGAGAAAGACAAAACATTAAAGGAACTTTCCAAGGTTGTTAAGACACACGAAAAAAACACAGGAAAGTTCCCAACAATTCTTGTAACTGAGAAAGGAAACTTGATAGGGGAGCTACAAGGACATGTGATAGCTCTTTATGGAGCAAAGGAAAAAGTTTCAAAACATGTGAGGAAAGTACCAACAATAAGATATGATAAGAGAGAGAAAGAAGTTATACAAGAATTTAAGAAACATAAGCATGGGAAGATTGTTGTACTTGAAGAAAACAAATCTGTTCTAGGGATAATATACTCAGATGATATTTTGCAGATAATTGAGAGACACACAGGAAATCATCTTTATGATTTTGCTGGTTTGAAAAAGGAGGAAACAATTCATGACTCAATCTCAACAAAAGTCAAAAACAGATATAAATGGTTAATCGTAAACCTTTTCACTACTTTCCTAGCTGCCTCAGTTGTTAGTTATTTTCAGGAAACAATCTCCGCGTTTGTTTTACTAGCTGTTTACATGCCTATCATTGCGGGTGTGGGAGGTAATGCAGGGGTCCAGAGTTTAGCTGTAGTAGTTAGAGGAATCACCTTAAAAGAGATTGAATTAGAAAATGGGAAAAAAATTATATTGAATGAAATGATAACTGGTGCAGTTAATGGATTCATTATTGGTGTTCTGGTTGCTGCAGTTGCCTCAATTTTGAATCAGACACCTCTATTTGGGTTGATAGTTGGAACTGCAATGTTTGTAAATTTGATTATTGCAAGCTTTTTCGGAACTTTAATTCCTTTGATAATGAAGAAATTAGGTAGAGATCCTGCAACTTCTGCAACTGTCTTCATAACAACTGCAACAGATATGTGTGGTTTCTTCATTTTCTTAGGGCTAGCAACTTTGATATTATTTTAAGAATTAATTTATTATTACTACATTCCAAACAATTTTTTCATCAGGTACAAGAAAATCCTTGAGCCCAAATACTAACTAAAACCATAAAAACTGCCGGGGGAGGGATTTCCATAGCATTTTTTCTTTTGGAGTTGGTAGACCTTTCTTTGGAACTTTTAGAAAAAGTTCCATCAAAAAGAAAGTAGTTCCATTTGAACCCACGATCTCCGCGTGTCTCAGACGCGATTTCATTGATTTCTCTCAAAGCTCATATTCTATCTTTTTGGGGTGGAGACATTTCTTTGGAACTTTTAAAAAAAGTTCCATCAAAAAAGAGGGGTTCCTATGAGCGCGGCGCCTTAGCCACTAGGCCACCCCGGCATAAATCTATAAGGTATTTTTAATTAGATTTTGCAATTAATATTCTCTCCTTGCATCAGAATAATCAGCTGCTTTGTCTTGTTCTTTCAAATTAAATTCCTGCCATTCTCTCTCAGAACTCTTTGTTGGCTTTTCCTCATCTTTTTCTTTTTTCTTTTCTTGCTCCTTCTTCTCTTCTCTTTTTTCTTCCTCTTTATTTTCTTCAGCAGGCAAATTTTCTTTTATTCTCTTGGCAATCTCCTTAGGATCTTCTTTTACTTCAACTTGCACTAATCCCTGAATAGGAGAACCTTGGTCCTCTTCAAATCTAGGAATTATATTGAAATGGACATGCATCACTTCCTGCCCAGCAGCTTTTCCATTGTTAACACCCAAATTAAAACCTTGCGCATTTACTGCTCCTGGAACAGCTTTAGTTAATTTATGCATAAAACCAAAAAATTCCTTAGCTTCTTCCTCTGGCATATCTTCCAATTTCTCATAGTGTTTTTTGGGAATCACCAAAGTGTGACCAGGGGAGCGAGGTCTTGCATCTAGAAAAGCAAGATTTAGCTTATCTTCCATTAATTTAACCACAGGAATCTCACCTTGAACAATCTTACAAAATATGCAATCAACCATAATTTTAAAATCTAAAATTTTTTATGCCTATAAATGCAACCCAGGACTATTATTTGGCTGAGGAAAGGTACTTGCAAGCAGATACTAGAGAGGAGAAAATCGCTGCCCTCCAGGACATGATAAGGGAACTACCAAAACACAAGGGAACAGAGAACTTACTAGGCCAGCTGAAAAAAAGCTCAACAGTAAAAGACTTAGCTCTAGGAATCCACAAGGATTTTTATAATGATTTTCGCTTTGCAAGAATTTTTGACAACACTAATTTTAGTGGAAGAAAAGTTGGATTAAAATATAAATTAAAGGAGAAAGATGTTGTTGAGATAAACACCTAATTATTTTGCATTCAATCTAATACCTACTATTGATGAAACCCCGTTCTCTGAGACAATACCATAGATCTGATCACTCTTTGAAACAGTAACTTCATTATGTGTTATAATAACATATTGCTGCTCCTTTGAGAAATACTGGACAACATCTACTACTTTCTTTGTATTGTCCTTGTCCAAGACAGCATCAATCTCGTCAAGCAAAACAAAACAACTTGGCTTGCACCTCTGGATAGCTAACAAGAAAGCAATTGCAGTAATAGTCTTTTCCCCACCTGAGAGAGAATCTATACCTAACATTCTCTTACCTTTGGGCTTTGCCTTAATCAACAATCCAGAATAAATATCATCTTCTTCTTCCAAGGCAATGTGCCCTTCCCCTTCAGTAAACTTGTGATAAATTTCCTTAAACTCGTGATTAATCATGTTAAACAATTCCATGAATTTTTCCTTCCTCTTGTTCTCAATCTCATTAACAACCTTCAGAATTGCGTACTTCTCCTCTACAATCTTCTCCACCTTTTCCTTCAATTTCTCATATTCGTCCCTGTACTTGTCATATTGCTCAACAGCTTTCATGTTCAGAGGACCTAATTTGTTAATCTCACTGCTATGTTTTGAGATTTGATCTTTCAAATCAGGAATCTCTCCCTCTTCAACCTCATCAAAAAGCTCCATTTCATTTAATTCATCCTGATAATTCTTAATCTCAGTTTCAACACGAGCCAATTTAATTTTCTCATTAGACAAATCATTCTGCAAACGCAATTTTCTTTCATAAATCTTCCTTCTTTTATCCCTCAATTTCTTAATTTCATCTTCAACAGTTTTTATCTCACTCCCAACACCACTATATTTATTACTTATTTCCTCTCTTTTTTTAGTGACCTCTTTCAATTGTTTTTTATAAAATTTTAATTCTTCATCCAATTTTTTGTTTTCCTCCTCAACCTTCTTTGTTTCTTCCTTTACTTTGTTAACATTAAATGTCTTTTCTTTATAACCTCCTAAAACAGAACCACTCCTTTCTATCAATGAGCCATCTAAAGTCGCAATCCTATATCTATTAACAAATTGTTTCGCATTTTCCAAATTATCAACAATCAGTGTTGAACCTAGAGCATGTTCCACAGCTTTTTTGAATTTTTTGTTGAATTTTACCAAGTTTATACCTACATCAACAACTCCTTCCCCTTTTGGTTTCTCTATAATATTACCTTGCACTTTATCCAAAGGTAAAAATCTTGCAAAACCAATCTTGTTATCCTTAAGATATTGTATATAAGAATCAATCTTATCAAAATTTTCCACAATCAAATCATTTTTCATTGCACCAAGAGCAGCATCTATTGCTTGTTTGTATTTGTCATCACAATCCAAAGCTTCATTCAAGGTACCAAGCACACCTTCCCTGTCTGACAAAAATTTAATTGCCTTAGGTTTTTCAATCTCTGAAAGTTGCTCAATGTATCTCTCCAATCTATCAATCTCTCTTTTATTAGATTCAATATTATTCTCCCTACTAGAAATTTCATTTTTTACCTTCTCTTGCTCCTCTATAACCTCAACTTCTCTGCTCCCTCCAAGAATATTATCTGTCAATTCTTTTACCTTATTCTCTTGCTCCTCTAGCTGAGAATCAATTTGCTTTATTTCTTCATCAATTTTTTTCGTTTTTTCCTCAATCTCTTTCTCTTTTTCAGCTAATTTATTTTTCTTTTCTGTAGCACTATCTAACTTTTTCTTTGAAATAGAGAATTTCAACTTTTTCAATTTTTCATTAAGCTCATTAAACCTTTCAACCTTTCTTTTCTCCTCAGAAATGTTCTGGAACATTTTTTCACGTTCTCTCAAAAGAAGATTCTGCTCCTTCAAAATTTCCTCTACTTTATGTAGCTCCTGCTCACTTTTCTTCTTTTTTTCATCAAATTCTGCAAGACCAGCAAGTTCATCAATAATCAATCTCCTTTCCTGGGGATTCATTTCCAGAACTTTAGTAACATCCCCTTGTCCTACAATATTGAGCCCGTCAGGTGAGATTCTTGCCTCCCTTAACAAGTCAACAATTTTTTGTCTCGTTTCTATTTTACCATTCAGGCGATAAGTTGATTGCCCTTGTTTGTTAACTCTTCTTGAAATAAGTAAAGTCTTATCATCAACTTTGATTTCCCCTTCACTATTGTCTATCTCCAATTCAACTTTACCACTTTCTATCTGGCCCTTATCACTTTGATAAATCAAGTCTTCCATCTTATCAGCTCTAAGCGCCTTCGCAGAATTTTTACCTAAAACGAAAGAGAATGCATCAAGAATATTACTTTTTCCGGAACCATTAGCTCCAGTAATACCTGTAATTCCATTTCCTATTAGTATAGTGGTTTTGTTCTTAAATGACTTAAAACCTTGTACAACAATCTTGTTTAATTTGACCATAATATAACAATTATTTAATTAGACTTGTTTCAATTATGAGAAATCTTAAAGAAGCAATGTTTTATAAAAAGTTAAAAGAAGAAAAAGTTAACTGTAATCTTTGTCCTCACTCTTGTGTAATCCCTGTTGATGAAGCAGGTGAGTGTGGGGTGAGAAAAAATGTGGAGGGAAAATTATACTCTCTTGTCCACTCAAAAGCCTGCGCCCTATCAATAGACCCTATTGAGAAAAAACCTTTATACCACTTCTTTCCTGGAGCGGAATCCTTATCAGTTGCCACAGTAGGATGCAATTTTTCCTGCCATTTTTGCCAAAATTATAACATTTCCCAGATTTCCCCTGAAAAAGTTTTTGGTGATAATTACCCTCCAGAAAAAATTGTTGAGCTAGCAGAGAGATATGGAAGCAAAATTATTTCTTACACTTACACAGAGCCCACAATTTTTTATGAATACGCTTTTGATACAATGAAGCTCGCGAAAGAAAAAGGCCTTAAAAATATTTGGGTCAGCAATGGATATACAAACATAGAACCAATCAAAAAAATGGCTCCATTCTTGGATGCAATTAATATTGATGTTAAGGGTAATGAGGAGGTTTACAAGAGTTTGTGCGGAGCTTCTTTACAACCTGTTTTGAATTCCCTGAAAGAGTACAAGAAGCACAATATATGGATAGAGGTGACAAGTTTAATTATCCCAGGATATAATGATTCTTTAGAATGGATTAATTTCCTTTCAAAGTGGATTAATGACAACCTTGGAAAGAAGACCCCTCTACACCTTTCAAGATTCTCTCCACAATATAAAATGCTGGAAACTGAGCCAACCCCACTCAAAACTTTGGAAAAATTGTATGGAGCTGCAAAGAAAAAGCTGGATTATATTTACATTGGAAATATTCCTACATCTAGATATGGAAATACTTACTGCCCTAAATGTGGGGATTTAGCAATAAGAAGAGAAGGATTCAAAGCAGAAATAAAGAAACTAAAATGTGAGAAATGTAATGAGAAAATCCCAGGAGTTTTTGATTAATTAGATTGAGCTATTTCTGTGTAACAATGATCTTTATCAGATTGGCCCTTTATAACCAAAAAACATAACACTTAAATTAATTGTCTTTAAAAATCTCCAACCTCCCTGGGTTAACTGCCTCATCAAAAGGACTTTTTATGATACCAAAATCAGAAAAAACAGATTCGCAATTCATGCATTTATAATAAGAACCCTTCTTGACACCCTTTACACCACAAAGAGGACAATGCTTTTCTTTAAAGAACAAGAACATAATATTACATTACAAAAAATTTATAAATAATATATGGTCAAAGCCAATAAAACTATTAAATGCAAAATAATAGAACCAACAAAGTTAAAGTTAAAACATCTAAACACAGAATATAACAACATTCAAGACTTACTACAATTAGAATCTAAAGGAATTGAATTTCTACCTATTTACCAATCTCTTAAAAAGAAAATCTACTCTGCAAATATACAACAGGCTTTAAGATTTTACAAAAGGATTAAACCAAACAAAGAATATCCAATATCCTTTAGAAAAGATTTATTAGAGATTAGAAAAACAAATA